>DASXUN010000021.1:349861-699723 GCA_036504815.1 Gemmatimonadaceae bacterium | reverse complement strand
GTCCCCCCCCCCGCCCCCCCCCCCCCCGGCCTCTACCCCCTCCCCGTTCCGGCCGTTCAAACCCTTTACGGCATCCCCCTGTCTGATCCTGCGAACCACCGAGGACCAGCGATCCGGATGCAGGCTTCCCCACTCCCCGTGACCCTCTCGCCGTCGCTCCCCGACGACGTCGCCCTCGCCGCCCGCGGCGACCGGCGCGCATACGAGCGCCTGTACCGGGTCCACGTGGACAAGGTCTTCACCCTGTGCGCCCGGATGGTGGGCGACCGGATGCGGGCCGAGGAGCTGACGCAGGATGTCTTCGTCAGGGCGTGGGAGAAGCTCGCGCAGTTCCGCGGGGACTCGGCGTTCGGCACCTGGCTGCACCGCATGGCAGTGAACGTCGTGCTCAACGAACGGCAGGCGGAGAAGCGCCGGCGCGAGCGGCACGACGACGGAATCGAGGACATGGACACGATGTCGTACGCCGACGCGCGCCCGCTCCCGGTTCCGGGGCTCAGCCTCGATCTCGAGGCCGCCATCGCCGCCCTGCCGCCCGGCGCCAAGAAGGTCTTCGTGCTGCACGACGTGGAGGGATACACCCACGAGGAGATTGCCGCGATGCTGGGCATCACCGCGGGGGGATGCAAGGCGCAGTTGCACCGCGCCCGGCTGCTGCTGAGGGAGGCCCTGAACCGATGACCCAACCGATGATCCCCTGCGACGACGCCCTGGTGCTGGTCAGCGACCGGCTCGACGGCGCGCTCAGCGACACCCAGCGCGCGCAGCTCGAGGCGCACCTGGCCGCGTGCGCCGCGTGCCGCGAGGTGGTGCGCGACCTGGAGACGATCCACGCCGAGGCCGCGTCGCTCCCCACGATGACGCCGTCGCACGACCTGTGGGCCGGCATCGAGGCGCGCATCGAGGCGCCGGTGATGTCATTGAACGAACGGCGCCGTCCGCTGGCCCGCTGGAGCTCGCGGCAGGTGGCCGCCGCCGCCGCGGTGCTGATGGCGGTGTCGGCCGGCGGCACCTGGTTCGTGGCCGTCCGCTCGGCGGATTCACCCACCGAGCGCGTGGCAATCACTTCCACCCCGCGCGCCGAACTCGTCTCGGTGGCCGCCCAAAAGGGGATGGCCACGTACGAGAGCGAGATTTCGGCCCTGCACAACATCATCGAGACGCGCCGCGGCGAACTCGACTCCGCCACGGTGACCGTGCTCGAGAAGAACCTGAAGCTCATCGACCAGGCGATCGCCGAGAGCAAGGCCGCGCTGGCGGCCGACCCGGCCAGCGCCTTCCTCGCCGATCGGGTAAGCCGTGCCTACGACACCAAGCTGGAACTCCTCCGAGCGGCGGCGCTGCTGCCCTCGCGCACCTAACCAGGACCTGACCATGCGCACTCTGCTGTTCGCCACCGCCGCTGCCCTGTTGATCTTTCCCGACGCCGCGCGTTGCCAGGGTCAGGAGCGGCAGCGCATCGACACGACGTTCGCCTTCGCCAAGGGCGGCGGCGTGGACCTTGCGCTCGTCTCGGGCGACATCATCGTCACGGGATGGGCGCGGAACGAGGTGAAGATCCTCGCGAGCATCGAGATCGGCTACTTCGAGACGTCGTTCTCGCCGTCGCGCGTCAGCATCAACGCCAAGTCGCGGCGCAACCGTATGGGCGAGTCGCGCATCGAGATCTCCGTGCCGGTCGGCACGCAGGTGAGGGCCTCGTCGGTGTCGGGCAACGTACGGGTACGCGGCACTTCCGGCGAGACGCTGGTGAATTCGGTGAGCGGCGACATCGAGGTGCGCGACGCCAGCGACGTGGTGGAAATGCACGCCGTGAGCGGCGACGTGCGCGCCGAGAACCTCCGCGGACGCATCCAGGTCAACACGGTGAGCGGCGATATCCGGCTGGATGACGCGGCGGGCGCCGTGCGGGGCAAGACGGTCAGTGGCACGCTGGTGGTGCGCGGCGCGCTCGACGGTCTCGACTTCGAGAGCGTGAGCGGCGACTTCGAGTTCCGCGGCGATTTCCGCGGCACCGGCTCCTTTGCCGCGAACACGCACTCGGGCGACATCCGCGTCACCCTGCCCGAGAACCTGGCCGCGGATCTCGACCTGCAGACGTTCAGCGGCGACTTGCGCACCGAGTTCCCGCTCACGCTGCAGCCGGGCCAGACGGCCGGCCGCCGCGGCCGGGAAATGCGGACGACCATCAATGGCGGCGGGGCGCGCATCAGCCTCGGCACCTTCAGCGGCGACATCACGATCCAGAAGGGCGCGTCGCGCCCGACCAAGGAGGACTGACCATGCGAAAGACCCTCTCCCTGCTGGCCGCCGGCGCGGTGTTCGCGATGTTCGCACCCAACGCCAGCGCACAGGAGCGCGACGATTCCTTCAAGTGGTCGGGCGGCATCGAGGCCGGACGCACCGTCTACGTGCGCAACCTGAACGGCTCGATCAACGTGGAAAGCGCGGCCGGCGCGACAGCCGAGGTGCGGGCGGAGAAGGAATGGCGCCGCGGCGATCCCAAGGACGTGAAGATCACGGCCGCCAAGACGGCGAACGGCGACATCCTGGTCTGCGCCATCTGGGAAGGGCGCGAGACGCGCTGCGACGAAGACGGCTACAGCTCGCGCGGGGGCGGCCGGTCGTGGAACGACCGCAACGATGTGTCGGTCAAGTTCACCATCCTGCTGCCGAAGGGCGTGAAGCTCGACGCCTCGACGGTGAACGGCGGGCTCGGCATCGCGGGGGCCACCGCCGCCGTGAAGGCGCGCACCGTGAATGGCGGCATCGATGCGTCGACGACGGGCGGACCCGTCAGCGCCAAGACGGTGAACGGCGGCATTCGCGTGCGCGCCGGGAGCATCGGCACCGGGCCGGTGGAGTATGAGACGGTGAACGGGAGTGTCACGCTCGAACTCCCCGAGTCGCTCAATGCCGACATCGAGATGCACACGGTGAATGGCAGCATCACGTCCGAAGATTTTCCGATCCTGGTGCAGGGGCGCATCGATCGCCGCCGGATCGAAGGGAAGATCGGCAAGGGTGGGCCGGAGCTCAGCGTCTCGACGGTGAACGGGTCGATTCGGCTGCGGAAGAACTAACGGCTGGCCACGCCGGCGAGGCCGGAACGAGGGCGCGGAGAGAGCGATCTCCGCGCCCTTTGTTTGGTTCCCACCGTTGCGCGCTCCACGCCGTCGTATCCCGCGCGCCCGCTGGCAGCAGAAACTGCTTACCAATCCATGACTTGCACAACGCGAACTTTCGGCCTTCTCGGGCGTTATAATTCGAGTATTCCACCCTGATTTCACGGGAGTCGAACTCGATGGGTTATTCACGGTTTGCGGAGATGCCTGCGCTGGTCCTCACCGGCGAACAGCGGGCCACTCTTGTGCGCCGCACCTACCTGCTCGTTTTCGCGTCGATCATCGTGACGATGCTCGGCACGGCGGTGACGATGACGCAGGAGGCGCTGATGCTGAGCGCCGCGCGTCATCCGTTCATCACGATGATCCTGGCCTTCGTGCCGCTGTGGATGGCGATGAAGACGCGCGACAGCGCGCCGCGCGCGCTGGGCTTTGTCTTCCTGTTCAACCTGGTGATGGGCGTCGCGATCGCGCCGATCATCTACGTGTACAGCCGCAACGAACCCGGTGTCGTCGGCCAGGCCGGCATCCTGACGCTCAGCACGTTCGCCGTGCTCACCATCTACACGTGGGTGAGCCGCCGCGACTTCAGCGCGTGGGGGTCGTTCCTCGTGGTCGGCCTCTGGGTGCTGATCGGCACGTCGCTGCTCAACATGTTCTTCCAGAACCAGACGGCGGGGCTGTGGATCGCGGGGATGACCGTCTTCATCTTCGCCGGCCTGCTCGTCTTCGACACCTGGCGCCTGAAGAACGTGTACGGCCCCGATGACTATGTGCCGGCTGCGGTGCAGATCTACCTGGACCTGCTCAATATGTTCCTGGCGATACTGCAGTTGCTCGGCGGGGGGCGGAACAGGAGCTGAGTGATGACAGGTGGCGGATGGCAGATGGCAGAGGCGCCCGATGAGAGGGACTCATCGGGCGCCTGTTCTTATCCGCCATCCGCCATCTGCCTTCCGCCATCACTTGCCCCGTCGCGGACTATGCTCCGAGTCCGGGTCCCTCCGGATCCTGCGGCCCGACCAGCTGGTCCATGACGTGTGCCACGGCAAAGTCGAGTGCGGTGATGCCGCCGCTGTCGTGGGTGGAGAGTGACGCCGCGACCATGCGGAATCGAATGTCGAGATCTGGATGGTGCTCGGCTGCCTCGGCCGCCGCGGCCACGCGGTTCACCCACGCGATCGCCTCGGCAAAGGTGTGGAACTCGTACGTCTTGATGATCGCGTCGCCACGACGCGTCCATCCGTCCATCGCGTTGAGTTCGCGCTGGATCTCGATGTCGCTGAGCGTCACTGGGGGCATGGGGGCGGACGATAGACGGTGGACGGTGGACAATAGACGGTGGACGTCTGCTGACTGATGCTACCGTGGCGGCGCCGATTCGCCAGCGGCGTGGATCGGCGTCCCCTCCACCGTCCACCGTCGGCCCTCAACGGTCTGCCGACGCACGGCTACCAACTGTCCCACCACACTGATCGCAATCTCTTCCGGCGTGTCCGCCCCGACATCGAGACCGACGGGACAGACGATGCGCGCGATCGCCTCCTCATCGACGCCCCAGCCGCGCAGGGCGTCGCGGGTGAGCGCCGCCTTGCGACGCGACCCGAGCATGCCCAGAAAGCGCGGTCGCAGTGGCGCCACCTGTTCGGCGATCAGCGCGTCGTGCTGGTGGCCGCGCGTGCAGATGACCACGCAATCCGTGGGCGCCACGGCCGCCGCGCTCACGTCGCTGAAGTCGCAGACGAGCACCTGCTCGGCGCGCGGATGCCGGGTGGCGTCGGCAAACTCGCCGCGATCATCGATCACGGTCACGCGCCACCCGGCGAAGGCGGCGGCTTCGCAGATGCGCGCACCCACGTGCCCCGCGCCGAAGACCACCAGCCGGGGCGCGCCGACGAGCGCTTCGACCACGAAGTCGTCGCCGAGCGCGGGCTCGTCGCGTGACGGGTCAACGGCGCGCGCGGCCGCGTGCATCGCCGCATCGGCGCCGGCGTCGTATTCGCCCTGCGCCGTGACCAGCAGCTTGCGCGCCGCCCCGTCGGGCCAGGTGCGCGCCGTCACCAGCACCGCGCGGTCGCCGCGCGCCACGACATTGGCCGCCTGCGCGTACAATGCGGCGAGCGCAGGATTCGGGACTATCGGCTCGATGAAAACATCGGCCGTGCCGCCGCAGGTGAGCCCGTAATCGCCGGCCAGTTCGGCGTTCAGGGTGTGCGAGGTGCAGAGCGGGACGCGGCGTTCGCAGACGCCGAGCGCCTGCTCCATTATGTCGGCCTCGAGGCAGCCGCCGCCCACCGTGCCGAAGCGCGCGCCCTCGGCCGTGACGAGCAGCTTGGCCGTGGCGCTCATGGGCAGCGACCCGCGCCGGCGCACGACGCTCGCCAGCGCGCCCACTCCTGCGCCGGCGGCAAGGCGCGAACACTCGTTGAGAATGGCCGCGAGGCTCATCCCCGCACGTTATCGCCGCACCGCGGGCGGCGCCACCGTAGGCGGCGCTACGTCGGGCGGCGCCTTCGCATACACGGCGCCGTCACTGAACTCCTTGATGCGCACGAGACCAGCGGCCGCCACGAGCGCGTCGGTCGGTGCCGTGTCGGCGCTTTGCGCTTTCCAGGCCACCACGGTTCCACCCGTCGCGTCGAGTCGCGCCAGGAAACGCCGCACAGTGGTCGAATCGGTGGCTGCGGGAAGGTCGTGCACAGTGCGTCCGAGATGAAACCAGACCGCGCACGGCCAGTTGGTGTAGATGGCGCGAGCCGGATCTTGCGCGCGCACCCAGCCGAGCGTGGGGGACTCGCGCCAGGTTCGGCTCGCGAAGTCGCCACCGTCCTCGAGCGCGTCGGACAGCAGGACCTGGTCGGCGCGCACCGCGAGCACCATCCATCCGGCGCACGCGAGCACGCCAAGGATCCGCGCCGGCGTCGAGATGACGCGCCACGCCCGCGCCGCGACGACCGTGATGGCCGCGATCAGGGGCGGAAGCAGCGGCAGCAGCAGGCGGAAGTCGAACGGGATGTTGGGATCGGCGAAGGCGCGCGATGCCACGAGAAGCGCGACGTAACCGGCGATCACGCACCCCGCGGCCTGCAGCAGGACGCGCTGGTCGGCCCAACGGGGATCGTCGTGTGCCGGCTCCGGGCGCACCTCGCCCTCCAGCCGCACCGTGCTCCACGTCAGCGCAACGAACGCGGCAAGCACGCCGGCCGCTGCCAGCCACGGCGCCGGTTCCCATTCAAGGGTCGGCGCGAGGAGGCGCGCCGCCGTCTCGGCACCTTGCTGCAGCGTCGGCGCCCAGTGCCCGTACATCGCGACGGTGCGAATCTGCCCCGTCCCGCCGGGCGCTCGCTCGCGGGTAAGCGACCAGACCGCCATCGCCAGCAACGACGGCGCCAGCGCCAGTGCGGCGCGCCACAGGCGGTCGCGCCATGGCGCGCGCCGGTCGCGCAACGCCCACAGCGCCGCCGCCCCGGCCATCGACGGGCCGGCATAGCGCACCATCGTCGCCGCCGCCGCAATGAGTCCGTGCGTCAGCGCGGCGCGCGGCCGGCGCACCAGGCTCCACAGCATCAGGGTGATGATCGCCAGGAAAAGCGGCTCGCTCAGCACCTGCAGCTGCACGAACACAAATGCCGGCGTAAGCACGAGCACCACCGCGCCGAGTACTGCGCCACCGCCGCCGGCGAGCGGCCAGAGCGTGAATATGAGCAACGCCACCGTTGCGGCGGCCGCCGTGGCCTGCACGATGCGTGCGGCGTTCGTGGCGTCCGCACCGAACAGGATCGGCACCGCGATGGCGGCGGAGTATCCGGGAGGAAAGTGCGCCAGTGGCAGAGACGGTCGATCGTCCGTCCACGGCGCCAGCGGTACGCGCAGGGTGCCGTTGGTCACCAGACTTTGCGCCGCGCCCAGGTAGGACATCGCGTCCGGGTCGAGCCCGGGTCCTGGCGCTGCCGTAAAACGAAAGGCGCCCGCCATCGTCGCGAGCGCACAGGCAACGGTCAGGACCGCACGGCGCACCATCGGGCTCAGCCGAGGATTTCGGCGACCGTGCGGGTCAGCTGCTCAATCGTGAACGGCTTGTTCAGGAAGGCGCGGCGCGGCGCCGGCAGTTCCTGATCAAGACGTCCGTCGCTGTACCCCGACATGTACACGATGCGCACGGCGGGATTCAGTTCGTTCAGCTTCTGCACGAGCGTGGGTCCATCCATGCCCGGCATCCGCACGTCGGTGAGCACCACGTCGATCTTCTGCGCGCTCTCGCGCGCGATCTGCAGCGCTTCCTCGCCGCTCGGCGCCTCGAGCACGGTGTAGCCGTGCTTGGCGAGAATGCGGCGCGACGCGAAGAGCACCGAGGCGTCGTCGTCCACCACCAGCACCACGGCAGGGCGCGGGGCAGGAACGCCCGGGCGCTTGGCCGATTCCGAAGTTGGTCCTAGATCGCCTGCTGACACTATTTTCTCCCCTAACCGTGCATGGCGGGCGCTGCCCGTCGTCGGGCGGCCGCACCACTCGATGATGTAACACGCGCGAGGCGGGGGGGCAACTGGAGCCGGCCGACGCCTGGTTCGCCGCCCATGCCGCCACGTGGCGCAAACGGTCCGGCGTGCGCACGTTGGACGGTGGCTCGTGGCCCCCCGTTCAGTCATTCGGGGCAGTGCGCCCAGGTGTGTCATGAAACAGCAGATGCAGTTCCAGCCGGGCAAGTCGCCTTCGATCGGCCCAAAGGCGGCGATCATTGCCTGGTACGTGGTGTGTGCCACCGCCGCGGCGTGGATGTGGTTCGGAGCGCCGGAAGGCGCGGCACCGCCTGCGGTGGCGGGCCGTCAATTGCTCCTCCTGTGCTGCGCCGCACTCTACATAGGGCGGGCTGCGCACACGCTGTTTGTCTTCGTCAAGCGCACGGTGCCGTGGTGGGAAGCGATGTGGGGTGGAAGCATCATCGGCGTCGTCCTTTTCCTGTTCCTGCGCGACGGATTGCGCGCGCCACAGCCGCTGGGCGCGACCGACGCCCTCGCGGTGCTCCTGTACCTCGCGGGTTCGTATTTCGGCACGGCGTCCGAGTACCTGCGGCACGTCTGGAAAGCCGAACCCACGCATCGCGGCCACATCTACACCGGCGGACTGTTCGGCTGGAGCCGTCACATCAATTATTTCGGCGACCTGCTGCTCTTCACCGGCCTCGGGCTGCTCACCACGCACTGGTGGACGCTGTTCGTTCCGCTGGGGATGGCGTGCAACTTCATCTTCGTCATCATTCCCGCGCACGATGCGTACCTCGCCGAGCGCTATGGGGAGGAATTCAGGGCGTATGCGGGACAGACGAAGCGGTTGATCCCAATGGTTTACTGATGGCGGCCAATGCTCCCGCCGCGGGACGACGGCTACGCGGCCTTCTGCGGCTCTTTCGGTTCGAACTGCCGTTCGCCGCCGGCTCGTGCGTGCTCCTCGGCCAGGTGCTCGCGCTCGGTGCGCGCCCCGCCGTGGCGACGATGGCGCTTGGCTTCGCTGCCATCTTCTGCGTGTCGGCCACGGCGCTCATCCTCAACGATTATTTCGACGTCGAGACCGATCGCGTCAACGCGCCGCACCGACCGCTGCCGTCGGGCGACGTGCCGCCACGCGATGCACTGATGCTCTCGGTGGCTGTGGCGCTCGCCGGATTGGCGGCGAGCGCCGCGCTTGGTGCAGTGGCATTTGTCACCGCGGTCGTCATCTGGATGATTGGCGTGCTGTACAACTGGCGGTTCAAGCGCGCGGGGGTGCTGGGCAACCTGATGGTCGCCGTCTCCGTGGGGATGACGTTCATCTTCGGCGGCATCACCGTCGGGCGGCCGTTGAGCGTGCACGCCTGGTGGTTCGGCGCGATCGCCTTCCTGATGGACCTCGGCGAGGAAATCGCGGCCGACGCAATGGACGCCGAGGGCGACACGCTGATTGGCTCCTCGTCGCTCGCGATTCTGTACGGCCGCGCCGTTGCGCTGCGGGTGAGCACCGGCATCTTCGGCGCGCTGGTGCTGGTCAGTGTGGTACCGTTCCTGCTGCGTTTGGCGGAACCCGTCTACCTGGCCCCCATCGCGATCATGGACGTGGTCACACTGTATGCGGCCATCCGGCTGCTCGATGCGCGCCTCGCGAATCCGCGCGGGCATATTCGGGCGATCTATTTAAGCGGATTGGCAGCGGTGGTGATTTTCCTCGTGATTCGTTTGACGCGCTGACCGTCTTCCTCAGTCCCTCACTTACCTCATCGGCCATCTCATGCGTATCGCATTGCTGCCGGCTCTCGGCGTTCTCGTCCTGTTCGGCTCCGCGTGTCACTTGACCGGTCGCCCGCGGACGACGACGGCGCCCTCCAAGGGTACGCCCGTCATCGTCTGGCAGCCGTCGCACCAGACGGATACCGGGAAGGACTTCAACGAGGCCGAGGTGAGCAACGGCATCGCAGAGGCGGCGATGAAGACGCCGCCGGCGCTGAATGAACACAAGGTGTGGAGCTACGGCATGGCGGGGCTGCACCACGCGAACGTCGGCAGCAACACGATGATCGAGCACACGTCGGCCGTGGTGGACGGCCAGCTCTCGGGCTACGCGTACGAGCTGCAGCAGGCCAACAAGCTCTCGCCCACCGTGTTCATCGCGCTCCACAACAATGGCGGCACCAATCGCCATGCCATCTGGGGCTACGTGCACGATGGCGATTCACTGGAGGTGGAGAACCGCGCGCTGGCGGCGCGCCTGGTGGCGGCGGTCGCGTCGGTGACCGACCTCGAGAATCGCGGGGTGCTGCTGGACAGTTCGACGGGGCGAAACAACTACCGCTGCGCGGTCACGGGACGGCTGGGGTTCTACAGCCTGGATGAGAACGTGAACAAGGCGCCGTACCGCGTGCTGCTCGAGATCGGCGACAACGGCGTGAGCCGCGCCTTGCTGCAGGACCCCGCCAAGCAGCAGGCGATGGGGGCTGCCATCAAGAAGGAGCTGGCGGCGTGGCTGGGGGAGCGGAGGTAGAGCCAGCCCCCAGTTCGCAACCGACGCATACACACCCTTGGCGATTATGCACATCTTGACAGATAGCGGCGAGTTTTGTACCGTGTGGCATCTCAGAGCCGGAGGGGTGAGAGATGGCGCGAGCGCGCGTGAAGCAGATGACGCTCCCGCAGTTTGAGGCGGCGTTTCCCGATGAGATTGCCTGTCGGGATTACCTGATTGCCCGACGCTGGCCGGATGGCCCGAAGTGTCCGCGCTGCGGAAATGCGTCCGTCTATGCATTGCCGTCGAGGGCGCACCATTGGCAATGCCACAAGTGCGCGCCCAAGGGCTACCGCTTCTCGGTGCTGGTCGGGACGATCTTCGAGAACACCAACTATCCCCTGACCGTCTGGTTCAAGGTCATTTACCTGATGATGACCAGCAAGAAGGGGATATCAGCACTGCAAATCCAGCGGATGCTCGGAATGGGTTCCTATCGCACCGCGTGGTCAATGTGCCATCGCATTAGGGCAGGGATGGCGGACGAGGGATTCCGGCAACTCGTCGGCTTCGTCGAAGTGGACGAGACATTCGTTGGCGGTAAGGAGCGCAACAAGCACCGCAACAAGCGCGACGGTGGCGGTGGCCCAATGTCAGGCGGCAAGGCAATTGTCGTTGGTGCGGTTCAGCGCGGCGGGAATGTCGTGGCGCGCGTGGTGGACAGCATAGACGGCAACGTGCTTGGCTCGTTCATCCGCGAAGTGATCTCCGACAGAGTGTCACTCTTGTCAACGGATGATGGGCGCGGGTATCCGAAACGCTGGCCATTCCCCTATGGCAAGGTCAATCACTCAAAGGGTCAATACGTGGTCGGCGCGGTCCACACGAACACGATTGAAGGCTTCTGGTCACAGTTCAAACGCGGGATTGTCGGCACCTTCCACAAGGTCACGCCGAAATATCTCCCGCTCTATGTGGCCGAGTTCGAGTTCCGGTACAACAATCGCCTAAACGCGGACATCTTCGGCGCGGCTGTGGGGACTGTGTAATGTGGTACTTCACTCGCCGTTCCGTTGTTGTCGCCTCACTCGCCGCCGTATCGCTGACCGCCTTCGCTCTTACTCCATACAGCCCACATCACGGAATACAGAAATCCACCCCCAAGAACGCCGAGCAAGAATCCCCAGAGATCGCGCTCGCTCGGTATACCCTCTGGTTGACGGTATTCACGGGGTTTTTGTCTCTGACTGGAGCCCTCCAGATCATTCTCTTGGTTCGGTCTGAACGAACCGCCAAGGAACAGCGGGACGTGATGGACTCTCAGCAAATCGCAATGGAAGTCCAGGCGGAAGCAATGGGGCAGATGGCGTCGGCCTTGTCCGCGAGCGCCGAAATTGCGCGGCGCGGACACGTCGAGGCCTATCCGCCGAAGCTTGTTCTCAGGCAGGCTTCCATTTCTTCCGGCGAGAAGGGAGAGGCCCCGATCATTACCTTTCGCATCTACAACGAGGGCGGCTCCGATGCGACGATACTGCATAGCCGGGTTAGCGATTGGGTTTTTGACCCCGACAAACCCCGGAGGCGCGGCCTTCTGAACTATGTGGGACCGAGAGATGATCAGCCCGACCTGACCAATATCTGCATCAAAAAGCTGGAATACGCCGAAGCTGCCCACCCGTGCGGAGACATTGAGAACGCCGACGTTCCCCCGGCCCGAACCTTGCGCGAGCTTATGGTCCCGATCCCGGTAGTACCACCCGCGTTCCCAGAAAAGCCCTCTGTCCGGTTCAATCTCTGGGTGGCAATCACCTATGAAGATGAGGTCGGCGCGGTCAACTCGGTGAGCCTCGAAGCAATCTGCAAGCCTCCGTCTCGCGTATTTGAAAGCAGTCCCGCCTAAAATACAATTAGGCGAGGCCCACAAAAGAGAAGGGGACGAGAGATCATCTCTCGTCCCCTTCTGGGCTTGATAAGCTCCACCGCCTACAATCACCCTCGGCCTATCCTGCGGGGGTGTCAGCCCCAGCCGCTGGTAACCATCGAACACTACGAACATAGGCCCCACTTCGCAACTGGCCAACGAACGGTGGAGCTTATCGGAGTCGAACCGATTCCTTCGGAGTGACAGTCCGACGTGCCAACCGTCAACACCTAAGCCCCTGCAACAGCCTGTCTTGCCTTCCAGAGTGTTGCAAGCAACGGCCGGTTCCCCGAACCGTTCCACCTTTCCCGAAATGCTATGATCGAGAGAGGTGAGGTGCAATGAGGCCAACAGAAGAAAGATCATTTCTCTGTCAAATTAGGCATAATCGCCACACCCTTGCACTTTCGGGTTTTATTCGGTAATTGTAAAGCCCGTCTCCCGTTGGTGTGCCTGTGTCCATTGCCGTCCTGCGCCAGCAACTCGCCGAAATCGTTGAAGGCGCGCGCCCGGCCATGCCGGGGTTGCCCACCGGGCTGGCCGCCCTCGACGCGGCGCTCCCGGGACACGGTCTGCCGCGCGGTCGGCTGACCGAAATCACCGGCACCCCGGGGAGCGGACGCACCACCTTTGCCCGCCAGCTCGTTGCCGCCACCCTGCAGGCGGGATGGTGGGTGGCGTACGTGGACGCGGCGCGCACCCTCGCCGCGCGCGACTGGGCCGCGCTCGGCGCGCCCGACGACAGCCTGTGGGTGGTGCGCCCCGAGGATCCCAACCGCGGCGCCTGGTGCGCCGACGTGCTGCTGCGCAGCGGCGCCTTTGGCCTCGTCATTCTCGACGGCGCCCCTGCCCTGTCACGCCCGGTGGCGGTGCGGCTGGGGCGCCTCGCGCGCGCGAGCGACGCGGCGTTCGTGCTGCTCACTCCCGACGGCCAGCACGCGGGAGTGGCCGGCGCGCTGCAACTGCGCGTGCAACGCGTGCGCGCCAAACGAAAAGCTGAACCGCTCGATTTGACCGCGCGGCTGGACGGGCAATCCCGTGCCAGTGCCCGTGCCCCGGCGCGGCCTGAGCCGCGCCGCTTGCTGATCTCGATTGAAAAAGGTGGCCCCCCAGAGCGGGTGGAGGTGGAGTGTGCCGGCGACGAGTCGCAGTACGTCACGCGAACGGCCGCGCATCGCGTGCGTGAGGATTCCCAGGTTCCCGATCGGCGCGGTGTGGCTCGACGCGATGCGCACCGGCGCAGCGCACGCGCCGGCGGCGGTGCCGCCGCATTGGGACGAGCAACTGCTCGCCCTGCGTGATGGGCAGCGGCTGCGCGCCGTCACGGCCGCGGCGGCGCGCCTGCACGTGCGTGCGGGGATGACGGTGGCCGCCGCGCGCGGACGGTGCGCGGCACTCGAGGTGCGCGACTGGGACGACGTCTGCGTAACCCGCGAGATCGCGCGCACGAGCGCGGCCTTTCTCTCGGCAAGTCCGCAGGTCGCGCCAGCCGTTGGCCTCCCCGGCACGTGGTGGGTGGGGGCCGCGGGATTCGATGCGCTCGGTGGGGAGCGCACGCTGGCGGAGACGCTGCAGAAGATGGCGAGGGTGTGGAATCCCGGTGCCCGAGTTTGCATTGCAGATTCTTGCGTTGCAGCGCGAGCGGGGACGTGGGTGGACGATAGTGATGGCAGATGGCCGATGGCCGATGGTGGATACAGCGTGCCGCCGGGGGGCGACGCGGCATTTCTCGCGCCGCTTCCGCTCGCGCTCATTCCTATGGACGCCGAGGTGCGTGAGGCGCTGGTGGCGCTGGGGCTGGGGACGTGCGGCGCGCTGGCCGCGCTGTCGAGCGGCGATGGCGAGCGGCGCTGGGGAGCGGCCGGACTGTCGGCGTGGCGGCTCGCGCAGGGCATCGATCCGCGGCGGCCGGTGCTCGCGCCCATCGCGGCGCCGCGTCAGGCGCACGCCGAGCTTGCGATGAGCACCACCAGCGCCGAGCCCGTGCTCTTTCTCGTGCGCGGCGCGCTCGAGCGATTGATGGCCGACCTGGTGCGCGACGGTCGCGCGGCCGCCGCCGTGTCGCTCACGCTGACGCTCGACGACGGACGCGGCGCGCTCCCGTCGGGCGGCGCCCCGCACACCATCACGCGCGAAGTGCGCGCGCCACGCGCACTGGCGCGCGTGGCGCCCTGGTTCGAGCGATGCCGTGCCCTGCTCGACACGTGGACGCTCACCGCCCCAGTGAGCGCGGTGACCGTCGCCATCACCGCCGTCGCCCCGCTCGGCGCCGAGCAGGGCGACCTGCTCGCCCCCGCCTGGCGCGATCCCGCCGCCGCCGAGGCCGCGTTCGAGCGGCTGCGCAGCACGCTGGGGGCGCAGGGTGTGGTGAGGCCGGTCGCGGTGGATGCGTACTGTCCCGAACGGGAGGGCGCTTGGACGGTGATGGCAGATGGCGGAGGGCGGATGGCAGACACAGCGCATGACCGCGCAAACCGTGCCTCATCCGCCATCTGCCCTCCGCCATCTGCCATCACTCTCCGTTTGCTCGAATTCCCAGAGCCGGTCAGCGTCATCGCCTCACCACAAGGCGACCCTCGCGCCCTCCACTGGCACGGCCGGCGCATCCCGATTGCGCGCTCGCACGGCCCGGAGCGGCTGTCCGGCGCGTGGTGGACCGCCGCGCCATTTGCGCGCGACTACTGGCGCTGCGAGAGTGACGACCTGGAGCAGGAGTTCCTGCTCTACCGTGATCCGCAGGGGTGGAAGTTGCAGGGGTGGTACGATTGAGATGGCAGATGGCGGAAGGCGGATGGCGGATGCCGCGCATCATCGGCCATCGGCCATCCGCCATCTGCCATCACGTCGAAGGGCGCGCGAATCCCTCTCGTTGCATCACCCCCCATCCCCGATCGCCGCGCATCACCTTCCAGAACGCGTGCAGCCGGTAGTACACGGTGAGCTGCCGGTAGCCGATCCCCTCGATGACCGCGAAGAAGAGCAGTCGCCAGAGGTCGCGGCGATGGTTGTAGCGGCGGAAGGTGACTTCCTCGAGGACAATCGCCCACATCGACAGCAGGATGCCGTAGCCGACGGCCACCGCGAGGAACGCCATCGCAAACGGCCGGTTCACCGCGCCGAACATCAGGCCCAGAACGAGGCCGATGTAGCCGAGCAGTTCGACGACCGGCGCCAGCATTTCGCCAAACGTGAAGAACGGCAGCGCCACCATCCCCACCGATCCGTAGCGTGGATTGAACAGCATCTTCCGGCGCTCCCACACCGTGCCAATGAGCCCGCGATGCCAGCGTTCGCGCTGCCGGTGCAGGATCTTCCGCGACGCCGGCACCTCGGTCCACGCCACGGGATCGGGAATGAACGGCATGGCCGCGTCGATCTGGTGCTCGCGCAGGTAGACGTGCAGGCGCACCGCGAGGTCCATGTCCTCGGTGACGTTGCCGGTCTGGTAGCCGCCGATGGCCAGCAGGTACTTGCGCGCAAACAGGCCGAAGGCGCCGCTGATGATCAGGTTGCCGCCGATGCGGTTCCAGCCGAGCCGGCCGAACAGGAAGGCGCGCAGGTATTCCACCGTCTGGCAACCGGGGAGCCAACGCGAGTCCACGCGCGCCTCCACCACGCGACCCAGGGCCACCTGGCATGCATTGACGACGCGGATGGTGCCGCCGATCGCCGCAATCTCGCGCCCCAGCAGGAACGGCCGCGCGAGTCGCAGCAGCGCGTCGGGTTCGATGAGCGTGTCGGCGTCACAGGCGATCACGTACGGAAAGCGCGCGGCGTTGATGGCCGCGTTCAGCGAGTCCGCCTTGCCGCCGTTCTCCTTGTCGATCACCAGCAGGCGCGAGTAGGTGCGCGACCGGTAGACGGCCCGGATGGGGGCGCTGGGGATGGTGCGCGGGATGGCCGGCGGGATCTCGTAGAGATCATACGCCCGGACCAGTTCGTCCATGGTCCGGTCCTTCGACCCATCGTTCACGAGCACGACCTCATGCCGCGGATACTGCAGCGTGAGGAACGAGAGCACGCTCGACGCGATGCTGACTTCCTCATTGTACGCGGGCACGAGGATCGAGATGGGCGGCAGCGCGTCGGTGGACAGGGCGCGCGCAAAGTACTCGTCGTCGGCGAGCTGGAAGTGCGTAAAGAGCTCGGGAAACGACAGCACCAGCAGCAGGGCGTAGAACGAGTTGAGCAGGATGAAGTAGACCAGGATCGCCCACTCGAGCGCCTGCAGCGATTGCATGACGGCATGGATCATACGTCGCCAAGCTCCAGCACGGCCCCTTCGGAGAGGCCTGACGTCATCACCGCCATGTCGCGCGCATAGCGGTCGGGCGACTGGCGGGCGCGGCGCAACGCGGCACGCCCGGGTTCGCCAAGCAGCGCCAGCGCGAGCGAACAGCGAAAGCGCACCCACCAGGCGCTGTCGGCGAGGCCGCGCTCGAGCCGCGCCTGCGCTTCGGTGGCCCGCAGCGCGCCGAGCGCCTGCGCGCTTGCGGCACGCACGAAGTCCTGCGGGTCGTCCAGCAACCCCATCACGGTCTCCACTGATTCCGCATGCGGATAACGCCGCAGCGCGCGGGCCGCGGCCGCGCGCACCTCAGGGTCCGCGTGCGCGGCGAGGGGCGTGATGGCCGTGCGCAGCGACGGCAACGCGAGCGACTCCGCGAGGGCGAGCCATGCGGCCACGTGCTTGCCGGGTGCCCGGCGGTCACCGAGGAGCTCTCGCAACGGCGACTCGGCGAGTTCCCACACGAGTCGCAGCGTGCTCGTGGTGAAGAGTCGCACGGCGAGCGGCTGGCTGGGATACTGTTCCACCGCGACGCGCACCAGCGTGGGATCCGCCACCGCGGCCAGCGCCTCGGCGGCGGCCAGACGCACCGCCGAGTGCTTGTCGGCCAGCAACGGTCGCAGGAGGGCCACATCGGCGGGCGTGCCCACGATCCCCAGGGCGCGGGCCGCGTCGAGCCGCCGCCACCAGCGCCGACTCGCGGCCCCGCTCATCGCCCATGCCGCCCACCGCTCACCGCGCATCGCCTGGCCAAGCGACGCCCGCTGCGCGACGGGAACGCGCACATCGTGCAGTTCGGAGGCAAAGGCCAGCGCCGCGTCCGGCGGCAGGGCGCGCATTCCCTGCACCAGGTCCTGCACGGAGCCCGCACCGACGAGCCAATGGGCCAGCGGGTGGCTCAGGCGCGCCCGGCCGCGCGCGACGCGGCGCTTCCGCTCCAGCAGCCGTTCGCGACGCACGACGACAAACACGCCGAGCATGACCACGAAGATGACCTGCGCCACGGCAATGACGCCGAGTACGAGCAGCAGGCTCACCGTTCGCTCCGCGACCTGCGGACCCAGCGGGGAAGCTTCGACAGCAGCACGCGCAGGCTAACGGGCTTCACCAGGTAGTCGGCCGCCCCGGCGCGCAGCGCGCGTATCTGGTCGGCATCGCCCGCGTGCGCGCTGAGAAAAACGGTGACGAAGTCGCGCGGCCGCTCAATCTGCAACTGTTCGTGGACGGCGTGCCCGTCGAGCCCCGGCAGGTCGAGATCGAGCAGGATCACCGGCCGCTGCGACGTCACCGGCATTGCCCGCAGCGCGTCGAGTGCGGCCGGCCCCGTGCGCAGCACGCGGTACGTGTACCCTTCCTGCCGGAGCGCATACTCCAGCAGGTCGGAGAACGCCGGATCGTCCTCGACGATCACCACATCCGGCGCGCGCGTCGAGTCCTCCGGGGTCCAGACGTGGTTGTCCTGCCGCAAGGCGATGGCGGCGGCCGCCGCATCGGCGGCGGCGTGCCAGAGGTCTTCGGCATTCGTGGCCTGCACCGCGGAGACTTCCGCCAGGCCGAGCACCCAGCTCGGCTCCACGCCCTCGAGATCGGAGGCGCGCAGCACGTTCAACGCGCGCAGCATCGGATAGTACCCATCACGCACGGTGGCCACGAGCGAGACGTTGTCGTAGTGCGCGAGGGCCGCGCCCGTGTCGCGCAGCGCGCGCGACACCGTGGCGCACAGGCGCGGCCAGCGCACCTCGTCGCTGGCGTCCCGCAAACGAATGATCGCGGCGCTCAGCGCCCCGCCCTCGCGGCGCAGCGCGCCGAACTGCTGCTCGGCCTCACGCAGGCCCACTTCGTGTTCGGGGAGCGCCGTGGCCGGATTCAGGCCCGCCGCCAGCCGCGTCTGCCGCACCTGCTCGATGCGGGCCAGCAGCTGCGTCCGCAGCTCCGCCGGCGCCACCGGCTTCGGCAGAAAGCCGTCGGCGCCGGCCACGATGGCGCTCTCGCGCGCCTGCTGGCTGGTGTCGGCCGAGAAGAGCACGACCGGCAGGTCGCTCCAGTCGGCGCTCGCGCGGATGCGGCGCGTCAGTTCGAAGCCCGTCGTGCCGGGCAGCTGCACGTCCATCAGCAGCACGCTGGGACGTTCGTCCTCGAGCGTCATGAAGAGCAGCCCCGGTTCCGCGATGGTGAGCGCGCGCAGGCCGGCGCTTTCGCAGATGGCGCGCACCAGAACGAGGATCATCGGATCGTCATCGAGGATGACCACGGAGCCGCCGGTGACGGCCGTGCGCTGGGCCACCTTCTCGATGATGACCGCCAGGTCATCGGTCGAGATGTCGTGATCCACCACCATCACGGAGCCGAACGAGCGCCCCGACGGCGCCACGGCCTGCGCGGACGACGCGAGCAGGACGAGCGGCATGCCGTCCGGCGCGTGCAACCGGCGCCCGACATCAATCGGCGCGATCGCCGCGTACGGTCGTTCCTTGCGCTGCACACGCTCGGCGAAATCCGCCATGGACATCGGCGTCAGCCGCATCGCGGTCGACGCAGTCAGCTTGCTCCACTCGGCCATCCGTCCCGCGGGCGGCTCGACGCACCAGACGTCGCGGACCTCCGTGTCGATGGGATGCGCGGGGGCGGTGCCGTAGGCCGTGTAGAGCGCATCGACCGCCCGGCGGAGGATCACGCCGCGGTTGGCGGCGTCGAGCGTCGAATCGAGCGCCCAGGTCCGGGCGCGCTGCTCCATCTCGGCCAGGCGCTCCCCGGCCTCGGCATAGCCGTAGGACCCCGATGAGCCGCGCAGGCGATGCAACTCGCGCCGCAGGGTGTCGAGCACGTTGCCGTCGCGCGGATCGATCTCGAGCAGCGCCGCATACTGGTGCATGCGCTCGAGCGCGGCGTGCGCCGAGCCAAGGAAGCGTTCGCGCAAGGCGTTGGGCGGCGTGGGCATTCGCCTAGAACTTGCGCCGGAGGCCCGCGGTCACCGTCACGCTTCGGCGGGTGTTGCCGGGTCCCAACTGCTCGGCGTCATGACCGACCAGCCACGTGGCGAGGAGGTTCGACGTGAGTCCCGTCGAGCCGGTGATGGCCACCGAGAAGGTCTTGTTCAGCGCCACGGCGTCGGGCGTGACGCGTTCCGTCGGACTGTTGCCGTAGGTCGCGGTGCCGCCCACCCAGTGGTCGCCATCGGCGAAGTAGCGGCGCGCCATCAGCGAGGTGGTGGCGGACGTCGTGCCATCCCGTGAGCGAATGTAGGGACGCAAGGAGAGCCAGTAGTTGCCGACATACTTGCCCAGCGCCCCGGTGAACATCGTCACCGGTATCCCATTGAAGCGCAGCTGCCGGTAGCCGATCGAGGCCTCCCACGCATCCGGGAGTGAGGAGAAGAGTTCAGCGCCCGACCGCCACGCCGGAAAGACCGATGCGCTCGAATACCCGGCGTCGAGGTACAGGTACAGCTTGTCGCTCACGCGCGGGTATGCTTCCACTTCGGCCTGCACGCCGTCGGTCGCGTAGCGATTCGCGTAGTTCACCTTGGCGATGAACGTGCCCGCCCGGGAGCGGCGCCAGAACGCAACCGTGCCGAGGCGCCAGGGATCCATGTCCCCCTGAAAGGACTGGAGGCTCGCCTCGGCCGCGATGAACACACCCGGCTTCACGCCGCCTTGCACGGCAGTTTCCTGGGTGCGTGCAACACGCGGCGCCGCGACGGCGGCCAGCGCGCCAAGTCCTGCCAGAAGAAGACGACGGTTGATGATCACGTTGTGAAAGTACCGGATGATGAAGAGGCCGGGTAGAGAGTGCGCTCCGCGGCGCGATTGCGTTCGCCTCAGGATGCCGGCGCGAAGCGCGCCATCAGTGCGTCCACGTCATCGCGGCCGAACAGCCGCCATCCGGCGGCGGTGAACTGCGCAACGTCGGCATCGGTGGGGAACGAGTAGTACGCGCCGGCGTTGGGATCCTGCGGCTTGGTCGGCAGCGCACGATCGGTTTCGAGGGCGAGCACCGCGCGTTCCATGGCGTGCATGCCGGGTGGATAGAGCGCCAGGATGTGCCAGAGCAGCGACTGCGACCGGTCGACCGTCACGCGCGGCATCTCGAGAATCGCGCCGGCATCGATGCTCGGCGAGTCGATCCAGTGCAGGGTGCAGCCGATCGTGTCGTCGCCGTTCAAGAGGGCGCGGAAGGTCGCGATCACGCCGCGATACTGTGGCAGCAGCCCCGAATGCAGGTTGAGCACGCCGCGCGGCGGGATGGCGATGGCGTCCTCGCCGAGGATGTGCCCGAACCGGATGGAGACAAAGAGGTCGGCGCGCGCGGTGCGCAGCGCGTCGAGCGCATCGGTGGTGCGGGCCGACGCCAGCGCGCGCACCGGAATGCCGTGCACGCGCTCAAACTCGGCGAACGTCAGGAAGCGCCCGGTCGTGGGCGTCCGCTCCACGGCGGGAAAGACGTGCCGCGTGAAGAAGTCCTGCTCGAGAAACGACAGCGGCTCGAGCGCGCGCGACACTGGCCCCTTGCCGCCGACGCGCTCGGAGAGGAAGACGGCGCCGATGCGGGCGCCGAGGGCGCGGTGCAGCAGGTTGAGCGCGACACAGGACTCGATGTCGCGATTGGTGAGGACGGCGAGGCGCAGCATGCGGATAGCATACGCGCGCCACGCCGCAAATGCCTATGGCGGCAGGGGCGGCACCCTTGTGCTTCGGTGTTTATTCGGTATTCTTTCATTAGATACGCCCCGCCCGGTCCGGCGTGCGGGTTGTCGCGGCGCACCCTGCCGTGCCTTCGTGCCCACGCCTGTACCCGTGCCCGTGCCTGTGCCCGCACCGCTGTACGCCGAGTTGCACTGCCATTCCACGTTCTCGCTGCTCGACGGCGCTTCGGATCCCGAGCGACTCGTGGAGCGCGCGGTGGAACTGGCCCTCCCCGCCCTCGCGCTCACCGACCACGACGATCTCGGCGGTGCGGTGCGGTTTGCCACTGCAGCGAAGGCGGCGGGGCTGCCGGGAATAATTGGCGCTGAGTTGACGATCGAAGTGATGGCGGATGGCAGACGGCCGATGGCGGATACGGCCGCCCCATCCGCCATCAGCCATCAGCCATCCGCCATCTCTCACTTGGTACTCCTGTCAGAGAGCGCCACCGGCTACTCCAACCTCAGCTCACTCATCACCCGCGCGCGTATGGACAACCCGCGGGGTTCGCCGTGCGTCTCGTTCGATACGCTCGCCCAGCACGCCGACGGGCTGTACGCCCTCACCGGTTGCGCGCGTGGCGCGGTGCCGCAGGCGCTGCGGCGCGGCGGACGCGATGCGGCGTGCGAAGCGCTCGCCACCCTGCTCGACATCTTCGGCCGACGCGTCGCGGTGGAAGTGTGGGACCACGCCGTTCCCGCGGAACGCGAACTCGCGCGCGAACTCATCGCCGTGGCGCGCGCCCTCGACGTGCCGTGGGTGGTCACCAATGACGTGCACTACGCGCGCCGCACGCAGCGCATCGCGCACGACGTGCTCTGCGCCCTGCGCCACGGCGAAACGCTCGCGTCGATGGGAACGCGCCTGCGCCCCAACGGCGAGTGGTACCTGAAGGGTCATGCGCAGATGCGCCGCCGCTGGCAGGACGACGAATCCGGCATCCGGCAGACGCTCGTCATCGCCGAGCGCTGCGCGTTCCGCCTGCAGGACCTCAAGCCGCGGCTGCCGCACTTCACGCTGCCGCCCGGCGTGAGCGAGGACGAATACCTGCAGTTGCTGGTGACGCAGGGCGCGGAGGAGCGGTGGGGGTGGCGGCGCACGGCGCGCCACGACAGGCAGCTCGAGCACGAACTCGCGCTCATCGCCAGGCTCGGGCTCGCCGGCTACTTCCTCATCGTCTGGGACATCGTGCGCTTCGCGCGCCGCGAGGGAATCCTCTGCCAGGGGCGCGGTTCGGCCGCCAACAGCGCCGTCTGCTACTGCCTCGGCATCACGGCGGTGGATCCCATCAAGCTCGAGTTGCTGTTCGAGCGGTTCCTGAGCGAGGAACGCACCGAGGCGCCCGACATCGACATCGACTTCGCCCACCGCGACCGCGAACGCGTGCTGCAGTACGTGTACGACCGCTACGGACGCGAGCATGCGGCGATGGTGTGCGAGCACATCACCTGGCGCGGGCGCAGCGCGGTGCGCGACGCGGCGCGCGTGCTCGGATACTCCGCCCAGCAGGCCGAGGAATTGGCGCTCACGGCGGATCGGTTTTCGGCGAAGCGGACGGCGGAGGCGCTCAGGCAGATGGCGGATGGCGGACGGCAGATGGCAGGTGCCGGCAGTGATCAGCCTTCCGCCATCGACCGTCCGCCATCTCCCGCCGACCCTTTCGCCCCTGAAGTCGTGGACGTGGCCGGCCCCGCCAACTACGCCAAGCAACTCGACGCGCGCGATGTCGCCGACCGGCTGGGACAGCAGTTCATGCCGGGGACGCAAGCCTACGCGCAAATGCGGCGAGAAAGAGAGGCGAGCCGGACGGTGATGGCAGATGGCGGACGGCGGATGGCGGAACAGCAGACGCCACCCTCATCTGCCATCTGCCATCCGCCCTCCGCCATCACCATCCTCGCCGACATTGTCGAGTCATTGCACCAGTCCCCCCGTCACCGCGGCATCCACGTGGGTGGCTTCGTTCTCACCGAGCAGCCGCTGCGCACCATCGTCCCCATCGAGCCGGCGGCGATGGAGGGGCGCACGGTGATCCAGTGGGAGAAGGACGACCTCGATCCGGTCGGGCTCGTGAAGATCGACCTGCTGGGCCTCGGCATGCTCACGCTGCTGCAGGACTGCATCAAGTACGTACGCGCCACGCGCGGCGTCACCATCGAGCTCTCGCAGCTCGACCTGCGCGACCAGGCGGTGTACGACGACCTCTGCAACGCCGACACGGTGGGCGTCTTCCAGGTGGAGAGCCGCGCGCAGATGAACACCCTGCCACGCCTCAAGCCGCGCTGCTTCTACGACCTCGTCGTCGAGGTCGCGCTCATTCGTCCGGGACCGATCCAGGGCGAGATGGTGCATCCGTACCTGCGGCGTCGCGCCGGCGACGAGGAGGTCACCTATCCGCATCCATCGCTCGAGCCGGTGCTCAAGCGCACGCTCGGCGTGCCGCTCTTTCAGGAGCAGGGGATGCAGGTGGCGATCGTCGCGGCGGGCTTCACCCCCGGCGAGGCCGATGTGCTGCGCAAGGCGATGGGGCACAAGCGCAGCCACGAGCGCATGGCGGCCATCTGCGAGAAGATGATCGCCGGGATGAAGGCCAACGGCATTCCCGAGGACATCGCGCAGCGGATCTACCAGCAGATCAACGCCTTCGCCGACTACGGCTTTCCCGAAAGCCACGCGGCGAGCTTCGCGCTCATCGTCTACGCCAGCGCCTACCTGCGGCACTATTACCCCGCCGAGTACCTGTGCGCGATCCTGAACGCGCAGCCAATGGGGTTCTACAGCGAGGGGACGCTGGTGGAGGACGCCAAGAGACACGGAGTGCGTGTACTGGGAGCCGACGTGACCAAGAGCGGATGGGATCACCAGATGGTCTGTGCGAACGGGACAATTGTGCGGCCCAAAGATGGTGTGGTTTTCACGTCGGCAGAGAAACAACAGAGAAACAACAGAGAAACAACAGAGAGACAACAGACGGCACATCTCCCGTCTCCCGTCTCCCGTCTCCCGTCTGCCCCCATCGTGCGCCTTGGCCTGCGCTCCATTCGGGGCTTGGGGCCCGACGCTCGCGACCGCATCGGGCGCGCGCGGGCGGGGGGCGCGTTCCGCTCCATCGATGACTTCGTGCAGCGCACGCGGCTCGACCGGCGGGCCTTGCGCCTGCTCGCCGAGTCGGGGGCGCTCGACGCGTTCGTGCGCGACGAGCCGCTGGCGCGGCGGCGGCGCGTGGCGCTGTGGAAGGTGCTCGAGGCGCAGCGCGGCACCGGCGGGCCGCTGGCGCTCTTCCCCGAAGCGGACGTTCCCATCGCCCTCCCCGCGTACACCGCCCCGGAACTGACCGAGGCCGACTACCGGCTCACCGGCGTGTCATTGCATGGCCATCCCATGCGCCACCTGCGCGCCGTGCTCAAGCTCAACGATCTCGCCACCGCCAAGGCGCTGCTCGAACAGGGCCGGGACGGCGAGCCCGTGGGCATGGCGGGTCTTGTCATCTGTCGCCAGCGGCCGGGGACGGCCAAGGGGTTCGTCTTCCTGACGCTCGAGGACGAAACGGGAATGGTCAACGTCGTCGTGACACCGCCGGCGTTCGAACGGCAGGCGCTGCTCATCTCCCGGACGCCGCTGCTGCTCGTGCGCGGCATCCTGCAGGTGGAACAGCGTGTCGTGAACATCCGGGCGCGCGAGTTCTTCCCGCTCGAGGGAACCATCGAGGCGCGATCGCACGACTATCACTGACCCGGGGTCGCTTCCAAAAGAGCGCGCCAGACTCCACATTTGAAAACACACTCTGCCGGTCCTTCCCATGACGATGCCCCCCGATGGATTGGCCCAGGCCACGCTGGCTGGTGGTTGCTTCTGGTGCCTGGAAGCGGCCTACGAACGCCTGCGTGGCGTCCACACGGTGAAGAGCGGCTATGCGGGCGGCCAGCGGCCGAACCCGACGTACGAGCAGGTCTGCACGGGCGTCACCGGACACGCCGAGGTGGTGCAGGTCTCGTATGATCCGCGCGAGATCTCGTACCGCGACCTGCTCGAGGTCTTCTTCACCATCCACGACCCCACGCAGCTCAACCGCCAGGGACCGGACGTCGGTTCGCAGTACCGGTCGGCCATCTTCCCGAACTCTCCGGAACAGGAAGCCGAGGCGCTCGCCGTCATCGCGGAACTCGACCGCGACGCGGTGTATGACCTGCCGATCGTCACCACCATCGAGCGCGACGCGACGTTCTGGCCGGCGGAATCCACCCACGACCGTTACTACCGCCGCCATCCCTTCCAGCCGTACTGCCTCGCGGTCATCTCGCCGAAGATCGCCAAGCTGCGCGCCAAGCACGCCGGCAAGCTGCGCGACTGAGCGGGTGGCGGTAGATTCGGCCGAGACACTCCGCACGGGAGACACCGACGATGTTCCGCACGATCGAAGATTTTGCCAACTCGTGGACGCAGCAGACGGAGGCCACGCTCAAGATCCTCCGGACGCTCACGGATGCGTCGCTGGCTCAGCCCGTGAGCCCCGGCGGCCGCACGCTCGGTTTCCTCGCGTGGCACATCACGTGCACCCTGACCGAGATGGGAGGACACGCCGGGCTGGCCATCGAGGGCCCCAAGGAACAAACCCCCGATGCGGTGCCAGCCCATGCCGCCGAGATCGCCGCGCAGTACGAGAAAACGGCGGCGCGGGTTGTCCCGGCCGTGCGGACCGCGTGGACCGATGCAATGCTCGGCGAGGTGGTGCCGATCTATGGCGAGCGGTGGCCGCGCGGACTCATCCTCGCCATCCTCATCGCCCACGAGACGCATCATCGCGGCCAGATGACGGTGCTGATGCGGCAGGCAGGACTGCCGGTCCCCGGCGTGATGGGTCCCTCGAAGGAAGAGTGGGCCGCGATGGGCATGCCGGCTCAGCCGTAACCCGCCGATGTACGAGCACCACACCGCCCCGCTGTTGCCGCGCCATCTTTTCTGGCGCCGCATGCTGAATCACGGCGGGGTCGCGCTCGCGGCGATCGCCGTCTCGCTGGCCGCCGGCACGGTGGGCTATCACGCACTGGGCCAGCTCGCGTGGATCGATGCGTTCGAGAACGCCTCGATGATCCTCGGCGGGATGGGACCCGTCGATCCCATCGCCGCGACATCCGGCAAGCTGTTCGCCTCGTTCTACGCGCTGTATTCGGGCGTCGTCTTCCTGGTCGTGGCGGGCCTGCTCTTCACGCCGGTCCTGCACCGCCTGCTCCACCACTTCCACCTCGATCGCAGCGAGCGGTCGCGGTGACCGAACCTCAGCCCACTCGCACCGCCCCGCTGCGCGTCCTTGCCGGCGCCGCCTTCCTGATGGCGACGTCGGCCATCGGCCCGGGCTTCCTCACGCAGACGGCGGCGTTCACCGCGCAGCTCGGGGCGAGCTTCGGCTTCGCCATCCTGCTGTCGGTGCTCTTTGACCTCGGCGCGCAACTCAACATCTGGCGCGTGCTGGTGGTGAGCGGACGCCGCGCGCAGGACGTGGCGAACCTCGTCGTGCCGGGACTCGGGCACCTGCTCGCTACGCTCGTCGTGCTCGGCGGCCTCGCCTTCAACGTGGGCAACGTGGCCGGCGCGGGACTCGGCCTCAACGTGATCTTCGGACTCGACGTGAAGGCCGGGGCCGTGCTGAGCGCGGCCATTGCCATCGCGATCTTCCTGGTGAAGGAAGCCGGGCGTGCCATGGATCGCTTCACGGTGGCGCTTGGCTTCGTGATGGTGGGCCTCGCCTGTTATGTGGCGATTGCCTCGGCGCCGCCGCTCGGCGAGGCCGTGCTGCGCAGTGTCGTTCCGGAACAGATCGCGCCCCTGAGCATCATCACCATCGTGGGCGGCACGGTGGGAGGGTACATCACGTTCGCCGGCGCGCATCGCCTGCTCGACGCCGGGTTGTCGGGACCGGGCTCGTTGCGCGCGGTGACGAACTCGGCCACCAGCGCCATCCTCATCGCCTCGCTCATGCGCGTCGTGCTCTTCCTCGGCGCGCTCGGTGTGGTGTCGCACGGCTTCCAGCTCGATCCGCAGAACCCGCCCGCGTCGGTCTTCCACCACGCCGCCGGCGAGATGGGGTTCAAGGTCTTCGGCGTGGTGATGTGGTCGGCGGCCATCACCTCGGTGGTGGGATCGGCCTACACCTCAGTGTCGTTCCTGCGCGGCTTGTTGCCGCGCGCCGACGAGCGCTGGTCCCGGCTGGTGATCGGGTTCATCGTCGTGTCGACCGCCGTCTTCGTGACCGTGGGCCGGCCGGTGAAGGTGCTGATCCTCGTCGGCGCGCTCAACGGACTGATTCTCCCACTGTCGCTGGGCACGATGCTCGTCGCCGCCTCGCGTCGCGCGGTGGTGGGCGACTACCGCCATCCCAAGGCCCTCACCATCGGTGGCACGCTCGTCACGCTCGCCATGGCGTGGCTCAGCGTGCAGACGCTGGCCAGGGAAATTCCGGCGCTCATGCGCTGATCGGGTCCCCCGTCTCCCTCACGCTTCGGAGTCATTCATGAGCGCTTCTCCCATTGCTGCCCACTTGCATGCCGTGATGCGCCGCGAGCTCCTCGCGCTGCGTCGTGAACTGGAAGCGTATCCGAGTGACGACGCCGTCTGGGCCACGCCGCCCGGCATCTCGAACTCGTGCGGCACGCTGGTCCTGCACCTGGCCGGCAACCTGCGCCTGTACGTCGGCCACGTGATCGGCGGCATCGCGTACGAACGCGATCGCCCGCGTGAATTCGCGGCGCGCGGGCTGCCGCGCGCCGAACTGCTTGCCGAGATCGACGCGGCGCTCGCGGCGGTCGACGGCGCATTGCCGGCCGTCACGGTCGAAACGCTGGCCACTGAATTCCCGCTGGCCATCGGCGCGGTGCGCGTCAACACGCAGGAGTTCCTCCTGCACTGCGCCGTGCACCTGGGGTACCACCTGGGCCAGGTCGATTATCATCGTCGGCTGACGACGTCGTCACCGACTACGGTGGCAACCGTGGCGCCGTCGGAATTGTCGAGCGCGCGGCCAGCCTAGCAATGCGCCTGCCACGCGTGACCCTCCGGCCGGTACGGGACTGGGCGCTATTCGGCCGGCCGATCGGCGAGTGGGTCTATCTCGCGCTGCTGGGCGTGAGTGGTGTGAACTCGCTGGCGGGCGCGCTGGGCGGCGACGTCGGGCGGCCGCTGGAGACCGCCATCGTCGTCGGCCAGTTGGTGATGGGGGTCGCCGCACTCGGTGTCGCGGCGTCGATGCTGCTGGCGCGGCTCCTTGGCCTGCGCCTGCTGTGGCTCTGGGCCGTGGCCACCACCGTCACCGTGCCGCTGGCGGCGCGGACCTACGGCGGCGCGCCAACTGGCGACGTGGCAATCGCCGGGTTCAGCGCGGCAGTGCTATGCGCGTTCGTAGTCTGGTACGGCCGCCGGCGGTTGCACGCGGCTATCACGCGGCGCGTCTGGCCGGAGGTGCTCGCCGAGCACTCCGCGGCCGCGGATGAGTTTGCGCGGACCATTGAAGGACTGACGCCGGCACAGTGGACGGCGCGCACGCGCGCCGAGTCGTGGACGGCGGCCGAAATCACCGACCACCTGGCGCGCACCTACTCGCAATTCGCCGGGGAGTCGCGGGGCAAGAACTCCCTGCGCGTCAGGTTGCGGTTGCCGCAGTTGGTGCTTGCGCGGGCATTCGTGAAGCCACGCCTGCTTCAGGGCGCGCCATTTCCCAAGGCGAGGGCGCCGCGCGCGCTGCGACCTGGCGCCGGCCCTGAATCACCGGCCGATGGCGTGGCGCTCTTTCGCGCGTCGGGCGCCGCCTGCGTGCGCGATCTCGGGATCCTGGTCGAACGCCGGCCGCATCGCCGGCTGGTGCATCCATACCTGGGCGCGCTGCCGCTCTACGAGATCGTGCGGTTTGCCGCACAGCACGTGCGGCATCACCACCGGCAACTCCTGACGACCATCGCCGCAACGCGGCAAGGGAACTCCGATGTCGACACGCCGTGATGTCCTGAAAACGCTGTCCGCTCTGGCCGCCGCGGGTTTGCTGCCGCGCTTGGCGCGTGCCGATCGGCGCCTTTCGCCGAGCGTCGATTCCATTGAGCGCATCGGCCTGCAGCTCTACACGGTGCGCACCGCGATGGCCAAGGACATGCCGGCGACGCTCGCCGCGGTGGCGGAGCTCGGGTACCGCGAGGTCGAGTTCGCCGGATACTTCGGCCGCTCGCCATCTGAGGTGAAGAGTCTGTTGCAGCTCAACGGCCTGGTCGCGCCGTCCACGCACCTCGGCCTTGACGATGTGCGCGGGAAGTTCGAATCGACTGCCGAGTCGGCACACACCATCGGCATTCGTTACCTCACCGTGGCGTCACTCGACATGCGCACACTCAAGACCGTGGATGACTGGAAGCGCATGGCCGACACCTTCAACGAGGTGGGCCGGCACGCCAAGACGGCCGGCCTGCGTTTCGGCTATCACAACCATTCCGTGGAGTTCGCGCCGGTGGATGGCCGGCTGCCGCTCGCAATACTGATCGAAGGCACCGATCCCGCGCTGGTGACGTACGAACTCGACCTGTATTGGGCGGTAAAGGCCGGACAGGCTCCCGTCGCATTGTTTACCAGGCATCCGGGGCGCTTCGAGATGGTGCACGTGAAGGACGCCACCGCCGCCCCGGCGCTGGCGATGGCCGACGTCGGTTCCGGCACCCTCGACTGGAAGGTGATCTTCGGAGCGCACGCGACAGCCGGGATCAAGCACTACTTCGTCGAGCACGACAACCCGGCGGACCCGATGGAGAGCATCCGCAACTCGGCGGCGTACCTCAAGGCGTTGCGATTCTAGTTGTTGGGCGCCACGCCGGTCTTCTTCACCACGGAGACACGGAGAACGACCGGAGGGCCACGGAGGACTGCAACTTCTTGGGGGAACAGCACGCGCCACGCAATGCTCTGCGTGGCGCGATGTCGTTACCCCAGCTATAGCAGTCCTCCGTGGCCCTCAGGCGTTCTCCGTGTCTCCGTGGTGAAGAAGCCGTCGTGCCACACTAGTCCAGCGCCTTCTCGATCCGCTCGCAGAGGGTCTTGAGCACCTTGATGCGCGCGTGGTACTTGTCGTTGGCCTCCACCATGGTCCACGGCGCCTTGCCGCTGGAGGTGCGCCCCACCATGTCGCAGACCGCGTCGGAATAGGCGTCCCACTTCTTGCGGTTGCGCCAGTCTTCCTCGGTGATCTTGAACGTCTTGAATGACACCTGCTCGCGCTCCTTGAAGCGCCGCAGCTGCTCCTGCTTGGAGATCGCCAGCCAGAACTTCGCCACGATGGTCCCGTGGTTGTGCATCTCCTCCTCGAAGTCGTTGATCTCCCCGTAGGCGCGCTCCCAGTCGTAGGGCGCGGCAAAGCCTTCCACGCGTTCCACCAGCACGCGCCCGTACCACGACCGGTCGAAGATCGTGATGCTGCCGCGGCGCGGCAGCTGACGCCAGAAGCGCCACAGGTACGGATGCGACCGCTCTTCGTCGGTCGGCGCGGCGATCGGCACGACGCGCACCACGCGCGCATCCACCGCTCCCGTGACACGCCGGATCGTGCCGCCCTTCCCCGCCGCATCATTGCCCTCGAAGACCACGACCACCGAGTGGTCGCGGAACCGCTTGTGCCGCGTGAGCAGCGCCAGCTTCCCCTGCCACTTCTCGAGTTCCTTCTCGTACTTGTTCTTCGTGAGCTTCTTCGTGAGGTCAAGCTCGGTCAGCAGCGTGCGCTTGGCATCGACCTCGGGGATGTCGCTCGGGCGCGCCGGCGTCGGCCGCGCCGCCTTCGGCGCGGCAAGGCGCGCCTTCATGGCGCGCAGCAGCTCCTCGGCGACGTACAGCTCGCGATAGCGCCGGTCCACGCCCTCGACCACCAGCCAGGGCGCGAGCGCCGAGGAGGTGTGGCGCAGCGTGTGTTCCGACACCTCGCGGAATCGGTCGTACTTCTTGAAGTAGTCCTCGTCGATGCCGGTGACGCGCCAGCGCGTGAGCGGATCCTTCTTCAGTTCCTTGATGCGCTTGCGCTGCGCGGCCTTGGAGAGGTGGAACCAGAATTTCAGGACGAGCGTCCCTTCTTCCGAGAGCATGCGCTCGAAACGCACGATCTCATCGATGTTCTTTTCGAGCGTCGCCCAGCGCGAGCGACCCTTGCCCAGCGAGGCGTCGAGGATGGGCGCGGTGTACCACGACCCGAAGAAGATCCCGATCTTCCCCTTCGGCGGGAGCGCGCGCCAGAAGCGCCACATGCGAGGGCGCTCCACTTCTTCATCCGACGGTTCGCCCATGCCGTTGACTTCGACGTGTCGCGGGTCGAGCCACGACGTGAGGGCGTTCACCGTCTCGCCACGCCCCCCGCCCTCGACACCGCCAACGAGCAGCACCACGGGAAAGGTTTTCTGGTCCTTGAGGGCGAACTGCGTATCGAGCAGTTCAGAGCGCAGCGTCGGAATGCGCGCGTCATATGTGGCCTTGTCTACGGTATGCCCCAGCTCGGCATCTTCGAACATGGCTCCTCCTGGGTACCAACCAACATGCTAGGCCCCGGTTGCGAGGCACAAGTCGACCCGACCGGTACCGGATGGCTGGCGAACGGGCGTTCCTCTGGACATTTTCGCCGTATGCAAACGCAACCGAAGCGCCTCGAATACGATGTCGTCATCGTCGGCTCCGGCGCGGGCGGCGGCATGGCCGCCTCTGTCCTCGTGGAAGCCGGCGCCAATGTCCTGATGCTCGAAGCCGGCGGCTGGTGGGACAACACCATGGATTCCACCATGCTCAAGATGCCGTACGACTCGCCACGGCGCGGCGCCGGCACGGCCGACCGTCCCTTTGGCGAGTTCGATGCCTGCATCGGCGGCTGGCAGATTCCCGACGAACCGTACACGGTGGCCGCCGGCCAGAAATTCGACTGGTGGCGCGCGCGCATGCTCGGCGGCCGCACCAACCATTGGGGACGCATCTCGCTGCGCTTCGGCCCGGACGACTTCCAGCGCAAGAGCATCGACGGACTGGGCGACAACTGGCCCATCACGTACAAGGACCTGGCGCCGTACTACGACAAGGTGGACCGCCTGGTCGGCATCTTCGGGTCGAAGGAGAACCTCCCCAACCATCCCGACAGCATTTTCCAGCCCGCCCCGCGGCCACGCTGCCATGAGTTGTATATCAAGCAGGCCGCCGACCGCCTGGGCATCTGGTGCATCCCGGCCCGCCTCTCGATCATCACCAAGCCGCTCAACAATCGCGCGCCGTGCCATTACTGCGCGCAATGCAATCGCGGCTGCATGACCAATTCCAACTTCACCTCCGGGAACGTGCTCATCTTCCCCGCGGCGAAGACGGGACGCCTCTCCATCATCACCAACGCAATGGCCCGCGAGGTGACCGTGGATGCCAAGGGCAATGCGACCGGCGTCAGCTACATCGACAAGGCGACAGGCAAGGACATGCACGTGAAGGGGCGCATCGTCGTCCTCGCCGCCAGCGCCTGCGAGAGCGCGCGCATCATGCTCAACAGCAAGTCGTCGCGCTTCCCCAACGGCATCGGCAACCAGGGCGGCGTGATCGGCAAGTACCTCACCGACAGCACCGGCACCGACGTGGGCGGCTTCATTCCAAAGCTGACCGAGCGCGTGCGGCACAACTGCGACGGCGTGGGCGGCGGCCACATCTACATGCCGTGGTGGCTGGACAACAAGAAGCTCGACTTCCCGCGCGGCTACCATATCGAGGTGTGGGGCGGCCTCGGTCAGCCCGGCTACGGATTCATGGGCGGCATCGAGAACTACCCGAACTTCTCCGGCTACGGCGCGGGGCTGAAGGAGGACTACCGCCGCTTCTGGGGCTCGACGATCGGCTTCTCGGGGCGCGGCGAGATGGTGCCCAACGCCGACAGCTACTGCGAACTGGATCCCACCAGGAAGGACAAGTGGGGCATCCCGGTGCTCAAGTTCCACTGGAAGTGGAGCGACTACGAGTTCAAGCAGGTGAAGCACATGCAGGAGACCTTCCGCAAGCTCATCGCCGAGATGGGAGGCGAGGTCTGGAGCGCGATGCCGGGCAAGGAGAAGGGATACGGCATCTCCAACGGCGGTCAGATCATCCACGAAGTCGGCACCGTGCGCATGGGCAATGACCCGAAGACGTCGGCAGTGGACGCGCATCAGGCCGCCTGGGGATGCAAGAACCTCTTCGTGGCGGACGGTGGCCCGATGGTGAGCCAGGCCGACAAGAACCCGACGTGGACCATCATGGCGATGGCGTGGCGCACCGCGGACTACATCACGCAGCAGCGGAAGGCGGGGGCGCTATGAAGCAGAGAACGACAGAGAACGACAGAGAACGACAGAAGCCGGCAGGCACGACAGCGCGAGTGCTTCCCGTCACGGCGGCGCACGACGATGCGCCACGGGGCGTTGATCGGCGCGACGTGGTGAAGATGCTCGGCGCGGCGTCGCTGGCGGCCATTGGCCTCGCGTCGCCCGACGTGGCGCGCGCCGCGGAGTATGCGCGGGCGGCGCTCGAGCAGGGGGCGCCGGCGTACAAGCCGATCTTCTTCACCAGGACCGAGTGGCCGATGGTGCGCGCGCTCGCCGACCTGGTGATTCCCCGGGATGCGCGGTCGGGCAGCGCCGCGGATGCGGGCGTTCCCGAGTTCATGGATTTCATCGTGAACGACTTCAAGTCCAACCAGAACTGGATGCGCGAAGGACTGGTCTGGCTCAACGGCGAATGCACGCGGCGCTTCAAGCGCGGCTTCGTGGCGTGCACGCCGGAGCAGCAGAAGCAGGTGCTCAACGACATCGCCTTCCCCAAGAAGGCCGCGCCGGCGCTCAAGCCGGGCGTCGACTTCTTCACCCGCTTCCGCGACCTGACGGCGAGCGGATTCTGGACCAGCCGCATCGGCTTCAAGGACATCGGCTACATGGGCAACACCATCGTCCCGGTCTGGGAAGGGTGCCCCGAGCCGCAACTGCAGAAGCTCGGAGTCTCGTACAAGATGTCCATGCGGGCGGTGCGCAGAAGGTAGACTCGGCGCGCGCTGCCGGACACCCGACGGCGGGGCATCCTGACGGGATGCTCCGCCGAGTTCGTTGTGGGCAGACCGGACCGCATACCACGGATTTCACGGAAGGCAGGGAGGGCCACGAAACTTCATTCACTGGGGTACTGACTTCATGCGTGGTCGGGGCTGGAACAGGATCGATGTTCCGCCACGAAGTCGCTGTTCTCCGTGACCCTACGTGCCTTCCGTGTCTTCGGTGGTGACAGACTCCCGTTCCCCGCACCGCTCGTATGGCGCACCCCCGGAACCCTGAGCGATAATTACCCCCCGCACCCTGCACCACACCCTGTTCCCCGCACCCTGCACACGACAATGTCCCGACTCGGCGTAGGTTTCATCGGCTCCGGCTTCAACGCCCGCTTTCACATGCAAGGCTGGGTCGGCGTGCGCGACGCCGACATCCTCGGCGTCTGGAGCCCCGACGACAAGGGCGCCAAGTCGGCCGCCGCGTACTGTCGCTCGCTGAACGTCGGCGACTGCAAGCCGCACCGCAGCATCGCGCAAATGGTCGCCGATCCGGCCATTGACGCCATCTGGCTGAGCGGCCCCAACCACGCGCGCATCGAGAACGTCGAGGAGATTGTTGACACGATCAAGCGCGGCAAGGGATCGCTCAAGGGCATCGCCTGCGAAAAGCCACTCGCGCGCAACGTCGCCGAGGCCAGGCGCGTGAAGCAGCTCGTCGACTCGGTGGGACTCAAGACGGGTTACCTCGAGAACCAGCTCTTCGCGCCGCACGTCGAGGCGGGCAAGAAGCTCATCTGGGCGCGCGGCGCGGCCACGACCGGCCGGCCATACCTCGCGCGCGCCGCTGAGGAGCACAGCGGCCCGCACAGCCCGTGGTTCTGGATGGGGCAGCTGCAGGGCGGAGGCGTGCTGAACGACATGATGTGCCACTCGGCGCTCGTCGTGCGGCACCTGCTCACCCGCCCCGGCGAGCCGCTCAGCACGGTGAAGCCCGTGCGCGTCACCGGGCACATTGCCTCGCTCAAGTGGTCGCGCCCGGCGTACGTGAAGAAGCTCAAGCAGAACATGGGCGCACAGGTGGACTACTCCAAGGCACCATCCGAGGACTTCGCGTCGGTCACCATCGAGTTCGAGACCGCCGAGGGCCATACGGTAATCGGCGAGGCTTCCACTTCGTGGAGCTTCGTTGGCGCGGGGCTGCGCCTCTCGGCCGAACTGCTGGGCCCCGAGTACTCCATGAAGTGGAACTCGCTCGACAGCGGGCTGCAGCTCTTCTTCAGCCGCGAGGTCACCGGACGCGCCGGCGAGGACCTGGTGGAGAAGCAGAACGCCGAGCAGGGCGTGATGCCGGTGGTGCCGCAGGAGCATCTGGCCTACGGCTACACCGACGAGGACCGGCATTTCGTGAACGCCTTCCTCGGCCGCGAGGAGCCGCTGCTCACGTTCGACGATGGTCTTGAGGTCGTGAAAATGCTCATGACGGCCTATCAGAGCGCCGAAAGCGGCAAGACTCTCGCCTTCCCGCCCAAGAACCTCAACACTTTCAAGCCGCAGGTCGCGCAGGGGACCTGGAAGCCGTGAGCCTCGGGCGGACGATCCTGCTGAAGATGGCCGATTCGCCGTTCCTGAATCGGCAGGCCACGCAGCGCGCGTTCGTGAAGCGGGCCACGCGGCGGTTCATGCCCGGCGAGGCGCCGGAGGATGCGCTGCACGCGGCGCAGATGCTCAAGGCCGAAGGGCGCGGCACGGTGTTCACCAAGCTCGGTGAGAACATCGTGGTGCCGGCCGACGCCGAGGCCGTGCGCGATCATTATTTGTGGTTCTTCGACCAGTTGGCCGCGTCGGGGCTCGACGGGCACGTGAGCGTGAAACCCACGCAGCTCGGGCTCGACCTGTCGTACGACAAGTGCCTCGAGCACCTGATGCTGCTCGCGGCGCGGAGCGAGGCTATCGGCAAGGTCTTCTGGATCGACATGGAGGGGTTCGTGTATGTGGACCCCACGCTGAAGCTGTACCGCGCGTTGAAGGAGAGGCACCCCAACGTTGGGCTCGCGATGCAGGCGTACCTGTATCGCACGCAGGCCGATCTCGAGGCGCTGATGGACCTGAACCCCATCATCCGCCTCGTGAAGGGGGCGTACGCCGAGCCGTCGAGCGTGGCGTATCCCGTGAAGGCCGACACCAACCGCAACTACTTCGACCTTGCCGACCGGATGCTGCAGGCCGCCGCGGCGGGCCAGTGCACGCCGATCTTCGGCACGCACGACATTCCGTTGCTCGACCGGCTGGTGGCGCGCGCCAAGGCGCATGGTACGCCGGACCGTGGGTACGAGATCCACATGCTGTACGGCATCCGCGACGCCGACCAGCGCCGCCTGCGCAGCGAGGGGCGCACGGTGAAGACGCTGATCAGCTACGGGAGCGCCTGGTACAAGTGGTACATGCGGCGGCTGGCGGAACGACCGGCGAATGTGTGGTTCGTGGTCAAGTCGATGGTGGGGTAGCAAGCAGAACGGCGCCGAGAGGCGCCGTTCTCATTGCACGAAGCGAGTGCGTTTACACCCCCTCCACCGCCTTCACCATTCCCGCGTACTCTCGCCCGTGCACCATCCGCACGCCGGTCGCCTCCACCAGCGCCGCGACGTTGGCCGGCGTCACCTTGCCGCCCGCGATGACGTTGATGCGATCGCCGGCGCGCTCCACCAGGCGCTTCAGGTTCTGGGCGCCCTCGGCCGCCGTCTTCGCCCCGCCGCTCGTCAGGATGCAGTCGAACTGCAGCGACACCAGCAGCTCGAGCGCCTCGTCCTGGTCCTTCACCGCGTCGAACGCGCGGTGGAAGCCCACGCGCATGGGGCTCGCGATGGCGTGCAGCTCGGCGAGCCGCGCCGCGTCCACTTCGCCGTCCGGCGTGAGGATCCCCACCACCACGCCGTCGGCGCCGAGTTCCTTGGCCACAGCGATGTCACGCTTCATGATCTCGAACTCGTCGTCCGTGTACACGAAGTCGCCGGCGCGCGGACGCACCAGCACGTGCACCGAGACGAGCAGCCGCTCGAGGCATCGTGCAATGAGCCCGGCGCTGGGCGTCGTGCCGCCGTCCACCAGCGGGCCGCACAGCTCGATGCGGTGCACGCCGGCCTGCTGCGCCGCCATGGCACCGGCAAACGAATCCACCGCCGCTTCAACGCGCACCGACATGGTCTTACCTGCCTCCGGAGGGCGGAAGGGTTGCCGCGAACTTCCACTGCGTCGTGAAATCCCGCGACAACGGCTGGTTCAGCATGAGCGCCCGCACCATCTCCACCGGCATGGTGCCGTGCGTGTAGATGAAATCGTGGAACTGGCGGTTGGTCATCTTGCCGCCGTCCACGACCTCGTGATGGAGCGCGCGGAACTGCAGCCCGCCCATCATGTACGCCACCTGGTACAGCGGCCCGTACGATCCGTTGAATGACCGGCGCACCTCGGCCGTGGCATTGGCGCGCTCGTGCCCCACGCGGTCCACGAGGAAATCAATGCACTGCTGGGGCGTCCAGTTGCCGAGGTGGAAATTGAGCGAGAAGATGATCCGCGCCGCGCGGTGCATGCGCCAGAAGAGCGCCCCGATGCGGTCCTCGGGACTCGCGTGGAAGCCGTTGTCCCAGAGGATCGTTTCCCAGTAGAACGCGCCTCCCTCGCTCCAGAACGGCGTGGCGAACTCGCGGCGGTACGGGTAGTACCGCGACGTCATGAACCCCTGCATGTGGTGGCCGGGGATCATCTCGTGGAACGCCGTCGCGTGCGAGAAGTGCGGATTGTTGCCGCGCATCGCCATTAGCTTGTCGTCGTCCGGCATGCTGTCGGTGGGATACGCCACCTGGAACACCTCGCCGCCCAGGAAGAACGGCGACGTCTTCTGCCGCTCCGGCGAGATCATCTCGATGCGCCACACATCCTGCGCCAGCGGCGGGATGGTGACCATGTCGTGCGCGTTGAGCCACTTCACCGCGTCGAACTCGAGGTCGCGCACCATGGTCACCTGCTCACCCGGCGGCACGTAGCTCTGCTTCACCTTCTCCATCGCCGCCTTCCAGTCGTCGCCGAACCCCATCGCGCGCGCCGCCTTCTTCATCTCGCTTTCGCCCCAGTCGAGCTCCTTCTGGGCGATGGCAATCAACTCCTCGGGCGAGTACGGCAGCAGCTCGTGATGAATGCTGGTCTCGATGGCGGCCCGGCCGATGGGCAAGCCGACAATGGGCTCGTCATCGCCGCGCTTCCAGCCGACGATCTTCTCGCGCAGCACGCGCTGGTAGTTGGTGAGCGCCGAGTCGGCGCTGCGGTGGGGCGCGCCGGTCCACCACGAGAAGAGCGGGTCATACCCATTGTAGAACTGGTGCCAGCTCCGCAGCGTCGTCCGCAGCGCCGCAGTCACCTCGGCGGCCCGATACGCCGCCACCTTGCTGATCTTCACCGCCGAGGAGTCGCCCTTGGGCGGGTTCTCGATCTTCGTGCGCAGCGCATTTACCGTCGCGCCGATGTACGCGAGCGTGCGCGCCGCGCGGGGGCCGTCCACCGCTTCCATGCGGCGGCGCGCGTCCTCGAGCGCGAAGACCGAATCGCCAAACGGCAGCAGCGCGGCGAGGTCGGCATAGACCTTGGTGTCACGCTTCAGTTCGTCCTGCGCCTCCTCGACGGAGTTGCGCAGCAGGATGTGATCGGCCCTGGCGTCGTGACTCAGCGCATTGAAGTCGATGGCCTTCAGCTGTCCAAGCCACGCATCGTAGAACTTGCCGAAGACCTCGCGTTGCGCCGGCGAATACTGCTGCGGGTAGCGGCGCTGCAGCACCATGCGGTCGGCGGTGTACCGTTCCACCACGCCGCGCATTTCGCTGCCGCGCTCGGCGATGAGCAGCTTCGCGTCGGGCGTGTAGACGGCGGGCTTGTCTTGCACATGCTGGTTCGTCGGGCCGGCGGTCGCCTTCTGTGCCCGTGCCTCTGCACCACACGGTGCCTGTGCCCCTGCACCACACCGTGACTGTGCCCCTGCACCCCCTGATGCGACGGCCATCAGGGCACAGACGCCAGCCGCCAGAACGAAGCCCGGCCGTCGCATCAGAGGCTGTACCCCGCCCGATACGGCGTCGAGATCCATTCGTCCGGAACTCCCTTCGTGAGCAGTTCGCCCGTCGTCGGGTTGAGCTCGATGGCGCGTCCGGCGCGCACGGCCAGGTTGCCGAGCACGATCATCTCGGTGAGTGGCCCGGCGTGGCCGGCGATGTTCGAACCGGGCTGCGTCCCGCCCTTGATGGCCTCGATGAACTCGCCGTAGACGCCCTTGGTGCGCGGGTACTTCGGCGGCAGCGGGTTCGCCTTGAGCTGCTTGTCGAGATCGGCGTCGAGCAGGCGCGGGTTCTCGCCGTACGTGCCGGCGATGGCCATGCCCTTCTCGCCCTTCCAGAGCTGGAAGCCGTCGTCCCACAGCGGCCAGTTGTCGATGGCCGTGATTCCTGCCGGCTTCGCGGGGAGGATGCCGCCGTCGCGCCACGTGCAGGTGAGCACGCCGTTCTTGCCGACCGCATTCATCGTCCCGGCCACCGGGAACTCGTACGTGATGCGGCTCATCTTGGGCGCCGTCTCGGGGAAGAGCTGCGACGTCTCGGGAATCACGCGACCGGGGAACTTGAGGCCGAGGATCCAGACGGCGCAGTCCATGATGTGGCAGGCCATGTCGCCCATCGCGCCCGTGCCGAAATCCCACCAGCCGCGCCAGTTGAACGGCGCATACGCCGGGTGGTACGGCCGGAACGCCGCCGGTCCAAGCCACAGCTCCCAGTCGAGCGTCGGCGGCACGTTGTGCGCCTCCGAGGGGCGTTTGATCCCCTGCGGCCAGATGGGGCGGTTGGTGTAAAAGTCCACCGACTCGACCTTGCCGATGAGGTCGGCCTCGATCCACTCGCGCAGGACGCGAATCCCCTCGGCGGCGTGGCCCTGGTTCCCCATCTGCGTCGCCTGCTTCGGGCGCTTGGCCGCTTCGGCCTTCATGGCGCGCACCTCGGCCACCGTCCGCGCCAGCGGCTTCTGGCAGTAGACGTGCTTGCCGGCGCGCAGCGCGAGCAGCGACGCCGCGGCGTGATGGTGGTCAGGCGTCGAGACCGTGATCACATCGATGTTCTTGTGCTCGCGGTCGATCAGTTCGCGGTAGTCCTTGTACTTCTTGGCCTGCGGCTGGGTGCGGTAGCTCCGTTCGGCGCTCACGTCATCCACGTCGCACAGCGCGTAGATGTTGCAGTCGGCCTGCGCGGCAAAGCCGCGCACGTCGCTGCCGCCCATCCCGCCCACGCCAATGCAGGCGACGTTCAGCTTGTCGCTGGGCGCCACGTAGCGTCCGCCCTGCGCGCCGAGGACGTGCGGCTTGACGATGGTGAACGCCATGCCAGCCATCGAGGTCTTCTCCACGAACTCGCGGCGCGAGACGCTCGGGCTCTCCGCGGGGGCGTTGGGGGCGGAAGCGGGATCCTTGGTCGTCATCGTGATTCTCCTCAGTTGGCGGCCGGCACAGCCGGGGTTTCCTTGGGACGGAACAGGAGGGCGAACAGCACCATCACCACGGCGGCGGCGATGGCCGGGTGCATCCAGATGGCCGACCAGTTGTGGGTCACGGCGGCCCCCGCCTGCGTGGCGGGAATCGTGTAGCGGTCGGCGACCGCGCCGCTCACCGACGCCCCGAGGTAATACCCCACCCCGTTGGTCACGAAGTTGATGAGTCCCTGGGCGGCGCCGCGGATCTTCTCGCCGGCGCGCTCGTCGGTGTAGATCTGTCCGGCGACGAAGAAGAAGTCGTAGCACACGCCGTGCAGGAGGATGCCGGCGTAGATCATCCACATGCCGGCGCCGGCGTTGCCGTGCGCGAAGGCGAAGTAGCGCAGCGCCCACGCCGCCATGCCGCCCACCATGATCCACTTGATCCCCGCCTTCCGCAGGAAGAACGGCAGGAGGAGCATGAAGAAGATCTCGCTCATCTGGCCGAACGTCTGGATGAACGCCGGCTCGGGGGCGCCGATCTCGTTGAGGAAGAGGTTGGCGAAGGTGTAATAGAACTGCAGCGGCACGCAGAGCAGGAACGAGCCGATGACGAAGAGCGCGAAGTCCCACTGCTTGAGCAGCTGGAGCGCGTCGAAGCCGATGGCGTCGTGCCAGTTGAACGGCGTGCCCGCGGCCTTGGGCGGGGTGTGCGGCAGGATGAGCGCGAACGCCGCCATCGCCACCGAGGCATACGCCGCGAGCTGCATTGGCAGCGCCTGCGCATCGGCCTTGAGAACGCGCCCCACGATGATGCCCGCCACGATCCAGCCGATGGTGCCGAGCACGCGGATGGCCGGGAACTCGCGCCCCGGATCCTTCACGTGGTGGAACGAGATGCTGTTGGTCAGCGACAGCGTCGGCATGTAGCAGAGCGCGTAGCCGATGAGCAGCGGATAGAACGTGGCGAAGGTCGTCTGCGACGACGCCATCCACATGAACGCCGCGCCGGCGAGGTGCAGGATGGCGAGCAGCTTCTCCGACGAGAAGAAGCGGTCGGCGATCATCCCGACGAAGAACGGCGAGACGAGCGCGGCGATGGCGGTGGCGCCGTACGCCGAGCCGATCTGCGTCCCCGAGAACTTGAGCGTGGCACCGAGGTAGGTGCCCATCGTCACGAACCAGACCCCCCAGATGAAGTACTGGAGGAACATCATCGTCATCAGTTTCAGGCGCGTCGCGTTCATCGAGGCTCCGTGGCGGGTGGAACGCCGGGGTCAGTCGAGCGGGCGGATGCGGATGTTGCGGAGCGAGAGCGCGCCGTTGTGGTCGCCCTGGATGCCGATCGCGCCGCGCTTGGCGAGTCCGTAGTTCGGGTACCGCGAGAACTTCGACTTCTTCACCTTGGCCTTCCAGTCGTCGCTCCACAGCTCGTACTCGGTCACCTTGGTGCCGTTGAGCCAGTGCTCGACGTGGTTCTTCTTCATCACGATGCGCGTCTTCTGCCACTCGCCGGCCGGCTTGAGCGCCCCTTCGGCCGCGGGATAGAGGCCGTAGGCCGCGCCGGCGGAGGTCAACCGGGTGCGTCCATCCGGCGCGTTGGCATCGTCGAGCAGCTGATACTCGGTGCCGCTCCAGTAGATCTTGTCGTACTCCTCGGTGGCCCGGTAGAAGACGCCGGCGTTGCCGCCCTTCTCGAGCTTCCACTCCATCTCGAGCTCGAAGTCGCCAAAGATGTCGCGCGTCATGATGTCGCCCGCGGTCCCCTTCTTCACGAGCACGCCGTTCTCGATGCTCCACCCCTTGGGCATTTCCTGGCTGTGATAGCCGCGCCAGGCGGAGAGGGAGGTGCCGTCGAACAGGGGCTTCCAGCCGCCCCCCTGGAACGGGAAGTGCATCGAGGCGCAGGAAGCCATGAGCAGGACGCCGACCGGGGCGGTGCGTCGCGCGAATGCGAGGAGGCGGGTCATGGGTCGATTCGGTGGGTTGGGTAACCGCGAAAACGTACCGTCGTGGCTGAGGTTTCGACAGGTTCTCGTGTGCTTCTCTATGGTAGTGGGGAGCGCGGGTTTTACGACGACTGATACCACGGATTGCACGGAAATCACGGATGAACACGGAGCAGTTCGTCGTCCAGCCCGGCCTGGAGGATTAGACTTGAGCAGTCACTCAAGCGAGCCCGGCGAATGCCCATAATCATCGAACCCGCCCGCGACGACGCCGACCGCGCCGCCTGCGCGCGCATGATGTGCGAATCGGACCCGTGGATCACGCTCGGTCGCAGCTACGACCGCTGTCTCACCGCCGTGTCGGACCCCGCTCGCGAGCTGTATGTGGCGCGCGACGGCACGGAGGTGGCCGGGTTCATCCTGCTGACCATGAAGGGGCAGTTTCCGGGGTACATCACCTCCGTTTGCGTGGCCGCGTCGGCGCGTGGCACCGGCATGGGCACCCAGCTCGTGGCGTTCGCCGAGGAACGCATTCATCGCGAGTCGCCGAACGTCTTCCTGTGCGTCTCGTCGTTCAACCCCGGCGCGCGCCGGCTCTATGAACGGCTCGGCTTCGAGTTCGTCGGCACGCTCAAGAACTTCCTGGTCGCCGGGCACGACGAGCTGCTGTACCGGAAGTCCATCGGACCGTGGACGGAGTTTCAGGAGAAACAACCGACGCGGTAACCGCCGGGCGCGGGACCGTGTAGGTTAAAGGGATGCATGGACGCCCTGCCTCCATGCGCCCAGATACTCCACCGCGGCATTGCGCCTGCGCCAGGAACCTATCGTGTCCAAGACTCCGCATCTGGCTGATCCCGACAAGAATCCGTCATTCACCAAGGCCGTCTTCTCCGGCGAGATCCGCGAGGATCTGGTCTTTCCGTTCCCCGTGCCGTCGGAGTCCGATCGCGAGGCAGCCGCCGCGATCCTCGATTCGTTCCGCGGCTGGGCCAAGGAGACCGTCGACGCACGCCAGCACGACCACGACGGAAAGTTCACCGACGCGACGCGCGCCGGCATGGCCGAACTCGGCCTGATGGGCCTCAATATCCCCGAGGAGTACGGCGGCTTCGGGGCGAGCGCGATGGTCTTCAACCGCGTGTTCGGCGAAGTCGGCGCCACCGATGCGGCGCTGGCCGTCTACTTCGGCGCCCATCAGTCCATCGGCTGCAAGGGGATCACGCTCTTCGGCACGGAAGAGCAGAAGCAGAAGTATCTCCCCAAGTGCGCAAGCGGCGAGCTGATCGCCGCCTTCTGCCTCACCGAGCCGGGCTCGGGATCGGACGCGCAGGCGATGCTCTCGACGGCCATTCCAAGCGCGGACGGCACGCACTACGTGCTCAACGGCACCAAGATCTGGATCTCCAACGCCGGCTACGCGGGGCTCCTCACCGTCTTCGCCAAGGTGCCGGTGGAAGTGGACGGCAAGCAGAAGCAGCGCGTGACGGCGTTCATCGTGGACGCGCACGCACCGGGCGTCTCGATGGGCCAGCCCGAACAGAAGATGGGAATCAAGGCGTCGGACACGCGCACGTTCACCTTCGAGGACGTGAAGGTCCCGGTCGACGACCGGCTGGGCGATGTGGGAGCCGGCTTCAAGATTGCGCTGGAGATCCTGAATTCCGGGCGCCTCGGCCTCGCCGCTGGTTCGTCGCGCGGGACGCGCGAGATGATGCGCCACGCGCTCGAATATGCCAGGCAGCGCGAGCAGTTCGGGCGCCCCATCGGGTCGTTCGAGATGATCCAGCGCAAGTTCGCGGCGGCCGCGGCCGACTGTTACGCGATGGACGCCGCGTGGATGGTGACGTCGGCGATGGTCGACCGCGGCGGCGTGGACTTCTCGCTCGAAACCGCCTGCTGCAAGATCTTCGCCTCTGAACTCTCCAACCGCACGGCGCACGAGGCAATGCAGATCGCGGGCGGCATCGGGTATTCCAAGGAGTATCCGTACGAGCAGTTCGTGCGCGACGCGCGCATCAACATGATCTTCGAGGGGACCAACGAGATCCTGCGCGCGCTCATCGCGCTGAGCGCGCTGCAGCAGCCGGGCGAACGGCTCAAGGAGATCGGCAAGGCCTTCAAGGATCCGCTGCGCTCCCTCGGCGCCATCAGCGGGTACATCGCCGGCCGCGCCGTGCGACAGTTGACGAAGCCCGAGTTCACCAAGGTGCACCCGGCGTTGCGTGACGAGGCCGAGCTGGTGACCGACGTCATTCACGCGCTGGCCACGGGCGTCGAGTCGCTGCTGACGAGCGAAGGCAAGAAGATCATTGAGAAGCAGTTTCATCAGGAACGGCTCGCCAACGCGGCCATCGACATCTATCTGGCGGTCTGTGCGCTCTCGCGCGCGACGGCGGCGCTCGAGGCAGCCGGTGGCGACCAGGCGAAGGCCGCGCCCGATCTCGATTGCGCCAAGTTGTTCGTCGGCTCGGCCATGCGCCGCGCCCGTCGGTCGGTGCGCGGCCTATCGCGCAACCAGGACGAGCGGCAGAAGGCCGTGGCGGAGCGCGCGCTGGAGAGTGGGCAGCTCGCGCCGGAAGTACCGCTAGGATAGCCTAGGCTGCAGAGGCACAGGCACGGTGTGGTGCACGGTGAAGGGGGCGGGCCGATTAATCGGCTCGCCCCCTAATCCCGTCTGTCCCAAGCACCGTGCACTCCACTGTGCCCGTGCCCCTGCACCCCACCCTGCCCGTGCCGGTGCACCTAGCGTGTAATAGTGACCGTCCCCGCCACCGCGTCATAGCTGGCCGGCAGGCTCCGCATGTTCGTCGTCGGCTGCCCGCCCTGCCAGACGCCGGTGCCCGAGAAGCGAGCGCCGTGGTTGGGGCACAGGAAGCCGCCACCGTTGACGTTTACCGTGGCGTGCTCGTGCGGACAGACCAGCGAGAGGGCCGTGAACGACTGCGCACCCGTGCGCACCAGCGCCACCGGCGTGCCGCTTCCACCGTCCACACGGGCGACACCGCCGACGTTCGTCAGCACCGCATACTGCGCGAGTGTGACCACGAGATTCCCGCCACTCGGGCCGCTGGGGCCGCTCGGCCCGATCTGTCCGTCACCGCACGCCGACTCGAGCAGCGCCAGCGCCGTCAGCGCCGCCGCGCCGAGGAAGTCGCGCCGTCCAAGCGGACAAGAACCTTCGCAGGGATGATCGGCCATCGTCGGCCTCGCAGTCAGAGGGTGATGACGGCGGCGGCCCACTGCGTGGGCTCCGCGTCGGATTCGAACCACTTGTCCACGTCCACCACGGCGTTGTTCCCGTCGCGTCGGATCACCAGGCGATCCATGTTGCGGGTGGCGCGCCCCGAGATGAACTCGCCGGTCGGCCGGTAGCGCGACTCGTGCTTGGTGCAGTAGAAGCCGCCCGAGCCGGCCGGGTCAAGCTTGAGCGCCGTGCTCTGGTGCGGACAGGAGAGCGAGAAGGCGTACACCTTGCCCGCATTGCGGACGAGGATCACCTCGTTCTTGTCATCGAACTGCACGCCGTCCTTGGCGGGAATCGGATACCGCACCTCGGTGCGTTCGCGCGAGAGGGCGCGCACCGAGCCGACGGCCGCCATCGCGCCGCGAGGCGCGAGTCCTGACGCAACCAGCGCGGCGGTGAAGACGGACACGTCCTTGAGGAAGACGCGGCGGGCAATCGGGCAGTCGCCCGAACAGTCGTTGGCACTCATTTCAATCGGGGGACGTGAGGGGTCAGGCGTTCAGCAACAGCACGCCGCCCAGCACGACGGCGAACCACAGGACGTAACTGAATCGGGAGGCGCGGGCGAGCCGCGGCCACGCCGACGAGAAGGTGGCGGGAGCGTGCTGCGCCTTCTGCTCGATGGACTGCAGCCACGCGCCGTTCATCAGCAACAGCGCCAACGCGAACATCTTCCCCCAGAACACCGGCGAGGGAAGGTACGTCTCGATATCGGCGGCGAGCATCAGCACGCCGGACACCGCGGCCATGGCCAGTCCGATGATCACCGGGCGGTGCGTCGCGGACACCTCGGCGAGCAACCGCGCGCGCACCTCGTCCGACGCCGCGCGTGCCTTCCACACCGCGCGATCCGCCGCAATGGCGAGCCCACCACCGCCCAGCACGCCCGCGAGATGCGTGAACACCACGACCGCCTGCGTCGCGTGGGACTTGGAGTAGAACCGGGCCCACGGCTTCGCGAACTCGGCGAGGGTCTCGACCAGCGGCATGTCAGTCTCTCCGCAAGGGCTTGAGCATCATCAGGTACGACACGGTGGCCACGGACATCGAGGAGATGGCCACCGTGCGGTGCAGCTTGCGTTTGTCGAACGACTCCTCAGCCTCGTCGGCCAGCACGCCGGTCGCCACAAATCCCGCCTCGGCGAGCATCATCAGCGCCGCGTGGGTCGTTCGCCATTTCCGGCCGCCTTCCTGATGGCGTGTCTCCCACCAGTTCATCCCGCCGGTCACCGTGTTCACGGCGAAGAGGCCGGCGATGCCGCCGGCGACGACGCCGTGGTAGTCGCGCGCCCACTGCGGCGCGGCGGCGCTCTTCTTGAACAGCTGGTCGCCGGCGGCGTACTGGAAGGCGAACATCGGCAACATCGTGTACGAGCTGTATCGATGGATCTTGAGCCGCACCTTGTACGCGTCGCTCAGGCGCACCGCGCGTCGACGCACCCGCACGGTGTCATCCACGGGAACATCAACGCCGACGCGCGCCGATTCAAAGCGCGGCCCGGCGCCGCGAACGCCTGGATCATCGACGGCCTGCGTGCCAAGACCCAGCGAGAGCACCAGCGACACTGCCGCGTGCATCACCATGTTTGTCTCCGCTCCGCGAGATTGCCTGCACGAGCCGGGTCATCCATTGGTACCATACCGCCACGGTGGTGTTCCGGCGGGACGTGGCGGACCGTGCCCTCAAGATAACAATGAACGATACCCACTCGGCGCTGACTTGGTCACAGAGGTAAATTCCCGATGTGACCCAGATCACCATGACCGGCGTGCGCGTCGAATTCGGCGCCACCACACTCTTCCGCGATGTCTCCTTTACAGTCACGGAGGGAGAACGTTGGGGAATCATCGGGCGCAACGGCTCGGGGAAGACGACACTCTTCCGACTGATCACCGGTGACCAGCGTCCGACGGCCGGCGCCGTGGCGCGGCCGGGCAACCTGCGACTGGCCCTCCTCGACCAGCACCGCGATTTCGGCGATGCCGTCACCGTCTGGGAAGCTGCGGCGCAGCCCTTCGCGCCGTTGATCGCGCGCGAGGCATCCCTCGCCGAGCAGGCAAACCGGCTTGCCGACATGGGGGAGGATCCCGATCCCGCGGCGCTCGATCGCTACGGGCATGACATGGAGCGTTTCGCCCACGAAGGCGGCTACGATTTCCATGCTCGCGTGGATGCCGTGCTGCAGGGACTGGGCTTCGATGCGGAGGAATCCAAGGTCAAGCGCCTCGCGGTGCTGTCGGGCGGCGAACGCGGACGCGTGGGACTCGCGGCGCAGCTCGTCGCCCCCGCGGATGTCCTGCTGCTCGACGAACCCACCAACCACCTCGACCTCGAGACCACGGCGTGGCTGCAGCAATACCTGCTGGACCGCCGCGGCACGTCGCTCATCATCAGCCACGATCGCGCCTTCCTCGACGAGACCGTGGATCACGTCCTCCACATCGAGGGTGGCACGGCCACGACGTACCGTGGCGGATACTCGGCGTTCGTCACGCAGCGCGCCGAGCGCCGGCTGGCGCTCGAACGGCAGGTGGATCAGCAGCGGAAGTTCATCGCGAAGGAAGAGGAGTTCATCCGCCGCAACATCGCCGGCCAGAACACCAAGCAGGCGCAGGGTCGGCGCAAGCTGCTCTCCCGGCTGCCGCGCCTCACGCCGCCGCCGGGCGAGGACGACGCGATGGCGTTCCGGCTCGAAGTGCGGGAACGCGGCGGCGACCGGGTGGTCTATTGCGACCAGCTTGACGTCGCCGTCGAGGGACGGACGCTGGTGAAGGGATTTCACGCGACGGCCATGCGCGGCGATGTGGTGGCCATCGTCGGCCCCAACGGCGCCGGGAAGTCCACGCTGCTCCGCACGATCCTCGGCGAGCGCAGCCCCACCGCGGGTGAGGCGCGGTTGGGCGGGTCCATCTCGGCGGCGCATTTCCGGCAGGATCTCGCCCAGGTGCCAATGGGCACCACCATCTACGACTGCATCAACGACCTGCGCCCGCTCTGGACGCGAGGGCAGATCCAGGGGCTGCTGGGGGCGTTCGGCTTCTCGGGCGACACGGTGCAGCGACGCACCGACGTCTGCTCCGGCGGCGAACGCTCGCGCCTCGCGCTTGCGATGATCACGCTCTCGCGCGCCAACCTGCTGGTGCTCGACGAGCCGACGAATCATCTCGACGTCGAGTCCATCGAGTCCATCGAGGACGCCCTCGACGACTACGAGGGGACGGTGCTGCTCGTCAGCCACGATCGCGCCTTCCTGCGCGAACTCGCCACGCGCGTCTGGGCCTTCGATGGCGTGCGCGTGGAGGATTTCGCCGGCACGTTCGTGGAGTGGGAGCAGCGGCAGCAGGCGCGCGCTGTCGCGTCGTCGGCCGATGCGGCGCGCGCTGCCACCACCAGGCGCCAGGCTGAGCGCAGGCAGGCACAACGGAGCGCCGACTCGCAGAAAGAGGACCGGGCCTCACGCCGCGACCGGCGGGAAGCCGTGGCCCGCGCTGAGCGCGCGGTGGCTGAGGCGGAAGCACGGATCGAGGCGTTGCGCGCGGAGTTGCACGACCCGTCGCTCTACGATGGCGGCGCGGCCGGCGCGCGGCGCGCCGCGGAGCTCACGCGCGCACTCAAGGACGCCGAGGCGGCGCTTGACGGGGCACTGGACGGCTGGCTGCGCCTGACGTCGGACTGACCGACTCGAACAACGAGGCGGCCGGCACCCACGCGAGTGCCGGCCGCCAGTCGCTGGAGCCACGGCCTACCAGTTGTACGTCAGGCGTGTGTAAATGAAGCGCCCGTTGTAGCCGAAGGGCGTGATGCCGCCGTACGGGAAGATGCCGTTGTTGTCCGTGTTGATCCGGTTCTGCGTCGGGTACTTGTCGAGCACGTTGTCCGCGCCGATGGACCATCGCACCTTCCACGGGGTCTGCCAGCTGAGGCTGAGGTCGGTGATCCACGTCGGCTTGTAGGTGTTGTCGAGCGAACCGTTCGTCGCCGTGCCGCGCGAGACAACTTCGCCGAAACGCTGGGCCCGCAGCAGCGCGCTCCACGACTTCCGCGACCAGTCGAACGATGTGAGGATGTTGTTCTTCGGCTGGCCCACTTCGATGCGGCCGCGCTCGACGCGCCCGAAGAGCGCCTCCGACTGCGTCGACAGCTCGGGCGGCGTCGGCGTCACGCGTGTCACTTCGTTGTTGGTGCCGTTGTACCCGCCCGTCACGCGCAGCGTGCCCGCGCCGCCCAGATCGAGTCCGTAGTTCACGACGACGTCGATGCCGTGCGTCCGCGTGTCAATGGCATTCGTGAAGTAACGCCCACCCGACACTCCCGTCAGCCCCTTCGACGCCAGCAACGCGTTCACCTGCGCGCCGGTGAAGTTCTCGGAGAAGACGATGCGATCGGTGATGGTGATCTGATAGTAGTCCACCGTGAACGACAGGTTCTTCGTCGGCTCGGCGGCGAAGCCCGCGCTGAGGTTGGTGGACTTCTCCGGCGTCAGGTCCTTGGCGCCGAGTACCCGGGCAATCGGGTCGTTCACCGGGAACGTGCGCACCTCGAAGGGCACGCCGTTGATGAAGTTGGTGGCCGTGGAGGAGAAGAATGACTGGTGCAGCGACGGCGCCCGGAAGCCTGTGCTCACCGCGCCACGCAGGTTCAGACCTTTCGCCACCTTCACGCGCGTAGCCAGCTTGCCCGTCGCCGTCGAACCGAAGTCGCTGTAGTGCTCCACGCGCGCCGCGCCAGATAGGAGCCAACCAGCCGTCACGTCGCTTTCAATGTCCGTGTACGCCGCGACGTTCGAGCGGGAGTGCGTGCCGGCGTCGCTGGGACGGAAGCCCGGGAAAACCTGCGAACCGATGGCCGGCTGCTTGCCGGCATTCGGGCCATCGAGGATCTTCACGCCGCCGTCCTTGTACGAATTCGGCTCGCCCGCCGTGATCTCGAACGCGTCGTTGCGGAACTCCGCCCCGATGCCGACGCGCACGGGCCGGCCGGGATTGTATTCCCGGTTCAGGTCCAGGTTGGAGGTGAACTGGCGGAACTCCAGCGCCCCCGCGTCAAAGGACCTCGGGCTCTGGGCGCCCATCGAGGTGTTGAGCGAGTTCTTCACATTGAACCCGAAGCGGTTGCCACCGTACACCGCGCTCAGGTCGTATTTCCACCCCTTGGCGTCGCCCTTGACACCCACGGTGCCGGAAAGGTCGGCAATCTCGGATGCGATGATGGGAAGGAACCCGTTCGGGGCGATGGCGCGCACCGTTCGGTCGTCGAGCGCACGCCGCCAGAAGCCGGCCGCCTCGCCGCGACGCGAACCATAGCCGCCGAAGGCGTAGATCTCGCCGTTCACCGCATCCCATGGCCGCCCGAAGTTGGCAAAGACCGTCGCGTTGTTCGTCGCCGCGTCGCCCAGGCGATGGTTGATCTGGTTGGTATGACCCGGATCTGAGTTCCTCGGGTCACCGCTGAGATACTGCGTACGGGTGTCGGGAAGCGAGCGGTTGGTCCAGCCATGCTGGTTCGCCTCGGCGCCCAGGGTCAGGTAGCCCGTCTGCAGCGGCGCATTCCACGTCACGTTGCCCTTCCACAGCTTCCCGTCCCACAGGGTCTTGCTCACGTGGATGGCCGGGCTTTGACGCCCCGGCTCGAAGTGCGTCATGTTCGTGCCGGCCGTGAACTGCGCCTCATTGGGGGACTTGGCCTTCAGCACGATGTTGATCACGCCGGCGATCGCGTCCGAGCCGTACTGGGCCGAGGCGCCGTCACGCAGCACTTCGATGCGCTCGATCATCGAGGCGGGAATCGCATTGAGATCCACCGCCGCTTGGCCTCGACCGATCGATCCGTTCACGTTGACGAGCGCGCTGGTGTGCCGGCGTTTGCCGTTGATGAGCACGAGCACCTGGTCGGCACCCAGCCCGCGGAGCGTGGCCGGACGCACGTGATCCGTGCCGTCGCCGATGCTCATGCGCGGAAAATTGAATGACGGCGCCACCGCCTGGATCATCTGGGCCGTCTCCGCGCGTCCCGTGGCCGAGATGTCGGTTGCCGGCAGGACGTCGATCGGCGCCGGAGCATCCACAACCGTTCGCTCCTCGGATCGCGAGCCAATCACGGCCACCGCCGACAGTGCCGCCGCGGCCCGAGTCAGCGTGAAATTCATCGTCACCGTCTGGCCGGCGCGAATCGTCACCGAGTCCCGGGCCAAGCCGTAGCCAATGAGCCGGGCGCGCAGCTCGTATCGACCGGGACGCAGGTTGATGCGATACATGCCGTCGCCCCTGGCGATGGCGCCGAACTGCGTGCCGGCGACAGCTACTGACGCCCCTGCCACGGGCTCTCCGCTGGCCGACAGGACCTTGCCGGTGACGGTACCAAGGGTAGTCTGCGCCGCGAGCATTCCGCCGAACCCGGAGATGAGAACCACCGACATCACCAACCGGGACAGAAAATGCCTCATGTCTGACCTCCTGTTTGGGGGGATTGGGAGGAAATGACGACGCGGATCGCGCCGTAGCCTGCCGGCGCGGCATCCTTCCGGAGGCCGCGCAGTCAGTTTGCCGTCAGTTGCCTAATGCGCGTCAGGCCGAAGCTTCTGGTACTGCTCCACCGCATAGCGCAACGCGAGAACCGCCGACGCCTTGAGTTCGTACTCGATGGCCAGCTCACCCAGTTGCGCGGCTGAGTGGCGGCTCATTTTCGCCGATTTCACGTTGCAGGACAGGTGCCGCCGGGCGTATTCACGGCTGGCGTGCCATAGCGTGTTCGCGGCGTGCCACGTGGGCTCGTCAAGGCCGTCACGCGACCCGGATCCAAGCGCCCAATAGCGTTCACATGACTCGCCAAGAATGCGGACACAGAGCACCGAGACTTCGATCACGGCCTCGAGTTCGTCCTCGCCGCATTGCAGGTCCAGGATGCGCCCGATGCGCGCCTGCTGGCGGCAGCACTCGGCTGCAGAGCGGCACAGGTTGTCGGCCGCGCACAGCAGCGTCTGCGATTCCTTGACGACAAGGGCGGCACCGCCCTTCGCATGATTGGCTTTCGCGCTCGGCATACGACGCCTGGTCCGGGGTGGGAGGGGGCCTTTGAACAATTGTTTGAATGCGCGCCCCGAAACAAGCTCCCTAGCGCAAGTCGCCGGCCCGGACATGGAGGGGGAAGGTGACCCGGCGCATCGTCTGCGGGAGCCCCCAGCGCTCCCCCACCGACCGGGCGAACGCTTCCAGGCTGTCCCGGCCCCGTACCGCCAGGCAGCGCTGCACCGCCGACCAGGTCTCGACGTAGCCGAGAAAGGTGGGGAGCGTCATGTCCGCCACCAGGTCGAACGGCGGCACGTCGAGTTCGTCGATGGGCAGCGCGATGGACCGATACCCGTCGTCCACGTGACGGCGCTCGGGTGGCCAGAACGCGCCGATCGTGACCCGGTAGAAGAACTCGACGAGTTCGTCGATCGGGGGCGCGATGGTGCAGAGGGAGTAGCACCAGACCGCCAGCAACCCGCCCGGCTGCAGCACCCGCCGCGCCTCGCCGACGAACGCCTCGACGTTCATCCAGTGCAGCGCCTGCGCCGCGGTCACCAGCTGGGCGCTGCCGCTGTCGAGGCCGCTGTCGTAGGTCGCCACGCGATAGGTGACGCGTGGATGCGGTCGCGCCCGCGCGATCTGCGCCGCACTGGGGTCGGTCGCGACCACGTGGGCAAAGCGCTCCGCGAGCCCGGTGGCCGCCTGGCCATTGCCGGTACCGCAGTCCCACGCCTGCGTCGTGCCCGGCGCGCGCAGCGCGAGGTAGTGGAACAGCACGGCCGGATAACGCGGCCGGAATTTGGCGTACGCCTGCGCCTGCGCCGAGAAATGGTCGGCAAACCCGTCCGGAGCGCGTCCGTCAGGGGCTGGCACGGTCTTCCGCCACGAAGGCCAGTCGATCACCCGTCGGACTGATCGCCAGTCGCGAGATCGCGCGGACCCCGTCTGCCGCCAGGTCGGCAACGACGTCCCAGCGGCCATCCACCCAGGCCAGCAGACGCGACCCGCTGCCGGTGAGCAGCACGCCATCCGGGGTCCAGACGTGGTAGTCGGATCGCGCCGGAGCGAGGGCAATGCGCGATGAATTTCCCGTGTGCAGGTCGAGCGCGGTGATCCAGGCGCCGTCCTTCCCCTGCTGCAGGTAGCTGATGGCATCGCGTCCGGGAATCTTCTGCAGCGCGCGGCCGATGTCGCGCGCCACTACCTCGCTGCTTCCCGTGCGAACATCGGCGATCTGCAGCGTGGCGGGTGGTCCGCCCGGTGTGCCGAGCGGTGCGCCGAGCACGTACAGCCCGAGCGTGACGTCACTCGCCCAGACGTGATATCCCACGGGCTTGATCTGTGCGAACATCAGTACCGGCGCTTCGTCCCCGCGCAGCGCGAACCGCCAGAGCCGCTGCGAGCTGTCGGCTTCGACCCGCACCGTGGAGAAGTGCACGCCGTCGGGCATCGGGGTGGCCGAGTATTCGCTCTCGACCGCCGTCTGCGTCCGGTTGGCGCGCTCTCGGGTGGCGAGATCGACCCGCCAGATGTCGGACGGTCCGTCGCCTTCGATGCGCGTATAGAGGATCGCCTGTCCATCAGGCGTGAACGACGGCTGGTTGTCGTACCCGATGCGCGCGGTGAGGTTTTCCGCGCGCCCCACCCGTGGCACGCCGCGCCCTTCGAGCGACACCAGCCAGATGTCCGTGGACGGACGTCCCTGCGCCAGCGGCGCGGCAAGCGGGACGGCCACGGAACACGCGATCAGAAGGGAACGCCGGATCATGGGGAGACTCCCGTAACGGGGACCTTGGTCAATTCGCGCTACCGCGTGCCATCACGCAAGCGCCGGGCGCACTTCGCCGGCGCATTCGCCAAAACCGATGCGGCGAAATCCGTCGCGCTCGCACCACCCGCGCAGGGTGATCTCATCGCCGTCGTGCAGGAAGCTGCGCGTCTCCCCGGTGGAGAGCGTCACCGGCGACTGTCCGCGAGCCGCCAATTCGAGCAGGCATCCGCGGGAGCCGCGGTCCGGACCGGAAACGGTGCCGCTGGCCATCAAGTCGCCCGGCTGCAGGTTGCAGCCGGCGCTGGCGTGGTGCGTGAGCATCTGCGCGAGCGTCCAGTACATCCCGCTGAAATCACCGCGGCTCAGCCGCTCGGCTGGCGTTCCGGCCGATCGCATGGCCGCGGTGCGGATCCAGACCTCGAGCGTGATCCCGAACCCGCCCGCGGCCTGGTTCGTCGCGTCGTTGAGGTGCGGGAGTGGCGCGGGATCCGCCGGCGCTCGCGCATACGCCGGCGTGCGGAACGGCGCGAGCGCGTCCAGTGTCACCACCCAGGGCGAGACGCTGGTTGCGAAACTCTTCGAAAGGAACGGGCCGAGAGGCTGGTACTCCCACTGCTGGAGATCGCGCGCCGACCAGTCATTCACGAGGCAGAGGCCAAAGAGATGCGCTTCGGCGTCAGCGATCGGAATCACGTCGCCCTGGCGGCTGCCGCGCGCGACGAAGGCGCCCACTTCGAGTTCGTAGTCCAGGCGCGCACTCGGGGCGAACGTCGGCGGCCCGTCCGGGCCGGCCACGACCTGGCCGCGCGGGCGGCGCACCGGCGTGCCGCTGGCGACGATGCTCGAGGCGCGCCCGTGGTAGCCGATGGGAATCCACTTGTAGTTCGGCAGCAGCGGGTTGTCCGGGCGGAACATCGCGCCGACGTTGGTGGCGTGATGCACCGACGCATAGAAGTCGGTGTAGTCGCCGATCTCGGCCGGCACGCGCATGCCGATCACGTCCATTGCCACGAGGATGTCCTGCTGCGCCGCGCGCGCGCGGTTCCCCTCGGCGGTGTCGGCGCGAAGCAGCCGGTGCGCAAGGCGCCGCACGGCGCGCGCATCCTCGCGTCCGAGGGCCATCAGCGAATTCAGCGACCATGACATGAGCGCGGCACGCACCGACGGGTCCACATCGGCGAAGTATCCCGCGTGCGCGGCGGCCAGGCAGTCGAGCACCCGATCGCCGATGGCGATCCCGACGCGCGGCCGCTCCTCGAAGTCATGCCGGAAGACACCGAACGGCAGGTTCGCCAGCGGAAAGTCGGTGTCCGGCGCGTTGGCGCTCTCCACCCACGAGGTCGCCGACGGGTCGTGCGTTTCGTCGAGCTGGGGCTTGGTCACGAGAGGGGCAGGGCCAGAAGGTCGTCCAGCGGTTCGCGGAAGGAACAGGAACCAAAGCTCACGGCGAAATCGGTGCGGACGCGTGCCAGCGCCGCCGTGTCGAGCGTGTGGCCGCGCCAGGTGATACCCGCGTCGCTTACGCGGAAGGCGGTGGCCGTGCGCTCCTCCAGCAAGGCAACCAGCTCCGACGCCGGTACGCCCTGGAAAGCGCACGTTGCCGCCAGGAGCACGTTCAGGTAGCCGAACATCGTGCCTCTGATCGCCGTGGCATCGTACGTCAGGGCGTACTCCCCGCGCAGCGGATGGTGCAGCCCCGCGGTCGCCTTCATCATGACGCCCTGCTGCGCACAGGCCGTGAGGAAGCGGGCGACCTGCGACGCTGTCGGAAACGACTCGGCAGTCACGCCGCCGGTGCGCATCTTCGCTCGCATGCCGTGCGCGGCAAGCGCGGCGATCAGCAGCGCCGGATCGTCCTGCACGGGTATTTCGACGTAGAGCGTCGCGACGGCCGTCAGCGGCGCGAGCGCCCGAACGTCATCCACGGTTGCCGCCCGCGATTCGACAGTGTCGGCGCACGCGAGTCCATCCATGCGCTCATTGAACGCCCGGATGACGTCGGCGTCGGACGCCTGGGCCAGCACCGACAGCCGCCACGGTGAGCCACGAAAGTGCAGTGCCCCCGCATCCTCTAACTCCTCGAGCCGGACCACGGGGACGACGAAGCGCGCGAGCGCCCAGGCGTCGGCCCCGTCCCGATAGGCCGCGTAGTTCGCGACAGCCTCCGACATCGGCAGCGCGGCCGGGGGAAAGAGCCCCGCGTAGTCGATGCGCTCGGTGAGCACCTCACGAAGCGCGCTATTCACCGGCCATCCGCCATCTGCTATTGCCGTGATCCATCACATCTTCGGCCGAGCGTCCAGATACTTGCCTAACCAGCCGTGAACTTCTTTATACCAGAGCTGGCTGTTCTGCGGCTTCAGGATCCAGTGCCCTTCGTCCGGATAGACGACGATGCGCGCGTCGACGCCCTGGCGCCGCAGCGAGGTGAACATTGACAGCCCCTCGGTATAGGGGACGCGGTAGTCGAGCTCGCCATGGATGACCAGCGTCGGCGTCTTGAAGTTCTGCGCGAAGAGGTGCGGCGAGAACTTGCGATATTGCGTGGCCATCGCCGTCGGGTTCCAGAACGGGCCGCCGTATTCCCACTCGGGGAACCAGAGCTCCTCGGTGGCCGCGTACATGTTCTCCAGGTTGAACGGACCGGCGTGCGACACCAGCGCCTTGAAGCGGTGCGTGTGCCCCGCAATCCAGTTCACCATGTAGCCGCCGTACGACCCGCCGGCGGCCGCCATGCGCGTGCTGTCCATCCAGGGGTTCGCCTTGAGCGCCGCGTCGAGCCCCTTCATCAGGTCCACATAGGTCTTGCCGCCCCAGTCCTTGCTCACGCCGTCGGTCAGTTTCTGGCCGTACCCGGTGGAGCCGGTGGGATTGAGGATCACGAGGCCGTAGCCGCCGGTGGCGAACATCTGGTAGTTCCAGCGCGTGCTCCATGCGTCCAGCCATGCCCCCTGCGGCCCGCCGTGGACGAGCAGCAGCACGGGGAATTTCTTCCCTGCCGCGAACTGCGGCGGCTTCATCACGAAGCCGTGCATCTTCACGTTGTTCGACCCGGTGAACCAGAAATCCTCGAGCGGCGGCAGCGTGAGCTGCGCGAGCAGCGCGTCATTCTCGTGCGTGAACTGGCGCTGGTGGCTCACCCCGCTCGCGTCGAGGGTGCCGACCCACACCTCAGCCGGCGCGGCGCCCGACTCGCGGATCCAGGCGACCGTGCCGTTCTGTGCGATCGACAGCTGCGTATTGTTGTGCTCGGTGATGACCGGCTGCGGCGCGCTCGCCTTCCCCGTCGCATCCAGCGTGACGCGGAAGTACTTGTCGCGGCCCACATCACCCGAGAGCACCAGCAGCGACTTGCTGTCCGGCGCGACCACGATGCCGTCGGCGTTGCGATCCCAGGTGGGCAGCACCTCGCGCGTCGTGCCGGTGGCGACGTCCATCGCCATCAGCCGCCAGCGATCAGCCTCGAAGCCAGCGCGGGCCTGCGACGCGTAGTAACCGGTCTTGCCATCCGGCGACGCGACGGGATTCTGGTCGGCCCCCTTGTTCTTGACGGTCGCCAGCCGCGCTTCACCGCCCTCGGCGCTGATCCCGTACAGGTTGATGTCGGTCGACCACGCGTCCTTCGCCCCCTGATCCTTGGCGGTGAAGGCCAGCTGCCGACCGTCCGCGCTGAAGGTGTAACCTTCGCTCCCGCCAAACGGCCCCGGCGGCACATCGTACGTTGCACCGGGAATCAGGTCGCGCAGGTCGCTGCCGTTGGGCTTCACGACGAAAAGGTGCGAACGCGTCCCCTCGTCATACGCGTTCCAGTGCCGGAAGAGCAGGTTGTCGGCGGCATGCGCCTTGACCTTGCTTTCGCTCTTCGACTTGTCCTTGGCCGCGTTGCAGGCGTCATCGCGGCACTCGGGGTAGACCGCGGACACGAAGGCGATTCGGTCGCCGATCGGCGACCAGACGGGGCCGCTGGCGCCGCCCGCGAGACTCGTCAGCTGCTTGCGTCCCGACCCCTCCGAGATAACCCACAGTTGGCCGCCGCTGATGTACGCGATGGATTTCCCGTCGGGTGACCAGCGGGCCTCGCTCGTGTTGGTCTGCGCGTCCGGAAACTGTTCCGCCTTGCCGCCTGCCACTGCTGTCTTGAACGTGCGTGTCGTCCGTCGGTTGGCGGCCAGATCGGTGCTGCGCACCGCGTAGAGCAGCCACTTGCCGTCTGGCGAGAGCTGCGGATCGGACACGATCTTCGCCAAAGCGAAGTCCTCGAACGTGATCGGTCGGCGCGACTGCGCGACGGCCACCGGTGCAACCACGGCGACGGTCAACAGCGCGAACGTCAGGCGACGAAGCAAGGACATGCGAAGCTCCTGCGGCCCAGGCGGCCGCCGAGATCAGAGGTGCGTCAGGAATTCGGGAAACGACTCTTTCAGGCGCGCCGCCAGGTCGGGCATGTCGCGCAGCAGGCGGAAATCCGAGAACTCGAACCCGGGGGCCACCGTGCATCCGGCCAGCGTGTATTCGCCGGTGCAGCGCACCGCCTGCCAGCAGCTGGCGGGGACGACCCGCACCGGCGCACTGTCCGCGCCGACGGGTCCCACGACTTCGTGGCGCGACCGGGTGACCGGCGGATCGAGCAGGAGCAGCTCGAGCGGCGCCCCCTCGTACCAGTGCCAGATCTCGTCCGAGGCGACTCGGTGCCACTTGTTCAGGTCATCGCCGCGCAGCAGGTAATAGATGGTCGTCGCCGCCCAGCGCTCCGACCGGCCGTCGTCGGTGCGCACCATCCGGCGCGACCGGAACAGCTCGCGGTAGAAGCCGCCCTCGGGATGCGGCGCGAGCCCCAGCTCGCGCACCAGGTCGTCGGCGCGGCTCATGGCGTGCTCTGGTGAAGGCGCACCGCGGTGGCCCGCGCGCGCACCTTGATGTTGATGAACTCGACGGCCACCGAGAAGGCCATCGCGAAGTACGTGTACCCCTTCGGCACGTGATACCCGAAGCCCTCGATGATCAGGTTGCCGCCGATCATCACGAGAAACGCCAGCGCCAGCACCTTGATGGTCGGGTGCTTGTCCACGAACTCGGAGATGGGCGTCGAGGCCCACAGCATCACCATCAGCGCGATCACATTGGCCGCGATCATGATGCTGACGTTCTGCACCATCCCCACGGCGGTGATCACCGAGTCGACCGAGAAGACGATGTCCACCACCATGATCTGCGCCACCACGGCCCAGAGCACCGCCTTCACCCTGGCCTCGTGCTGGTGCTCGACCCCTTCGAGCTTCGAGTGGATCTCGAACGTCGCCTTGCCGATCAGGAACAGGCCGCCGACGATCAGGATCAGGTCACGGCCCGTGAAGGCGCGGCCCATCGCCGTGAACAGGCTCCCCGTCAGCCCCATGATCCACGTGATGCTCAGCAGGAAGGCGATGCGGGTGACCAGCGCGCCCGTGAGGCCGAGCCGGCGTGCCTTGGCTTGCTCGCCCTTCGGCAGCTTGCCCGCGAGAATCGCGATGAAGATGACGTTGTCGATGCCGAGGACGAGTTCGAGCGCCGTCAGCGTGAGGAGCCCAATCCACACGTTCGGATCAGCAAGCCAGTCAAGCATGGTGTTGGAAGATGTAGTGAATGGTGGTGGCGCTGCCGTCCGCAGGCGGCTCGCCGGTCTCTAAGCTACCGCGACTCCGCGGGTGGCGGGACGTCGCCGCCCGACCACGTGACCGTCCAGCGACGGGTGGCCCCGGCCTCGATCCAATGTGCCCCTTCCCAGGCGCCGAGCGCATCGCTCAGCGTGCCGGGCGCGCCAATGGCGGGCTCGAAGCCGAGGTTCAGGTATGGCGCGGGCTTCCGCCACGGCAGCCACGAGGTGCGCGGCAGCGGATTCCAGCCGCCGTGGTTGATCCACAATCCCAGGTGCGGCACGTCTTCCGCCTGCACGCTCGCGGTCAGCTGTTCATTCCCCTCGAGCACGCGCAACGCGCGCGCCCCCGGCGGCAGGTCCATGTGCAGCATGCAGGCGAACGGCTTCTTCCACGCCCGCCCCGGCGCCGAGAGGTCGAGCAACTGCCCGCCGCTGCGCAGGCGCGGCCATCGGTGTTCGGCGGCCGCGCCCCCAAGGTCGATGCCGTGCTGCGCCGAGACGCGCACGCGCGCGCCCTCCGGCAGCTCGAGGCGCGTGCGCGGTCCGAGATGCAGCAGCGGATGCGCCGCCCAGAGGAACGGGATCTTCTGGTCGCCGAGATTCACCGCGGCGTACTCGCACCGCACGTCGCCCTGCGGCGTGACGATGACCGTCCGCTCGAAGCGGTAGGGCAGGCACTCCCCCTGCCAGACGATGTGCGCGCGGTGACCGTCCGCGCCGGTGGTGAGCGTCAGCGTCGGCCGCTGCGACCAGAGCTCGCCATGGTCCGGCAGTTCACGCCCACCGGCGCCGCGCACCAGCGACGGCAGCGCGCACGCCCCGGTGGTCGGAAAGCACTCGTCAAGACCGCCGCTGTCGGCGGTCAGCACGTATGACGCGCCGGCAACAGGCGCACGGAACGGCAGTTGGGGATTGCGCCACAGCCATTGCCGGTCGCCGAACCAGAGCTCGGCGATCTTGCCACCGAGCGCGGGGATGATCACGACCCGCGCATGTCCGCCGCGCAGTTCGACGCTGCCAAACGAGGGCGGGGACGCGGGAGCCGTCACCGGCTTACGTGAGCGTGCTGAGGTCGATGCCCCGCGTCGCGAAGACGCGGGCCACGGCATCGCCGATCTTGTTGTTCGGCGTGCTCGCGCCCGCCGTGAGTCCCACGGTCACCGGCCCCGTGCCGAGCCAGGCCGCCGCCTCGAACTTCTCGCCCGTCACGGGGTCGCGCGCCTGGATGGTGCCGCGCTCCGGATCGATGCAGAGCGCGTCCTCCACGTGGTACGTCCGCACGCGCTCCGAGCAGAGCGCGGCCAGCGAGATCGTGTTGCTCGAGTTGTAGCCGCCGATCACCAGCATCACGTCGGGCGGGTCCTGCAGCATGGCGTTCACCGCATCCTGGCGGTCCTGCGTGGCGCTGCAGATGGTGTCGAAGGTCCGGAAGTTCGCCGCGCGGAATGCCTCGCCCTTGGCGTCCGCCATCGCCCGCCCCACCACCTCGCCAATCGCCAGCGACTCGCGCGCCAGCATCGTCGTCTGGTTGGCCACGCCGAGGCGGGCCAGGTGCACGTCGGGATCGAAGTGGGCGCTGGCCGCCTTGCCGTACTTGGCCAGGAAGGCCGTCCGGTCGCCTCGCCCCGCGATGTACTCCGTGACGTCGTACGCCTCGTCCATGTTGCGCACCACCAGGTACGTCCCGCCTGGGAACTTCTCCACCTGCGACGCGGTCGCCCGCGTCTCCTCGTGGTAGTACTTGCCGTGAATCAGCGACGTGAAGCCGTCGCGGGCATACGATTCGACGCGCTTCCAGACATTGAGCACCGAGCCGCACGTGGTGTCGACCACCACGCACCCCTTCCCGCGCAGCGTCTGGAAGTCGGTGATCGTGACGCCGAACGCGGGGAGGATCACGACATCGGCCGCGGTGATGCCGGAGTAATCGAAGCCGTCGGGACCGGGCATCAGGATCTCGATCCCCATGTCCCTCAGCCGGTGGTTGACGTGCGGATTGTGGATGATCTCGCCGACCAGGAAAACCCGCCGGTCGGGGAACTTGTGGCGCGTCTGATACGCGTACTCCACCGCCCGCTCCACGCCGTAGCAGAACCCGAACTCGTGCGCCAGCCGCACGGTCACGTCGCCGGCGGTGAGCCGGTACTCCCGCGCTCGCAGCAGATCCACGATGTGGCCGGCATAGTCGGCCGAGAGCGTTGCCTCGACGTCCTGCTTGAGGCCGAAGCCCTTGCGGAAGTAGGTGGCGTCGGGGGCGTTCATGCCCGAAATCTAGTGGACACCAAGCGGTTCCGGGGGCTAGTCTCTAGGGGATGACAGAGCACTTCGATCTCGTCGTGGTGGGCGCCGGCCCCGCTGGAGAGAAAGGGGCCGCGCAAGCCGCGTACTTCGGCAAGAAAGTCTGCCTCATAGAGCGCGCGCCCAAGCCGGGTGGCACCGCCGTGAACAACGGCACCATCCCGGCCAACACGCTCCGCGAATCGGCGGTCCTGCTCTCGGGACTCCGCCGCAAGGGACTCTACGGCGTGGAGTTCCACGTCCAGCCCGACCTCTCGGTCGCCGACTTCATGCAGCGCGAGCGTCAGGTGATCGAGACGGCGTGGCGCGAGATCGAGGAGAACCTCGCCCGCCACGAGATCACCGCCGTCCAGGGCAGCGCGCGCTTTACGAGCCCGCAGGCGCTCGAGGTCACGCGGCATGGCAGTCCCGCGCGCAGCATCTCGGGCGATGTCTTCCTCATCGCCTCCGGCTCGCGACCGTGGCGCCCGGCGGACGTTCCGTTTGACGAGTCCGTCATCCTCGACAGCAGCGGCATCCTCACGATGCCCACCATTCCGCCGCGACTGCTCGTCGTCGGCGGCGGCACCGTCGGCTGCACCTACGCCTGCATCTTCGCCGCGCTCGGCGCGCAGGTGACCATCGTCACGTCGCGGGAGCGCCTGCTCGCGCAGTTCGAGCACGAGGTGGGCGACGCGCTGCGCCAGGAGATGACGCGCCGGCTCGGCGTGCACGTCCACCTGGGCGTGGATGTCACGCGCATCGACGCGCAGGGCGGACTGGGTTACGTGACCATCGCCGACGGCACGACGCTCGTTGCCGAGGCCGTGCTGTACTGCGCGGGACGGGAGGGCGCGACGGCCAATCTTGGGCTCGAGAACGCCGGCGTCTCCGCGAATGCCCGCGGGTTCATCGTGGTCGACGACAAGTACCGGACGAGCACCACGCACATCTACGCCGCCGGTGACGTCATCGGGTATCCCGGGCGCGCGTCGGTGGCGATGGAGCAGGCACGGGTGGCCATGTGTCACGCGTTTGGCCTGCGATTCAAGCAGGCCGTGTCGTCCATCATTCCCTACGGCGTCTGGACGATTCCCGAGGTGGCGAGCGTTGGCCTGTCCGAGTCGGAGGCCCGCGCGCGCGGGCTTGCCTGCGAGATTGGACGGGCCGAGCTGGCGCACAACGCGCGCGGCTCGATCCTCGGCGAGTCCACCGGCTTCGTGAAGCTCGTCTTCAATCCGGAGGACCAGCAACTGCTCGGCGCCACGATCGTGGGCGAGGGCGCGTGCGAGCTCATTCACGTGCCCAGCGCGGTGCTCGCGCACGGCGGCTCGCTCGACTACTTCATCCAGGCCGTCTTCAGCTATCCCTCGCTGACGGAGGCGTTCAAGTACGCGGCGTACGACGGGCTGCAGCGCGTGCAGAAGAGCATTCGACGGTCGGGCGGGCTTCCGAGGGAACGCGCGTAGGGACCGCGCTCAACCCTCGCTTACGTACTTCGCGATCTTCGACCGCACCTCGGCCGGGATCGGATACTTCATCATCGTGTCCTTGTGGACGCAGACGACCGTGAGCGTCCCCGAGGCGCGGTGGGCACGGTCGCCGTCGCGATAGACCTCGAAGCGCATCGTCAAGGACGTCTCGCCGACACGCGAGAACCACGCCTCGATCTCCACCACCTCGTCCATCTGCGCCGGCGAGTGGAACTCCACCTGCAGCGCCTTGCGTGGCAACCAGACACCGCCAGTCTTGCGCAGCGTCTCATACGGCAGCTCGCACGCCCGGAACATCTCGTGCTCAGCCACCTCGAACAGCCGCAGATAGGTGCTGTAGTGGATGATGCCGAGCGGGTCGCAGTCGGACCAGCGGACGCGGTCGGTGATGCTGAAACGGGACATGAGCAGTAAAGGGGATGGGGTAGGGGCGAAGGAACGGGGAGGAGTGCAGGAACGAGATGGGACGTGGGGGAGGTGGCTTCTCGTCACTCGTTACCACCCTCCTCTCTCGTCCCTAAGCCCCTACCCCCTCCACCGTTCCGCTGTCGTAAAGCCTCGGCCCAAGTATCGGCGCCAGCGCATACGCCAGGATGGTCTCGTATGCCTCCTGCCGGTTCACCAGGCCCTCCGTCAGGATCCCCACCGCACCGGCGCCGTGCTTGATGTTCCGCGTGCCGATGAGTTGGTCGATGGCGTGACCCAGTTCCACGCCGTCGCGAATCAGCACCGCTACCGCGTCGGGGAGCGGCATCGAGAGCGAACCGCCTACGTGCGGCACTCCGGCGCGCGGCACGACGACGGCCCAGGCGCAGGTGCGCATGCCGTCCGGCGCGTCCACCACGCCGCCTTCGATGCCGACCCCCAGGTCCGCGTCGAGGGCCGCGCGCGCCGCGCGCGCGCGGTTCGCGGCGCCCTCGATGGTCTGGGCATCGCCCATCGGCTGGTCGGGGACGCCCGACGCGACGGCGATCCCGTCCACGTGCACGCGCGGTTCGAGCCGTTGGAAGACGGCCCGGACGGCGGCGAGTTTCACCGGATTGGTGGACCCGACCGCCACACGATGGATGTTGGAGAGAGGCACGAGATGTAACTTAGGCGCACGATGCCTCGCGCGAGAGCTCCGTTCACCGCCGGCCGGCTATGGCTCGACTTCGTCAATACCGACGAGGCCCCGCGCCATCGGCAGCCGGATGCCCTGAACTCGTTTGACGGCTACCTCGCCTGGCTCGAAGCGACGGGTCTCGTGGATCCGGCGCGCCGCGCCGCGCTGCAGCGACGCGCACTCGAGCAGCCGGCCAGCGCCACCGCCGCGTTGCACGAAGCCCGGCGCATCCGCGGCGCGCTGCGTCCGCTCGCCGAGCGCGGGCGGCAGGCGTCGGAGCGCGTGACGCAGGCGGCCGTACTCGAAATCAACCGTGTCCTTGGTCGGTCGACCGGCGTGCGCCGCATCGCGTACGATCCCCGCGATGCCTCCTTCTCGCGCGCGTTCGTGCCGGCGGGCGATGCCTTTGCGGTGCTCGTCATTCCTGTCGTGGAGAGCGCGGCCGACACGCTCGTCACCGGCGAACTGGACCGCGTGCGCCGCTGCGCCGCGGAGCCGCCCTGTCCGCGCGTCTTCCTCGACACCAGCCGCAGCGGACGTCGCCGCTGGTGCGACATGCGCACGTGCGGCAATCGAGCAAAAGCCGCCCGTCACCGGGCGGCCTCCAGAAGCGATCGGCGGACGCCACCGACGGCGTGAATCCCGTGCCGGCCGCTGCGGCGCGTGCCGATCCGTGTCTGTGCCGTAGCGCGTGCCGTTCCGTTACCGTGCCTGTGCCCCAGCGCTACGCGCTGATATACCCCATCTCCCGCGCGTAGTCGCGCAGCCGGTTCTGCAGCAGACGGCGTCCGCGAAAGAGGCGCGACTTCACCGTCCCCTCCGGCACGCCGAGCACCCGCGCGATCTCGGCATAGCGCAGGCCGTGCACGTCGCTCATCACGAGCGCGCTGCGGTACTCCTCGGGGAGTTCGCCGATGGCGCGCACCACGGTCTCGTCGATGAAGGAGTCGTAGAACGTCGCCTCCGGATTCTCGTCGGACGCCGGCTCCAGGCGGTTGAAGCCGTCCTCGGACTCCGGCATTGGCACTTCCCGCGCGTCGAGGCGGCGCTTGCGGCTGACGAACGCGTGGTAGAGGATCGTGAAGAGCCAGGCGCGAATGTTCGAGCCCAGCTCGAACTGCCGCCACCGCTGGAACGCCCGCAGCATGGTGTCGCTGACCAGATCTTCGGCTTCCTCGCGAACCTTGGTCAGCTTGAACGCAAAGCTGTAGAGCGCATCCAGCTGCGCCATCGCTTCGATGTCGAAGCGCTCCGGCCGCTCATCGAGCGAGGTGGTCCTGGTGTCGCCGCCGAGAACTGCACTAGCCATCATCGTCGCCACGATCTCTCCCAAGCGAATCGTTAGGGGAGAAATTGCGTCGATTTGGCTCTTACGTCAATGGTTTGTCCAGATATTTATGAAGATTTCTTGGACAATACGCTGACAGAAACTGCTACAGCCTGCGTAAGTCTATTTACCCCTTCGCTTTCCGCGTCCTGCTGGCGAACCTGGACGGTGTCGTCCGGCCCCTGCGGAATCGCCGCCCAACGGTCCCTTCCACGGCTTCCCGCCCCGGGACTCGCCCCGCGAATCGCCCCGCGACTCGCCGCGCGACTCGCCGCGCTGCTCGCCACCGCGGAAACCGCCCGGGCGACTGCCATCACCGCGTCCGCGTTCACCGCCCCCGCGCGACCCGCCACGCCCCCGCCCGGCACGATCTGACCTCCCGCTGCGGTCCGCCTGGCGACCGGCGTTCCGTGATCGCTCGTCGTCGGTAAATGGATCGTCCAGCCGTTCCTGCAGCTCATCGAGCGTCGCCGCCTTCACCGCCCCGCGCGCGCCGCGTATCACGGTGAAACGCACCGGGCGATCGAGCGCCGGCAGTTCCTCCGCCACCAGGTTGCGCGCGACCTTCTCCGGCAGGCGCAGCCGCGCCACGCCCAGCACGCCATCCGCCGTCTCCTCGACCTCATAGTCGATCGGCACCGCGCGGTCGCGAACCTCCACCGCGCCCGGCAGCCGCTTCAGGCGCTCACGCTCGGCGTGCGGCACGAAATCATCAGGGTCGAGCAGCGCGCGCGCCGCGCGCCACTCCGGCACATCGCGAACACCGGCGATGGCGCGCTCATACCAGGCGGTGAGTTCGGCGAGCCCCAACTTGGGCGTCCGGCCGCCGCTGCGCCGATAGGCCTCGCGCACTTCCTCGATCCCCTGCCGGTTCTTCTGCACCGACGCATGGTGCGCCTCGCCGCGCGCCATCGCCTCGGCCAGCACGCGGCGCGACTCCACTTCGAGCCCCGGCGGAAACGCCTGCACGGGCTCGCGCTCGCGCGACAGCTCGAACCCGAAGAATGTCACCCGCCGTTCGAGCGCAAGCGGCGATTGCTTGTGCCGGCTGTCAAAGGTCAGCGCCGGCGCGTGAGCCGTCGCGTGGCGCCGCACGAGATCCTTGGAGAGCTGCGTCCCTTCCACCGCGGCGCGCGGCACGCCCCAGCGGTCCGCGAAATAGCGCAGCGTCCCGGCAATGGCTCCCCACGTCCCGCACACGCTCGTCTTCGAGACGCGCGCTTCGTCACCCCACGCGGTCTGTTCGTCGATCACCAGGTCGAACGGCATCACCTCGGCCAGCAGTGCGCGGAATCTGCGGTCGATCTCCGGCGAGACCGGCGGCATCTTCGTCGGCAGGGAAAGTCCCGTCGCGCGATAGATGCTTGCCATCGCCAACGCCGCGTCCTCGAGCGCCTTCACCAGCACGCCCCGCCGCTCGGCCCACGTGCTCACGCTCTCGTCGAAGAGCTGCCGCGGCAGTCCATACACCTCGCCCAGGAAGCCGCACCGCGTGAACGCCTCGGCGTACACGTTGTACGACGTCAGGTGATCGCTGCCGGCGACGATGAGCCCCGACAAGTCGCGATCCTCGCGCGTCATCCGGTGCAGGCTCTCGATGCTCGCCATCACCGCGACGTACGGCAGCAGGTCGTCGTCGCAGTGCACGAGCAGCTCGGCCCACGGACGGTCCACCGGCATCGCCTCGACCTTCGCGCCGTACGTCGTGAGCTTGCCGTTCTCGACGATCCCTCGCTCCTCGAGGAACTCGAGCGCGCACCGGTAGCTCACGCGATCGAGCGGCACCGGCAGTTCCAATTCGTCGGCGCGCACGCCGAGGGCGGCGCAGGTGAGCGCCACCCGCTCGCTGTCGCCGGCCAGCTGGAACTCCGGAGCCGTCGGCTGCAGCGCCTCGAACTGGATGTCGCGGTCGCTGAGGATGAAGACGCGCCCGCCCTTCACGCGGCCGTGGACGCGCCCGGCCATCTGCAGGATCTCGTTGGCGCCGAGGTGCAGGCGGGTGAGCACGTTCTTGCCGCGCTCCACGAGATTCGTGAAGCGCGTGTCGTCAATGATCACCGTGTCGAGCCCCTGCACGTTGAGGGCGCTCTGCCCGGCCGCGGTCATCGCCAGCAGGAATGGCTTGGGTTCCTGCCCCTCGAGGAACGGGCGAATCACGCGAATGGGTTCGCCGCCGTGGTAGAACGCGACGTTCATCCGGGGGAAGCGGCCCTGCACCATCGCCGCCGCCTGCTCCACGCCGGCGCGCGTCGGCAGGAAGACGCCGACGCCGCGCCGTTCCTTGAAGACCCGATTCAGGAACCGGTCGTCGAGGAAGTCGAGCGGCGCCTGGCGAATCACCTCGACGTCGGCCGCCTTGGACGGGTCGAAGGCGCTGCTCTCGATGACTTCGTCCGCGACCAGATAGCGTGCGTAGAACGCCGGATCCACCGTTGCCGACAGCCAGATGAAGCGGCATCCGACGCGCTTGCCAAGGGCGAGGCAGAGTTCGAGTTCCGCCGACGTCTGGTGGATTTCGTCCACCACCAACGTGTCCTGCGGCCGGATGTCGCCGTCCTGGAACCACCGACGGGCAATGCCAGTGGTGACGATGATGACATTCCAGGTGGGCGTCTCGGGGGTCGCCTCGCGCTCGCGGTTGATGACGCCCACCCGCAGGTCGTCGGTGGCAAGCATCACCTGCGCGATGGGCTTGATGCTGAGGGTCTTGCCGGTGCCGGTTCCCGCGACAATGCCGAAGCCCGGACGTTGTCCCGCCCGCACGCCTTCTCGCGTCAGGCGATCGGCCAGCGCCCGCAGGCGTTCACCGTGGCTCTTCCAGAGGACGGTCTCGATGTCGAGCGTGAATCCCAGCTCGATCGTCTCGCACGCCGCGCGGGTCGGTGCGATGACAATGATGCGTCCGCCGGTCCCGCTGCGAACGAAGGTGTCGCGATCGCGCGGGAGATACGGGTCCGTGACGGGGCGCAGGGGCTGGTTTACTGCGGCATCTCCGGTTTGCGTCGCACGGGCTTTGCCGTGGTGTCCGACGTGCGCGCGCGCGGTCCCTCGCGCGCACGGGGCTCGTCGCGCACGCTGTCGTCGCGGTTGCCGCGCGCCCGGGTGTCGGGGGCGAGCTGCCGGACGGGCACCTTGCCCGACCGCCGGGCGAACGGTTCCATCTCCATGGGCTCGCTGCGCCGCGGCGGACCGAAGACCACGGCGGCATTGGACGGCCGGTTCCGGATGGCGTTCGCACAGTCGGTGGGCGCCGGCTGTTGCGACGCCGGGACGCCGTCAATCCACAGGCGGCAGAGGCCGGCCGGAGGCGTGAACGATCCCGGCACGCGTGGCGGCGAGGGCCGCTCGCGTGCCTCCTGCGCCGCCACGGCGGACGACAGGAGCAGAGCCGGGATGATCCAGATGAAACCCTTCAGAACTGCCTCCCCAGACGGGCGTTGTCTCGCCCAGTGGACGATCGAGCGCCTCGCGGCGCCACCTTCGTCAATTCGTACCCGGCGCTCGTGGTGCGGATCCACGGACGTCCTGTCCTACACCGCTAATCCCCGAACGAAATCCCGATCCGCCGCGCCGTGCGCACCACGTCGTGCGTGGGATCCACGCGCTTGTGCGACGTGATGGCGTCGACAATGGGGATCGGCACGATGTGCGGCGTCTGCAATGCCACCATGTGCCCCCACTTGCCGTTCGCCACGGCCTCGGTGGCCGCCCCGCCAAAACGGGTCGCCAGCAGGCGGTCGTATCCGGTAGGCATGCCGCCCCGTTGCAGGTGTCCGAGCACCAGCGAACGGCACTCCTTGCCGGTGCGGGCCTGGATCGCATTGGCGATCCGTTCCGCCACGCCTCCCACCCGCTTGGCCTGTCCCGGGAGCGACTCGCCGAGGCTCCCCTGCTCGCCCTCGAATTGCACGCCTTCCGCGACGACGACGATCGCGAACTTCTTGCCCTGCGCGTCCCGCGTCATGATGTGCGCACAGACCTTGTCGAGATCCCACGCAATCTCGGGAATGAGGATCACGTGCGCCTGGCCGGAGACGCCCGAATGCAGCGCAATGAAGCCGCAGTCGCGCCCCATCACCTCGAGCACGAGCACGCGATCGTGGCTGGACGCCGTGGTATGCAGCTTGTCGATGGCTTCCATCGCGGTCGTCACGGCCGTGTCGAAGCCGAAGGTCGTGATGGTCCCGCTCACGTCGTTGTCGATGGTCTTCGGCACGCCGACAATGCGCACGCCCTTCTCGAACAGCTTCTGGGCGATGGCCAGCGAACCGTCCCCGCCGATGGTGATGAACGCCTCGATGCCGAGATTGCGCGCGTTGTCGATCAGTTCGTCGGAGCGGTCCACCTCGAGGTACGTGCCGTCGGGCTGGCGCACGGGATAACTGAACGGATTGCCGTGATTCGTGGTCCGCAGGATCGTGCCGCCGAGGTGGGCGATGCCGCGCACGGTGTCGGCGGTGAGCGGAATCACCTCATCCTCGCCGAGCAGTCCCATGTAGCCGCGCTTGATGCCAAGCACGTGCCAGCCGCGATCGAGGGCGGACATGACGGCGGCGCGGATCACCGCATTCAGGCCGGGGGCGTCGCCGCCGCCGGTGGAAATGGCGATTCTCATGTGGTCACTGAGTGAGCGCGAAGAAGGCCCAGCACCTCGCCCGGCTGCGCATGCCGGCCAAGGACAGACTTCTCAAACACGGCCGTGCCGTCGACGGATACCTCGAACCGTCCGCCGCTGCTGGGCTGCAGCGAGACGTCGGCGTCCGGAAACTGTTCGCGAATCGCGGCCGCCAGACTGACGGCCCGGGGTTCGTAGTTTCAAACGACGCAGAACTCGATGTTGACGTGCATCGTTCCTCCTGTGGCGCTGAAATCTAGGGGGGCGCGGCGGGGCGCGCGAAGCCGCCCGAAGCTGCGCGGCTGCCGCACGGCTGCCGCATGGCTGGCCCGACTAGGGTGTCGGCACGCCGTTCACGGCGGCCAGCCGCCTGATCAGCGTGTCCTGTTTCGCCGTGACCGTCACCAGCGAGTCGACCGTGGTGGACATGACCGACATCTGGTCCTGCATCGCCACGATGGCATCGGACATCTGCTGCAGATGTTCCGCCACGGCGGCGTCGGCTTCTGGCGAGCGGCAGCCGGCGGCCAGGGCCAGGACGGCCAGCGCCGCGCAGCGGCGCAGTGCGGCAGGAAGCATGGGGAGTCTCCGGTGTGACACGTGGATGCGATGCGTGGCGCGCAATATCGGGCGGTGCGTGGCGCTCGATTGGTGACGCCCGCCGGCGCGTTGGCTCCAAAATGTGCTCGGGGCGCGCGCCGCGCACGTGCGGCGGCGGTCCCTTCGGAGAATCTCAATGCGCCGCGCCCACACCCTCCCGGAACTCGCCCTCACGCTGGCCTTGCTCGCGATCATCGCGGCGACCGCCGTCCCCCGGGTCTTCGACCTTGCTGCCCGCTGGCGGGTGCGGGCCGCCGTCGGCGACGTCGTGAACGCGCTCGTGCTGGCGCGTGAGGCGGCGCTCGCCCGTGGCACCGTGGCATCGTTCGTGATCAACGCGGCGCGCGGCGAAGTCGTCGTCACCTGTGCCGGCGACACCATCGTGCACCGGGCCGTGGGCGCGGTGCACGGCGTCACGTTCGCCGCGAGCGGCGACTCCGTCCGCTACGCCCCCGACGGTCTCGCCACCGGGGTCTCCAACACCACCGTGCTCGTGGCGCTCGGAGCGCACGTCGATTCGGTGGTCGTGTCGAGGCTGGGGCGGATCAGGTGGACGGAGTAGGAGAGAGACAACAGAGAGACAACAGACAAACAACAGAAAGACAACAGAGGCCCGGCGTCTCCTCGACACCCCGACCTCTGTTGTCTCTCTGTTGTCTGTCTGTTGTTTGTCTGTTGTCTCTCTTCGGAACCTTTAGGTTCCGAAATCGTACCCCGGCACCGACCGCCGCGGGATTTCCTGGTTGATCGTGCGCTCGATGGTCTTCACCATCGCAATCTCGTCGGCGCACATGAACGTGTACGCATCACCGGTCTGCGCCGCGCGCCCGGTGCGCCCGATGCGGTGCACGTAGTCTTCGGCCTGTTGCGGCACGTCGTAGTTGATCACGTGCGAGATGCCCGAGATGTCGAGGCCGCGCTGCGCGATGTCGGTGGCCACCAGCACGCGCGTCTTCCCTTCCTTGAAGCGCAGCAGAGCCGACTCGCGCTGCGACTGCGACTTGTCGGCGTGCAGCGCGTCGGCCTCGATCCCCGCTCCTTCCAGGTGCCGCACGACGCGGTCGGCGCCCTGCTTGGTGCGCGTGAACACGAGGACGGAATCCATCTCGGACTGCTTGAGCAGTTCCGCCAGCAGCTCCGCCTTGCGCTGCTTCGGCACGGGGTAGACGTAGTGCTGCACCGTCGTCGCCGCGCTCGAGCGGCGCCCGACCTGCACGACCACCGGCTTGCGCAGATACTTGCGCGCCAGGGCCTCCACCTCGGGCGGCATCGTCGCGCTGAAGAGCAGCGTCTGCCGGTACGGATGAATGGTCGCGACGATGCGCTGGATCTGCGGCGCAAACCCCATGTCGAGCATGCGGTCGGCCTCGTCGAGCACCAGCACCTCGAGGTCGTCGAAGCTGACGTTCTGCTTCTCCAGGTGGTCGATGAGCCGCCCGGGCGTCGCCACGACCACATCCACTCCGCCGCGCAGCGCCGTGACCTGGATTTCGTACCCGACGCCGCCATACACCGACACGACCTCGAGCCCCGCATACTTGCCGTACTTGCGGAACGACTCTTCCACCTGCTGGCACAGCTCGCGCGTCGGCGTCAGGATGAGCGCGCGCGTCCGGTGCGGACCGTCGAGCAGGCGCTCGATGATCGGGATCGAGAAGCCGGCGGTCTTCCCGGTGCCGGTCTGCGCGAGTCCCATCAGGTCGCGTCCCTTGATCGCCAGCGGGATGGCCTGCCGCTGGATCGGCGTGGGGTGCGTGTACCCCGCGTCGACGATCGCGCGCAGGACCGTTGCGTGCAGCCCGAGATCGGCGAAGCTGCCGCCCTCATCGGCGATCGCCGCCGCTTCGGCCTGGGCGAGCGTGAGATGCTCGACGGCCGGCGGCTGCTTCGCCAGCTGCTTCGCGGGCTGCTTCACCGGCTGCTTCGCGGGCTGCTTCGGCTTCACGGCGGCGCGAACACCGGCCGCAACTCGCCCCGTCGCGCGCACGCCGGCCGGGCGCGCAGGCGTCTTCTTCTTCGGCTTGTCTGTGGTCACTCCCGCAAGCTAATCGGCGCCCGCGGCACCCGCCACGCGCGCGCCCCCAGCAAACGCCGTCAGCAGGCGGGCTACTTCGTCACTCGCCTCCACCTGCGGCAGGTGCCCGATGCGCGGCAGCATCACCAGGCGCCCCCCGGGAATGAGCGCGACGCGGCGCGCCACGTCGCACGGACGCACGACCGCATCGTGCGTGCCGAAGACCACCAGCGTGCCCACGGGGAGCCGCGCCACCTGCGCGTCGGTGTGCAGGCGGAAATCGAATTCCTTGACCGTGCGCAGCAACGCGCCGTAGATGTCGCGCTGGACGTACGGCGCGAGCAGCTCTTCCTCATCACGCGGGGTCCATGATCCGTCGGGCCCATAGACGTCGCCGAGAATCAGGTGCGCCGCGCGGCGCGACGCGAACGGACGTGCCAGCGGCGCCAGCACGTCCGGCACGCGCCGGAGCCAGCGCACGCGGTCGGGAACCTGGCCAAACCCGGCCGGCGACAGCAGGGCCAGCTGCGTCACGCGCGAGGGCTGCTGCCAGGCCATCTCCGCCACGATGCCGCCGCCCATCGAGTGACCGATCAGCTGCAGGCGCTCGATGCCGAGCGCATCCACGAGCCGCCACAGTCGGCGGGCGTACGCCGGCCGCGTGTACTCGCCGCGCGCGAAGGTCTGTTGGCTGAAGCCGTGTCCCGGCAGGTCCGGCGCGAGCGCGTGGTATCCGGCCGCGGCAAGCGCCGGAAGCGTGAAACGCCACTGATACGACGACGCGCCGAAGCCGTGCACGAGCAGCACCGGCGCCGCCGGCGCCTCGCCGCTTTCCACGAGCCGGAGCGTCGACCCGTCGGCGAGCGTGACCATGCGCGCGCGGCATCCGGCGTACCCTTCCGGAAAACACGAGGGCCGGGTCACCTGCACCGGCCCCCGAAGCGCATCATCCCGCGCCATCGCGTCACACGAGTTCGATTGGGCGCCCCGACAGACGGGCGATCAGGCCGATGCGGAACGTGACATCGGTCCAGCGCTCCTCACCGGCCGCCTGCGCGCCGAGCGGGAAGAACGGCCAGACGAACGGATTGGTCGTCTTGGGCGTCGCCATGCCCTTGTGCGGATGCCAGACCCCATCTCGGCCACAGTCATCCACGAACCGCTCGAACATCTTCGACCAGTTCTCGTTGCGGCGCAGGAAATTCAGCCGCGCCATCGTCTCGAGCCAGGCCAGCGCCATCGGGATGTCGGCGTCCACCGCGTTGCGATGCGGCAGCAGGTCGCCCAGCACGAAGAGCGGCACGGACAGCTGCTTGCGCCCAACCACCTGGATGCCTTCCTGCCGCGGCAGCGGCCGCGTCAGGTACTCATACAGCGTCTCCATCGCGGTGTAGTACTCGCTGCGGAAGAGCGGCATGTGCGCGAGCATCTGCAGCGCGTACAGCGACGGCGGCGACGCCTCGGCGGCCAGCACCTGCTGGTTGCCGACGCGGATCCACGGCTTCTGGGCGAGCGGCGAATCCAGGTAGTCGATGATGCGATCGAGCGTGCGTCGCGCGATGCCGCGCACCCGCGGGTCCGACTCGAACCCCGCCTGCGCCAGCGTGGCGCCCGCAGCCTCTCGCAGGAGCTGGCGATAATGCCCCGCCACCTCCGGCTCCAGCGACTTGCCCGACTTCGGCTGGAATTCGTACAGCTGCGCCTCGTCTTCGTCCTCGGCAAGCAACCGGAAGAGCGCGCGGCGCGCCTGATTCACCGCCGGTGAATCCTTGTCCCACCCGCTCTCCAGCAGCCGCCGGACCGCATTGATGCTGCCAAGGCCGTCGATTCCGCCCTTGGACGGCAGGGCGAGCATCGCGCTGTTCCACGTGCCGTCGTACGACTGGCGGATGGCAATCTCGACCGCCGGACGATGGAAGTACGGCGTATTGGCGTAGGACGCGGGCAATGCCTCGCCGATCTTTGCCACTTCGACCACCGCGCGATACTGGATCGGCAGGGCGGCGTTCTCCAACAACCAGCCAAGCGGAAAGACCACCGGGGCGGGCGGTGGCGGCGGCGGTGGGAAGAGAGGAACGGTTGGGACGACCGGTGCAGTCACCGCCAAACTCCGTGCTAACTTGTTGGCACCATTGGACATAAGCGCAGCTTACAGTCATGTCCGGCCAAAGATTGCGTAACTATACGCCTTTTGACTCAAAACGCTAGACCATTAGACGCACTCGGCGACTTGAATGCGCGCCGTCTTTGGGGAGAATTCCGTGGATGCGTGGAGAGTTCCTCGACCTGGCCGGCTATCGCCTGTACTACTTCGCGGCCGGATCGCGTGGAGCTGGGGAGCCAGTGCTCTTCCTCCACGGCTTTCCGACGTCGTCCTACCTCTGGAACGGCGTGGTCCGCTGCATGCCGCCGGGACATCGACTCATTGTCCTCGACCAGCTGGGCTATGGACGAAGTGACCGGCCGGGCACCGCGGCGGTTTCGGTGTCGGCGCATGGTCAGCGAGCGTTGGCGGTCCTCGATGCGCTGAATGTCCCACAGGCCTGCCTGGTGGGACACGACCTCGGCGGTGCGGTGGCGCAATGGATCGCGCTACACGCGCCCGAACGGGTTACGCGGCTCGCGCTCATCAGCAGCGTCGGACTCGACGGCTGGCCCTGCCGGCGCACCCGCATCGCCCGATCGCTGTCGGCGGTGGCGCGTTACCTCCCGGCGCCGCTCCTCGCCGGCGAAGCGTATGCATCGCTGCTTCGTGGATTCGCCGACCGCGACGAGGGACGTCATGCGCTCGATCACTTCCTGCGCCCCTTCACCCAATCCGCCGGTCGCGACGCGCTGCTCGCACACCTCGACGCACAGCGCCCCGACGAAACGAGGGCGCTCGACCTCCGCGCCCTGCGCATCCCGACCGCCATCGTGCATGGCGCGCGCGACCCGTTCATTCCCGCCGCGCTCGGCCGCCGTCTCGAGGCAGTGATCCCCGGCGCCTCGTTGGACGAGATTCCCGAGGGCTCCCACTTCCTTCCGCTCGACATCCCCGACCGCGTCGCGGCGGCGATCAGCGTCCTGCTCACACGCTAGTCAGCGGTGGTTCGTCCACATCAGGATGACGAGGCAGGCCTGCGGATCATCGTACTGCGCGGGGATCGCGCCGCGCCCCCGGTAGATCTCCAGTCCCCACACCTGATCGGGGAGGTATTCCGCCAGCGTGGCGAATCGACCCGTGTAACTGGTCTCCATCTTGATGCCGTCGACGAAGAGGATCTGCTTCGACGGTCCGGCGACGGCGCTGCACCGGCTCACGTGCAGCTGGTCGTACCCGAACCCCTCCGTGGCCGTGATGCCGGGGACGCGTGCCAGCAGGTGCACGAGCCGGCTCGTGTGGGAGTCCTCGATCTCGATGCGATCGAAGAAGGTCCCGAATCCCAGGCGGCGACGGTCGAGGAACGCATCGAGCCAGCTTGGCCGGAAGTTGCGCAGCGCCTTCGCGGAGTCGAGCACCACGACTTCAGGGAGCGACTGGACGGTGCGATCCATCGTGATCGTCCCGTCCCACACATCCCCCGCCGTCACCGCCAGCCGGAAACGGAGCGGGACGAAGCCGATCTTGCGCACGAACACGTCATGTACGCCGGGCGATACCGGATCGAACTCGAAGCGCCCCTTGCGGTCGGTGACCTCCTTCCGCGTGTCACCAAGCACGATTTCGACGTCCGCGAGTCCCTTCTTGTCCGGTCCGACGATGCGGCCGGCGACGATAGCGGGCGGTGCCGTGACCTCGACCCGTGCCGGCACTTGCTGCGCGCCGAGCGGATGCAGGCCGGCGAGCGCCAGATGCATCGCAACCGCGAGGATCGGTCCGCCCATTCGCGCAGGGATTCCCATCTGGCACACTCCTCGACGTCACGTCCGACCCATCCGGCTCCACCCTGCACCATTGACTGCTAGCGGCGATTCGTCCAGAGCAGGACGACCAGGCAGGCCTGTGGATCGTCGTATCCCGCCGGCATCGTGTTGCGCCCCTTGTAGATCTCCACCGCCCACAGGCGCTCGGGCGGATAATCGCGGAAGGTCACGAACCGGCCGGTGGTGGACGTCTCGGTCTTGAAGCCATCGACGTAGACGATGCCCTTGCTGTTCGTGCCAAAGCCGTTGCCGCAGCGGTTCACGTTCAGTTCATCCCAACCCATCGCCGAGCGTGCGAGCACGCCGGGTGCGGTGGCGACCAGCCGCCCCGTGTTCAGGGCTTTCGCCTGCTCGATATCGATCCGGTCGAGGAACGTCCCGAGACCGGCGCGGCGTCGCTCGAGGAAGCCGTCAATCCAGCGCGGCCGGTAATTCTTGAGCGCGGCGGTATCGAGCACCACCACTTCGGGGAGCGACTGCACGGCGCGGCGCATCGTGATGGTGCCATCCCACACGTCGCCGCGTGCAACCGACACCCGGAACCGCACCGGACTGTAGCCGATCTTGCGCACGAGCACGTCATGCATCCCGGCAGGCGCCGGATCGAACGTAAATCGTCCCTTGCGATCGGTGCTCGCGCGGAGGGCATCGCCCAGCAGCACCTCGACGTCTTCCAGCGCTTTCTTGTCGTCGCCGAAGATCCGACCGGAGACGATGGCCGGGGGCGCGACCACATCGGGCTGGGCCGAGGGCTCCTGGGCGGCCAGCGGACCCGTCGCGAGCGTGGCGGCAACGAGCGCTGACGCGAGGGCGCGACGCATGGCGTTGGCAGGCAGCATATGGGTGGTCCTGGGAGTTCCAGCCCTTCTACCGCCGGTCGAGTGCCTCGGTTCCGGCGCAGGTCCTGGCGTTATCGGATCTTCTGCACTTCCTCCGCCACTTCCAGCGCACGTTCGATCTCCGCAACCACCGCGCGGGCGTCCTGTGTCTGGAACGTGGCGTCGGCCATCTGCGACTGCAGTCCGCTCGAACGCAGCTTGAGGAGGTCGAGCTTCATCGTGCCCAGCACCAACGAGGCATTGTCGAGCTGCGCCGCAACGGCCTCGCGGCGCGCGGCCAGGTCGGCAAGCGTCTGCCGCTGGCGCTCGAGCAGGACGATGCGCCGCTCGCGATCGGGTGCCGTCTCCGGCAGGGCGCGCGCATCGCTGAGCCGCTGGTCGAGCTTGGCGATCGCGTCGCGGGAGGCATCCTGGTCCAGCTGATGCAGCGCGTTCGCCAGCGAGACGATGCGCTCCTCGAGCCCCTTTACCGACGGGACGATGTCGGGCAGGAGCTGCTTGTCTTCCTTGGGCAGCTTGTCCAGCACGCTGAGAATCGTGAGGCGCGCCTCGACGGCGTCGCGAATGGCGGCGCCGTGACGCCCCTCCAGCACGTCACGCGGCACGGTGGCGAGCACCGGGTCGGTGCCCGGCGCCGGCAGGGCATGCACGCCGACCCCGGGGAGCCCGAGCGCCGCGTACGTTGCCGCCGTCTCCGCTCCGCGCGATCCGCGCTTGAAGAGCCGGCGCAGCGGAATGCCGTCGGCCCACAGGCCGGCAATCGACCGGAAGGAGTCGGCCACGAAGAAGAAGGCCGGGAACAGGAACCACGGCACGCCGCCGGTGGCGGCGTTGATCACGAACAGCAGGCCGGTGAGCGCGGTGTAGTTCACCAGTTTGCGGCGGACGCGGCGAACGCGCTGGCCTTCGCTCTGCGGCGCCGGATGCAGCGCCTGTTGCAGCTGCTGATTGGCGGCGCTCAGGGCATCCTGGCGCAGCCCGGCGCGCGCGGCGCGCAGTTGCTCGCGCCAGGCGTGCTGCTGTTCGCGCCAGCGGTGAATCTCCGAGTCATGTGCCGCGCCGGCGCCCCCGGCCTTGAAGACACCGAAGGCCTTCAGCGGATCGGGAGGCGCCTTGGGCGACGGCACGGGCAGCAGGGCCTGACCTGGAGCCGGCGCCCCCCACGCGTTGGCCTCCGGCGCCGGCGGCGGTGCGGCTGGCGCTGGTGCGTCGGCCGCGGTTCGCGCCGCCGCCGCCGTGCCGGTCAGCGTCACCGGCGCATTCGGCGCCAGCGCATCGCGGAACGAAGCCGCATCGGGCCAGCGATCGGCCGGCGCCTTGCACAACGCGCGCTCAATCGCCGCCGCGAGGTTCGCCGGCAGGTCGGGGCGCAAGTCGAGCAGCGGACGCGGCGGCTCGCTCAGGTGCTTCATCAGCATCGAGGGCGTGTTGGCGGCCGAAAACGGCAGTTCCCCCGCCAGCATCTGGTAACCGACGATGCCCAGCGAGTAGATGTCGGCCCGCCCATCCACCTCGCGCTCACCCATCGCCTGCTCGGGACTCATGTACGCCGGCGTCCCGACGGCAATTCCGGTGGCGGTGAGCCGCACCTCGCCCTGCGCGGCGCGGGCGATGCCGAAGTCCGTCACCACCGCCTTTCCCGTCTCGGTCTCGACGAGGATGTTGTCGGGCTTGATGTCCCGGTGCACCACGCCGCGCGAGTGCGCGAACTGCAGCGCATCGGCGACTTCGCGCAGGATGCGGCGCACGAAGGGAATGGGCGGGCGCGGCTCCTCGAAGAGCAGCTTCGAGAGCGGCGCGCCCTCGACGAGCCCCATGGCGAAGTAGACGAGCCCCGACGCCTCGTCCACCGAGTAGATGGGGACGATGTTGGGATGGCCCAGCTGCGCGGCCATCTGCGCCTCGCGCAGGAACCGGCGCCGCACCTCCTCGCGGAACGCCAGTTCCGGCGGCAGCACCTTGAGCGCGACGCGCCGGCGCAGCCGGGTGTCGGTGGCCCGGTAGACGACCGCCATGCCGCCGCGGCCGATTTCGGCCTCGACTTCATACAGGGAACCGACCGCGGCGTGGACGCGCTCGCGGAGGGCGTCGGTCATGGGCGTCCCGTCGCGCCGGTGCGCGGACGCAGGCGCGACATCTCGTCGGCGACGTAGACGGCGCTGTCCACTTCGCGGGCGAGTTGCATCGCCTGCTCGGCGATGGTGGTGACGTGCTGGTACGTTTGTGCGCCCGTCTTCAGGCGCAGCACGTCGAAGCGCATGTTCTTCAGCGCCAGCGAGCAGCTGTCGAGTCGCGCGCCCAGTGTCTCCCGGCGCCGGTCCACGTCGGCCACCGTGCGGCGCTGCCGCTTGAGCATCGCCAGCCGGCGCACCCGCTCCTCGCTCGCCGCGACGTCCAGGGGATTGGCCGCGGCCTCGAGCGCGGTGATCTCGCGCTCGATCGCCGCCGCCGACGTCCCCTTGGCGGAGCGCTCGAGATCGGCCATCTGGGCGGCGAGCGCCAGGACGGTGTCGGCGAGCGTGCTGGCGCTGGTGACCACGTCGGGAATGCGCCCGCGGTCGGCGCGCGACATGCTCTCGACGAGGCGGATGATCTCGTCGCGGTCCATCAGCGCGTCGCGCGCCGCCGCCGCATGCGGCCCGCTGCCGAGGGCGGCCGCGTCGCTCGCCGAGAGCGTCGCCGGCGCCGCCGGCGACCGCAGCAGGTCGGGCCGCGCGGCGCGCAGCCGGTGACGGGTGCGCACCCGCTCCCGGGTCTTGCGATCGAAGAGCGACCGCACGTCCTCGCCCCACTCGGCAAAGACATCGCCGACCATGCGCTCGCGCGGCTGGCGGAAGACGTCGTGCCAGTCGTACCCGTCGCTCCAGAGCTTCGCGTACTTGTACGCGATGCTGATGCTCCAGAAAGCGGTGACGAACAGCAGGTTCGGCCCGCCCAGCAGGTTGACGGCGACGAAGGCGCCGTTGACCCAGATGTACGGCGCGATGCGTCGCCGGAACTCCACCACCATCGGCGCGTTCCAGCGCGCGAGTTCGTCGGGCGTCGGCAGGCGCTCGCCATCCGGGAGCGACGTCAGCGGCTGCGGCGTGAAGGCGGCGGAGGTGCCCGAGGCACGGGTCGCGCTGGTTCCGGTGTAGGGCGACGGAGTCTGCGGATAGGCGCTCCCGGTGATGGCCGGCAGGGCGGGCATCTGTCCGCTCTCGAGCGCCGACTTCAGCTCCGCCGCCGACTGGAACCGGTTGGCCGGGTCCTTCTCGAGCAGCAGCATCACGGCGCGCGCGAGGTCGGTCGGCACGCTGGCGCGCTGGTCGATGGGCACCGGCCGCTCCGACAGGTGCTTGACGAGCAGCGCGGGCGTGCTGGTGGCGTTGAACGGCAGGTCGCCGCACAGCATCTGGTACGCGACGACGCCGAGCGAGTAGAGATCACTGCGCCCGTCCACGTCGCGGTCGCCCGCCGACTGCTCGGGACTCATGAACGCCGGCGTGCCGATGGCGATGCCGGTAGCCGTCAGCCGCGCCTCGCCGCCTTCGCTGATGGCGCGCGCGATGCCGAAATCGGTGACCATCGGCCGCTGCGACTGTGCGTCGAGCAGGATGTTGTCGGGCTTGATGTCGCGATGGACGACCTTGTTGGCGTGCGCGTACGCCAGCGCGTCGGCGACGTCGCGGAGAATGCGCCGGACCTCATCAGGCGGCATCGGCCCGCGATCGTGGATGCGCTTCGCGAGGTTGTCGCCGTCGATGAACCCCATCACGAAGAAGACGAGACCGCCCTTCTCGTCGACGGAGTAGATGGGGACGATGTTGGGGTGGCTGAGCTGCGCCGCGGTCTCGGCCTCGCGCAGGAAGCGCGAGCGGATCTCCGAGCGGAAGGCCAGTTCCGGCGGAAGCAGCTTGACCGCAACGGCCCGCTTGAGGCGCCGGTCACGGGCCTTGAAGACGATCCCCATTCCGCCGCGTCCGATCTCCCGGTCCAGCTCGTACGCGCTGTCCAGTACGCTCGCGATATGCGAGCGCAGTTCGGCTTCCGACTTGGAAAGGAGGGAGTCTTCCACGGGGGTGGGGAAAGGTAAGAAACGCGCTGCCAACGCGCGAGACTGCGCAGTGCGAGTGACCGTGGTCAACCGCAACTTCGCCGCCGTGCGTCAGACGCGATTTGTCAGTCTCCCTACGTCACCGAGGCAGGGGAAAGTTGCAGGTCCCGCCGTTATGTCGTATCTCAGCATCAGGGGTATGAAAGCGACCTCCTCCTCGCCCCGCGGCGCAGGTTTGCGGTGCGTGGTACGCCAGTTGCTGTAGGCAGGGATGGATTGCATGGTCTCAGCCCCCCGTTCGGGTGCCTCGGCACCCAGGATTCGTAATGAGCACTCGACAGACACTCCCCGTCCTTCCGTTGCGCGGGACGGTCATCTTCCCGGGCCTGACCGCCCCGATCGCGGCCGGGCGGCCGGGCACGCTCCGCGCCATTGAAGCGGCGCTCAAGGGCGATCGGCTGGTCTTTGCCGTCGCGCAGAAGGACAACACCGACGAGCCGAACCCCGAGATCCTCTACTCGATGGGTGTCGTCGCGCGCATCGGGCAGATCCAGCGCGGGCTGGGCGGCGTCCAGCTCCTGCTGCAGGGCGAACTGCGCGCCACGTCGCTGCAGTACACGATGGCCGAGGGCTACCTGACGGCGGTCGTCACGCACGTCGAGGAGCAGGCACCGCTGGACGAGAAGGATCCGGCCTTCGAGGCGCTGTACAAGGAGATTCGCGAGCGCGCCGGCGAGCTGGGCGAGCGCCGCGGACTTCCCGAAGAGGTGGTGCATCAGGTGCTCGACTCGGTCACCGAACCCGGGCGGTTTGCCGACCTGGTCGCCGGCTACCTCGAACTGACCGTCGCCGAGAAGCAGGGCCTGCTCGAGAACCTGTCGGTCGAAGACCGGCTGCGCCGCGTCCTCGTGCACGTCCAGCGCCACATCTCGCTGCTCGAGGCGCAGGAGGACATCAAGAGCCAGGTCCAGGAGGAGCTGGGCGAGCGGCAGCGCGAGATGTTCCTGCGCGAGCAGATGCGCGCGATCCAGAAGGAACTCGGCGACGACGACAGCTCCAAGGAAATCGAGGAGCTGCGCGGCAAGCTGGCGAAGCTCGAACTTCCCAAGGAGGCGCGCACCGAGGTGGAGCGCGAACTCGGGCGGCTCGAACGCGCCGGCCGCGAGTCCATGGAGGCGCAGGTCATCCGCACCTACCTCGAGTGGATCGCCGAACTGCCGTGGAGCACGCGCTCGGATGACCAGCTCGACCTGAATCGCGCCATCACCGTGCTCGATGAGGATCACTACGGCCTGAAGGACGTGAAGGACCGCGTGATCGAGTTCCTCGCCGTGCGCCAGCTGCGCGCGCAGCAGATGAGCGATGAGATGGACAAGACGGGCGAGTTCCCGATCGCGAAGCTCAAGGAGCGGAAGGAGGACGCCACGCCGTCGCTCGGCCGCACCACTGGCGAGGTGGAACGCACGATCACGGACAAGCGCGAGGCGAAGGCGCGCGCGATGGCGAAGGGCCCGATTCTGCTCTTCAGCGGACCGCCCGGCGTGGGCAAGACGTCGATTGCCAAGTCCATCGCCCGGGCACTCGGGCGCGAGTACGTGCGCGTCTCGCTGGGCGGCGCGCGTGATGAGGCCGACATTCGCGGCCATCGCCGCACCTACGTGGGCGCCATGCCGGGGCGCATCATCCAGGGAATGAAGCAGGCCGGGACCAAGAACCCCGTCTTCCTGCTCGACGAAGTGGACAAGCTCGGCGTCTCGTTCCAGGGCGATCCGTCGGCCGCGCTGCTCGAGGTGCTCGATCCCGCGCAGAACGACACGTTCACTGACCACTACCTCGGCGTGCCGTTCGACCTGAGCGAGGTGCTGTTCATCGCCACGGCGAACTTCGTGCAGAACATCCCGGGCCCGTTGCGCGACCGCATGGAGGAAGTCGAGTTCTCGGGCTACACGGAGCGCGAGAAGGCGGAGATCGCCAAGGCGTATCTCATTCCGCGCCAGCTCGACGAGAATGGCCTCGCGGTGAAAAAGGTGAAGCTCCAGGACGAGGCCATCATGCAGCTGATCACCAACTACACGCGGGAGAGCGGCGTGCGCCAGCTCGAACGCGAGATCGGCAAGGTGGCGCGCAAGGTGGCGCGGCGCATCGCGACGGGTGCGGAGCACACGATGATCGAGGGCGACGGCGTGATCACCGCCGCCGAGGTGCGCGAGCTCCTCGGCCGCCCGCGGGTGCGCCCCGAGAAGGCGGCCGCCCAGCACGAGGTGGGCGTCGCCACCGGCATGTACTACACGCCGATGGGCGGCGACATCATGTTCGTCGAGGCCTCCACGCGGCCGCTGACGACCTCGACGGGCGCCGGCAATGCCGCGGAGGGAGGGTCCGGCGTGCCGGTGTCACTGATCCTCACCGGCCAGCTGGGCGACGTGATGAAGGAATCGGCGCGGGCCGCCTTCTCCTTCGTGACGAAAAACGCGGAGCAGCTGGGCATTCCGCGCGCGCGCCTCGGCGCGCTCGAGACGCACATCCATGTGCCGCAGGGGGCGATTCCGAAGGACGGCCCCTCGGCCGGCGTATCCATCGCGACGGCGCTGGCCAGTGAATTGAGCGGCCGTCCCGTGCGCCGCGATCTCGCGATGACCGGCGAGATCACGCTGCGCGGCCGCGTGCTCCCCATCGGCGGCGTGAAGGAGAAGGTGCTGGGCGCCCTGCGCGCCGGCATCACGCACATCATCCTGCCCAGGGACAACGAGGCGGACATGGAGGACGTGCCCGAGGAGGCACGGGCCTCGCTGACCTTCCACTTCGTGGAGACGCTGCAGGATGTGCTGCAGCTCGCACTCGTCAAGGAGACGGAGACCGCGAACAAGGAAGGCGAGCTCGTGGGCGTGTGAGCGGAACGAGGAGGGGGTAGAGGCTCCGCGAGGAGGTATGGGATGTGGAACGAGGAGGGAGTTCGCTGGCGCACCAGCGGTCTCCCTCCTCGTTCCACATCTCAACCCTCGTCCCTTCGCCTCTACCCCCTCCTCGTTCCGTGCCTACGGCTTCCTGATCGTATCAATCTTCCCCGTCTTCTCATTGACCTTGAAGCGCGGACGGATCGCCTGGTCGTAGTCGCCGGTCTCAATCTTTGGCGCGACGGCTTTGGCCGGCGGTTTTGCCGAAGTGCTGGCACCCGGGGCCTTGGCACCGGTATCGGCGACTGCAGGCTTCACGCTGTCCGCGACCGCCGGTGTGACTGCCGTCGAGTCCGTGGCCGGTGTCGCCGCCGACTCCTGTTTCCCGCCGCAGGCCGCGAGCGCCAGCAGCGACGCAGTGGCCATCACGAAGCGCTTGTTCATCGCTGGATCTCCCGCCGAATGGCCTGAATGCGCCCGCCGCCAACCGTGAAGCGCGGCTGCAGCACGTGCTCGATGGCTCCCTCGCGCGCCTGGGCCTCCATCGCCGAGCGCATCCGCGCGATGCTCATGAGACTGGGGACGGTGTACGGGTCGGCGGCCAGCAGGTTCACGGTGTACCCGAGATCCTGGAACTGCGCGATGCTCATCGTGCTCCACGGCATGTTCGGTGTGCCCTCCGCGTAGCCCGTCATCAGTTCCTGATCGAACGCGGCGGTGCCGCCGACGGGAGCCTTGTTCGTCCCGGTGCACGTCGTGGTGAACACCTCGCGCCAGTGACCGTCGGCCGTGCCCGGCGTGCCGCATTGCTCCACGGCAACGCCTGTACCGCTGGCGCAGTGATTGGCCGATGCACCGAGCGCGAGGCATTGCGCCAGCGCCGCCGCGCCCATGAACCGCGGATTGGTGCTCCCCGTCGGAATGGTGTCGGTATAGACCGCGCCCTGCAGGAGGCTCTTGTCGGTCCAGATCGTGCCGAAGCCCACCACGTGGTTCATCTCGTGCAGCACGATCGCCTCGAAGCGACCGGTGTTGATGTAGTTCTGGATGTCAGCTTCATCGAACTTCATGACGCCGACGGCCGGCAGCAGGGACTGGTTGCGCACGTAACACGGGCCGGCCTGCGCCAGGATCTTGCCGGCGCCGTCAATCGGCCCGACCGACGCGTAGATGATGACACCCGTGGTGTTCTCATTGAGCGTTCCGGTCAACCCGCTGACCCCGCAGTCCGCGAGTCCGGCGCCAACAAGGCTGACCGGCGAAATCTGCGTGATGATCGCGGCTTTGATGCGGTTCGCAGAATTCGTGAACGCGGTCTGCGCCTCGGTGGACATCGTCGGGCCAAAGTACCGCAGGTCCACGACGAAAGTCGTCTGAATGCTCGCCGTGAAGGCCGCCGAGAAGCTGCCGGCTGTCGCCGTCGCTGACTGCGTCCCTCCCCGGATGCCCAGCCGCCAGGTCGCGCCGGTAGCGACGCCGGCCGAGTTCGTCGTGAGCGTGGCCGGCGAGACCGAACCTCCCCCCGCGGTGACGGCGAATGTCACGGACTGATTGGGAATGCCATTGCCGTACTGGTCCTGCACGGCTGCGGCGAGCGGTGTGGCGAGGACATCGCCTGCCTTCGCCGTCTGCGAGTTGCCTGCCTGTACGACAACCTTGGCGACGCTTCCCGGCGTTCCCGTCACATTGATGGTCAACGGCGCCACGCCGGCGACGGTCACCGTCAGCGTGTTCGTGCCGGCCGTGGTCCCGAGCGTCCACGTGCCAACCGACGTGGGACCGGCCGATGTCTTGGTCGGCGGACTGACGAGCGTGCCGCCGCCACCCGTCACCGCCACCGTGACGGCGACATTACCCAGCGCATTTCCCGAGGCGTCGGTGACGGTGAAAGTCGGCGCCGTCGTCAGCGCCGTGCCAACCGTCGCGCTCGCCCCCGCACCGGAGGTTACCTGCACCGCCGCGGGTTTGGGCGGCGACGTGCCGTCGCCACCCGAGCAGGCTCCGGCCACGACCGTGGCAACTAGGGACCAGCGGCGCAATGCCGCGCGCGGTGCAAGGATACTGGTCATAAGAGGTCGGGTGTTTTGAGGAAGTGGATCAAGCGGCAAGGGCTGCACCGCCAAGGCGGCCCAGCGTGGCTGCGAATATGAGTTCGTCGTCGGGGAAAACGCGATTACCGGTGTGCGCAACGACCAGGACACCAGTTGTCTGCTCGTCCTTCGTTAGCGGCGAGAAGAGGACGGCCCCCGACGCCCCGCAAGCATCGAGCGCGGGGAGATCGCCCCAGGCGCGGTCGCGTTCAGGACGCGATTCAGCCATCGTCGCCTTGCCCGTGCGCAGCAGTTCCGTCACGGGGCGCTCCAGGTCGGGGCCGACACCGTCCAGCGTCGATGGCGACGCGGCGAGCACACGCAACGCGCCGTCGTCGGAAGGCGCGATGAGGGCGACGAGCACCGTATTCAGCGGTTCCGCCGCCATGACGAGCGCCTTCGCGCGTACGCCACGATCCGCCGCGCCCGACAGATCGGCGACCAGCCGGTGCAGCGCTTGCAGCTGCCGCGTGGCGCTGGCGCGCGCGCGGTCCGCCTCGGTAAGCACGCCCGCTCCGGTGACATGCTCGTGCACGATGCGCGACGTCAGCCGCGAGGCGATATGCGCGCGCACCGGCTGGAGCGCGACGCCCGCCAGCAGAAACGCCAGCACCATCCCGACAAGAATCACGCGTTGGGCGGTCGCGCTGTGCGCGTTCTGCAGGCGCGTCCGCTCGCCAAGGACGCGCAGTTCATCCTCGCGGATCTCGTTGACGATCTTCATCAGCGAGTCCGCGGCATTCGCCGACCGCTCGCCAGTCAGGACGCGGCGCGCCGAGTCCGCGCCGACGTGGTCCCGGATGAGCACGGTCGACCGAAACGTCTCGAAGTTCTGCGCGGCTCCCTCGGCGAGGGCGTGCACGCGGGCGAACTGCCGAGGATTGTCTTCCGTGCCGCGATGCAGGGCATCCAGCGCATCCTCCACCCGCGCCTGCGCCGCTTGGAGCAACGCGCGCGTCACGCTGTCGGGACGCACCACATACGCCTTGGCCAGATGCTCGCCCTCTTGTCGGCTCACGACCACGTGAAATGCCGCGGCCATGTTGGTGTTCGCGCGCTCCACCGCGCGGTCGGCCGCCACCAGGCGCGATGCATAGTAGTACGACGCGGCGCCGAACCCGCCGAGGACGACGAGGGCGGCTCCGATGGAAATCGAGAGTTTCTGGACCGGGGTCAGCTGCATGCGGATGCCCGTGCTCAGGGAATGGGACCCCAGCCAAAGAGTCGACGCGCATCTACGCGGAGCGCCCCCGGCTCGGTCCCCGGCAGAAAGTACTCCAAATAGCGTCGCTCCGGTGGGGTGCTCGCTTCCGCGAGCGTCCCGTTGGCCCGGTCGAGTTCGGCCGTGACCAGTCCGGGCGGCGGCGTCCACGGGGCGCCGCGGCCGTAGCCGGAACGGGCCAGCATCTGCCCAAAGATCGGCGCGGCGAGCGTGCCGCCCGCGGCACCGCCCATGATCGGACGCGGTCGGTCGAATCCCAGCCAGACGCCGGCCACCAGATCGGTCGTGGCGCCAACGAACCAGACATCGGTGTTGTCGTCGGTGGTCCCCGTCTTTCCGGCGACCGGCACGGCGTAGGGCACGTAGCGCCGCACCGCGGTGGCTGTGCCGCGGTCCACGACGTCACGCATCATCTCGCGGACGATGAAGGCGACATCCGCGGGCATCGCCGGCGGCAGCGGACGCACCCCCTGACTGTAGACCACGCGGCCGGCCCCGTCCTCGACGCGCACGACGAACCGCGGCTCCACCGGCACGCCGAGGTTCGGGAAGGCCGTGAAGGCCGCCACGAGATCGAGCGGCTGCACCGCGGACGCACCAATGGCGCTCGAGGGCCACGGCGCGATGTACGAGCGAATCCCCATGCGACGGGCCAGCGCAACGACGGAATCGCCGGTGACCCGCTGCCAGAGCTGAACCGCCACGGGATTGCGCGAGCGGGTCAGCGCCTCACGCAGCGTCAGGTTGCCGAGGAACTCGCCATCGGCGTTGCCGGGACGGTAGATGACACCCCGATCCACGACGAGTTCGAGTGAGGTGTCGGGAACGATCGCGTTGGCAGGGATGGAATCGAGAATGGCGCGCGCATACACGAACGGCTTGAAGGCTGAACCTGGCTGGCGTACGCCATTGACCGCGCGGTTGAACGGCGCCTCGGCGTAGTTGCGCCCGCCAACGAGCGCCCGCACGTCGCCGGTGGCCGGATCCATCGCCACCACCATCCCCTGCAGGTAGTCCGTGCTCCCCTTGGGATGCCTGGCGTAGGTCGGATTGCGGTAGCCCGGGCGCGCTTCGACCGCTGCGGTGCCCTCGACGAGTGCCACCCACGCCGCATTCTGCAGCGAGGGATCGAGCGTGGTCATCACCCGATAGCCGCCCTGCGCCACCGGGATGCCGGCGCGCTCCATCTGCGTGCGCACGACTTCCACGAACCAGGGGGCGCTGTTGGCCAGGCCGCTGTTGGCCACCGTGGTGATCGGCTGTGCCTTCGCCGCCGCCGCCTGCTCGCGGGAGATGAACTTCTGGACGACCATGAGGTCGAGAATGGCATTGCGGCGGTTCCTGTTGCGCTCGGGATGGCGGGCCGGGTCGTAGATCGCCGGTCCCTTGGGGAGCGCCGCAAGCGAGGCCGCTTCGGCGAGCGTGACGTGCGCCGCGCTCTTGCCGAAGTAGTGGCGCGCCGCCGACTCCACGCCATACCAGCTGCGACCGAAGTGAATGGCGTTGAGATACGCCTCGAGGATCTGGTCCTTGCTGTAGTGCCGCTCCATCTCGCGCGCCGCGCGCTGCTCGCGCAGCTTGCGTGGCACGCCGGCAAAGCCCCGTTCGCTGCGGTCGATGAGGTCCGGATGCACGTTGCCGACCAGCTGCTGCGTGATGGTTGACGCCCCGCGCGAACCGCCGAGCAGGTTGTCCTTCATCGCGCCGGCGATGCCCACAAGGTCCACCCCGTCGTGCTGGTAGAACCGCTGGTCTTCGACGGCGATGAAGGCCTGCGGGAGATAGCGCGGCAGGGTGCGAATGGCGACCGACGTGCGCCAGGCACGGCCGATCTCGCCGATCAGCGCTCCGTCACGCGCGAACACCATCGACGACTGCGGGAGCGCCGGAATCTGCCATGCCTCGCCCGTGGAGGGCTTTTGAGCAGGCGGCTGCTGGGCCCCCACCACGGTGGCCGCAAGGACGGAGAGAAGGACGAGGCGAAGGGACACGCATGAGTCTTACACCGAACCAGGGGAAACGGAACGGGCCGAGGGAGACCCGTTCCGTTCGTATTGCCCAGCCACGGTGGGCATGCGACCTTTCAAGAGATGTCCCTCCTCCGTCTCGCCATCGCGCAGTTCCGCCCCCGCAAGGGCGACGTCGCCGCCAACCTTGCCCGGGCCGGCGAGGTGCTGGCACAGGCGGCCGCGCTGGAGCCGCCGCCGCACATGGTGCAGTTCCCGGAGGCCATCCTCTCCGGCTACTTCGTGGAAGGCGGCATCCGCGAGAATGCGCTGACGCCGGACGAGGTGGTGCGTGCCCTGGATGGCTACTGGCGGGCGGCGGCGCGCCCGGGCTCGACCATCGACGTGATGGTTGGCTTCTACGAACAGCACGACGGCACGCTCTACAACAGCGCGCTGTATGCCCGCCTCGGCGGCGCCGACCCCGTGCTGCTGCATGTGCATCGCAAGAATTTCCTCCCCACCTACTCGCTCTTCGACGAAGAGCGGTTCATGGAGCGCGGGTATGACATCCGCGCCTTCGACACGGCGTGGGGACGCGCCGCGATGCTGGTGTGCGAGGACGCCTGGCATTCGATGACGGGCACCATTGCGGCGCTCGACGGCGCGCAGGTGATCTTCGTGAGCTCGGCGGCGGTCGCGCGCGGCACGCATCCACGCGGCGACGGGGTGGATGGCCCGGGGACGATTGCCCGCTGGGAGCGGCTCATCAAGGACATCGCCGAGGAGCAGGGCGTCTTCTGCACCCTCGCCAACCTCGTCGGCAGCGAGGGCGGCAAGATGTTCCAGGGCGGGTCGCTCGTGGCCGGCCCGCGCGGCGACATCCGCGCCCGGGCGCCGGTCTGGGACGAAGCGCTGCTCGTCACCGAGCTCGACCTCGGCGACATCGCCCGCTGCCGGGCTGACGCCCCGATGCTCAGCGACCTCAAGGTGGCCATCCCGTATCTCTCGGCCGAGATGAAGCGCGCGGTCTATGCGCCGCGGCTCTCACCCAAGCCCCGCACGGTGCCGCGCACCGCGCCGCCACGCGCGGAAGAAACGCGGTCGACCGCGGGAACGTCGGGCGGCACGCTTCCGGTCGTCGTTCCCGTGGATGGCGGCCGCGCCGCCCCGCCTCCGCTCGACATCGACGCCCCGCTCGTCGAACGCTGGCTCGTGCAGTTCCTGCGCGATGAACTGGGACGGCGCGGATTCGGCAAGGTGATCGTCGGCATCTCGGGCGGCGTCGATTCGGCGGTGGTCGCGACGCTCGCCGCGCGCGCGCTCGGCCCGTCCAACGTTCTCGGCCTGCGTCTTCCGTATCGTCTGTCGAGCGCCGAGTCGCTGGCGCACGCCGATCTCGTCATCACGCAGCTCGGCATCGAGAGCCGGACCATCGACATCTCGGCGGCGGTGGATGGCTACCTGGCCAGCGAACCCGACGCCGACGCCGGACGCCGTGGCAACGTGATGGCGCGCATGCGGATGATCGCGCTCTTCGACCTCAGCGCGCGGCATTCCGCCCTGCCGCTCGGCACCGGCAACAAGAGTGAACGGTTGCTCGGGTATTTCACCTGGCATGCCGATGATTCGCCGCCCGTGAATCCGCTGGGCGACCTGTACAAGACGCAGGTCTGGGCGCTTGCGCGCCATCTCGGCGTGCCGGCCGCCATCGTCGACAAGCCGGCGACCGCCGACCTCGTTGCGGGACAGACCGACGAGGGCGACTTCGGCATCACGTACGCCCGGGCCGACGGCATCCTGAACTGGCTCCTGCACGGCTGGACGCCCACTGAGGTCGCCACGCGCGGGTATGGCGAGGCCGACGTCGAGCGCGTGCGCCGCCGGCTCGACGGCACCCACTGGAAACGACGCCTCCCGACGGTGGCAATGCTGAGCGGCGCCGCGATTGGCGAGAGTTACCTGCGGCCGGTCGATTACTGACGGCGCACCCACGCCAGCGCCGTCGCCGCGAGAACGAGCCCGGCGCCCAGTAGCGCCGCGCGCACCCGGTTGGCATCGCCGCCAAGGAAGACCCACTGGAGCGCGACGGCGAGCGCGACCACCGGAATGGTCCACGCGCCGCGGCGCGTCCGCTCGCGATCGGCGGGCGTCTTCGTCAGGAATGCGACGGCCAGCCCGCCGAAGAGCGTGCCAAGCGTCACCCAATTCAGCCAGGTCCACGCAGGATGCACGATGTTCGCCGCCGTGAATAGCAGTACCATCACCGCCGTGGCATGCTCGATTCTCTGGCTCGCTGACATTGGGGCTCCATGTCGGGGTTTCGAAAAGCGCGATCGGCGCCGTGCGGAGGCGCCACGGCGCCGGCTCGCGCGAGACATTGATCAATACTCATCCACCGTCGGCGGCTTGCCAGCGGCGGCGACACACTTGTCGAGGTCCGCCTGCTTGCTCTCGTAATTCGCGTACGCGGCGAGGTAGGCCGAGGCGGCCGCCATGACCGCCAGCGGATTTCCGGTCAGGCTCACGGCGAGCACCGCTGCCCCCGCGACGGTGTATTGCCAGGTCGCGATATCGGCGGCCTTCACCTGCGCATCGCAGACACCCGACTCTTCCATCAGCGCGCGAGTGCGCCCGGCCGTCGCTGGCATTGACGCACGGACCGCGTCCAGACGCACCTTCTCGCGCGCGGCGGCGCGTTCGGCGGGCGAGATGTCACGCGAACTGAAGGTGCGAATGCGTCCGTCGGCGCCGCGCACCGTCACCCGCTGCACCACGTCATCCCAGCCGGCCGCGGCCGACCAGTCGTTGTCTACCCGGATCAGGACCGCCCCGTCACGCCGGACGAGCGTGGCGCGCGGGCGGCCGTTGCGGCCGATCAAGGATTCGACCTGCATCATCCGGCCGTCGGCGCCGCGCATCGAGCGCCGGCGAACCGATTCACCCGGCAGGAGGGCGGGAAGCCCGGCGTCGAGCATGGGCACATCAGCGGCGCGCGGCGCGAACGGATTGGGAAGCTGTGGAATCGGCACGTGCCGGATGGGCGCCGAGGGCACATCGGAACACGCGCCGGCGAGGATGAGAAGCAGCGCGCCGAAGGCGGCACGGTTCCAGCCGCGAAAGGTGTGGGTGGTCATTGTCGCATCTCCCTGCATTCGTGGTTCTTTCACGAACCAGGCGATCGCGGGGCCAAGGATGGCGTCGCTATGGCCCTGTCGCGTGGCTCACGCCGGCACAGTGGCATGCGCGCCGCGTCGGTGTGTCGCCAAATCCGCGCGATAGCGTACAATTCCTTGCATGACCGCCGCCACCGCCGCCGCTGACTACGAACGCATCGCGCGCGCCATCAGCTATCTGGACGCGCACTGGCGCGACCAACCCTCGCTGGCGGACGTCGCGCGACACATCGGTCTCAGCGAGTCGCACTTTCAGCGGCTCTTCACGCGCTGGGTGGGGATCAGCCCCAAGCGGTTCCTCCAGCAGGCCACGGCGCAATTCGCGCGTTCGCTGCTGCGTGAGCATCGCGCCGCGCTCCCCACCACCCTCGACGCCGGGCTGTCGAATCCGTCGCGCCTGCACGAGTTGATCGTGCACGCCGAGGCGATGACCCCCGGCCAGTTGAAGCGCGGCGGCCAGGGCGTTGAGATCGCGTGGGGCTTCCACCCGTCGCCGCTGGGCACGGCGCTCGTGGCGGTCACCCCGCTCGGCATCTGCTCGCTGCAGTTCGCCGATACCAAGCCGGCTCGCTTCGCCGCGGTCGCCCGGCTCCGTGCGGAGTGGCCAGCGGCGACGCTCGTGGAGTCGACGGCGCGCACGCGCCGCGCCGCGCGGCAGGCGCTCGGCGCGCTCGGCACGCCCAATGGACCGCTCGCGCTGCATGTGCGCGGGACGAACTTCCAGCTCAAGGTGTGGACCGCGCTGCTGAACATCGCGCCGGGTACGGTGACGACCTACGAGGAGATCGCCGGGGTCATCGGACAGCCGCGGGCAGTGCGGGCCGTCGGGAGCGCGGTGGGACGGAACCCGGTGAGCGTGCTCATCCCGTGCCATCGGGTGATCCGCAAGAGCGGCGGACTGGGCGGGTATGCGTGGGGGCTGGAGCGGAAGGAAATTCTACTGCGGGTGGAAGATGGCAGAGGGCGGACGGCGGATGGCGGATAGACGAACCCGCTGAAGAGCGAAGGCGGCGCGGAGGCGCCCAAAGGTCCTCACGCACCGCCTGATTCCGCCATCCGCCTTCCGCCTTCAATCTGCTGCCACGCCGAACTCCGCCCCTCGCTACGCCGCCTTCGCAAACGCCAGACTCACCGCCCGCCGGGCGCCGCGCTTGACGCTGCGATGCGCCGCGCGCGCGTAGCGCATGAAGTTCTGTCCGGCCCAGGGATAGCGCGTGAAGAACTCGATGGGGAGCATCGATCCCTTCAGCTGGTTGCACTGGATGCACGCCGCCACGAGGTTGCCCGGGTGGTGATTCCCGCCGCGCGAGAGCGGGATCACATGGTCGAGGGTCGCCGCCTCGAGCCCTAGCCGCGCCGCACAGTAGACACAGCGACGGCCACAGTCACGAAAGGTGGCGCGCTTGACATGCCGCTTCTGATGGGGGACGCCGTGGTCGTGACGGCGGGCCAGGCCACGGGGCGAACGAGCCAGTGCGAACCGGTACAAGCTCCGATGAGACATTGCACCTCGCCGGAAAAGACGACGCCCCACTCCGGGACACTGGTCCCGAGCGGGGCGTGGCTGATGGGGAGGAGGCTCCAGCCCGCGTCCTGGGTCGGTGGACGCGGCGATCGTCGCTGGATGGGGTGTCCGTTCAAAACGGCCATCTGCCTCCATGGACGTGGGTTCCCGGTCAGGAACCCGCTTTCGTCATATGGACGAGCAGAGATTTGCTTCGTAACACGAATTGGCGCAAGTCGCTCAGCGTTCCGGCAGACCCTTCAGGAACTCGGCCAGATAGCCGCCCCAGATCGCCGGCACCGAATGCGTCCCGTGCCCGCGCGTCTGCGGGGTGATCGGCAGCAGGATGAACCGCCCTTTCGCCACCTGGGGCATCAGGCGCTCCACGATCCCCAGCTCGGGCGGGTTCACCTGGTCATCGGCGGAGTTGATGGCGAGCACCGGCGCGGTGATGCGCGTCAGGTGCGGCGACGGATCGTAGTCGCGCGACGCGTCGAACTGGTACAGCATGTCGTTCGCATCCGTCGTCCGCATGCGCGCATCGAGATAGGCCGTGATGATCGAGTCGGCGGCGGCGCGCGTGGGGGCCTGCGCGTGCTGGACGAGTGGCGCGCTCCCCATCATGAAGAGCAGCTGCTGCGCCGCGCGCAGTCCCTTGGGTTGCTCGGTGTACTCCCCGTCCTTGTAGCCCGGGTCGTTGCGGATGTCGTCCATCATCATCTTCCGTATCATCCGGTTGCGCCCCACGATGGCGGCGGGGGCGCAGGCGAGCGGGACGAGACCGTCGGTGAAGTCGGGGTATGTGTACCCCCACACCCACGCGTGCATGCACCCCATGCTCGTTCCCATCACGAAGCGCAGGTGATTCACGCCGAGCCCCTGCGTGAGCAGCAGGTGCTGGGCGCGCACCATGTCGTCGTACGTGTAGTGCGGGAACTTCGCATGCCGGCCGTCGCTCGGCTTGCTCGACCCGCCATGCCCGATTCCGTCGGGCAGGACGATGTAGTAGCGCGCCGTGTCGAGCAGCTGGCCCGGCCCGAACAGCACGCCGGCGTACGTCGGCGACAGGAACGAACGCCCGGACCCGCCGGTGCCGTGCAGGATCATCACCGCGTTGCGCACCACGCCGGCGCCATCGCGCCGCGGCGTGCCGAACGTCGTGTAATGCAGGCGCAGTTCGGGGAGCACCTCCCCCGTGGTGAACTGGAAGTTCCTGGCCACGTAGTCGCCCTGCTTCCCCTGGGCGAGCGCCGCCGTGGCGCTGAAGGCGAGGACGAGCAGCGGATGAATGGTGCGCATTGAACGCTCCGGTTACGGCGCCAGCAGGCGCTCGAGGAACGGCGCCATGCCGTGAAAGTGATCGATGTGGTCGGGACCGGTGTTGCCGGCAAATCCCATGACGTCCAAACGTCCCTTCGTGGTGCGGCTGAGCAGCTGCATGCCCATCGGCCCCCACTCCAGCACCGGGTTGCGCCGCAGTTGCAGCGCGTCGAGCAGCCAGTCGGTGCACTCGGTGGTGCTGGCGAAGGTGCCAGGAAAGATCTCGCTGTGCGTGACGATGAACCGCTTGCGGCCGTCGGCGGCGAGTCGCGCGAACTCGGCGAACGGCACGAGTTCCGTGGTGTCGATCGCGCCGCCGTCGGCCAGCGGCTTGCGGTCGGGGATATACCCCGTGTGGAGACCGTCGAGCAGCAGCGCCCCGTCCACCCGCGGCAGGTTCGCGGGCCGGCGCACGATCTCGCGAATGGCGCCGTATCCGGCGCTGAAGCCGCTCAGGTAGAGGCCGCTGATGCGCGGCGCGCTCGTCACCTGCGCGATGCGCGCGACGATGGTGTCGAGCATCCGGCCGTAGAGCAGCGTGTCGCGCGCGAAGGGGCGCGCATAGACGGCGGAGCCCGCACCGAGGTAGACGGCGGCGACGACGACCGGCCGCGACATCGTCGCGACGACGCGCTTGGGCACCCAGGTGGCGCCCATGAAGTGGATGAGCAACGGCGCCGAGTCGGCGGTGAGGGCGCCCTGCGGGATGAAGATCTCGATGGGGCGCGGCAGCAGGCTGTCGATGGTCAGGTTCACGCCGGCATCGGCGGTCCGCGGCTGCAGCAGCCGTTCGTGGCGGCGCGTGCGTTCCTGCATGGGCGACGGATTCTGCGGAGCCGGAGCCGGGACCGGCGACGGCTGGACCGCTGCCGGCGTGGACGCCGGGGACACACTCACAGGCACGGGAGGGCCAGCCGGCGCAGGCCGGGGCGCGGGCGCACCGCCCGGGCGGGCGCCGCTGCAGGCGGCGGCGAGCGCGAGCGTCAATATAGTAGCAAAGTGATACTTATTCATCATCCCCCTCGGCCAGCGCGCGGGGATACACCTTCATTCGGTCCCACCGGCGCAGCACGACCTCGCCCGCCGGCGCGCCGCGCCGCTTGCTCACGTCGGCCGCCCAGCAGACGTGCACCTCCACCTTGCCGCGCGCCTCCCGCGCCTTGCTGTAGAACGCGGCATACTCGGCGGCGCGCTCGACGACGGACTTCGGGATGTCCGGCAGCCGGTCCGGATTGCGCACCACGACGTGGCTGCCCGGGACGCTGGCGACGTGCAGCCAGAGGTCGTGCGGCGTGGCCACCTTCAGCGTGAGGTAGTCGTTGTCCTTCGCCGCCTTTCCGACGAGGACCTCGAAGCCCTCGACCTCGACGGTGCGGTACGCGCGTCCCTTGCTCGGCATCCCTGTACGCTACTGCCGCGCGCCTACCGGCGCGATGGATACGGCGCGTGCCGACGGGTGTGGTCGAGGTTGGTGATGTGCAGGTTCACGCCGCGGCCGATGCGGAAGCCGTACACGCCCTCCACGCTCATCGCGCCGCGCGGCCAGGCGCCAAGCCGGACACCGTCGACGTAGAAGTGCACCGAGTCGGGCTCGGCCAGCACGCGCAGCGTGGTCCGCACGCTCCCGTTGGCGGCCAGTGGCTTGAGCGCCTCGCTCGCGGCCCACTCGCTGACCATCGTGCGCTGGTCATCCCGCACGGTGACGACGGCGAATCGCCCGTCGCGTCGCACGAGGAATGAAGTCACGCTGGCCCCCGTCGCCTCCTCGTGCCCGCCGATGAAGACGCCGAACGGTTCGTTGGTCGAGGACGGGAAGGCGATCAGCTCGGCTTCGACCGCAAATCGGCCGCCAGCGACGTTGGCCGGATCGAACAGAAACCCGCCCGGTCCCATGGTCACGTGCCACCCGGGCGCCATGTCAACGAACAACCATCCCGAATCGCCGGGCGGCGTCCTGGTTCCGTTGACGAGCGGCGACGACGCATCGAGCCGCCACTGCCAGTTGGCGGGGGCCGGGGCGGACTGGGCGCTCAGGGGCGCGGCACCCAGCAGAAGCGCAAGCAGCAAACGGCGCATAGGGGGACTCGGGGGGCTTGAGGTCACGCAGATATTCGTCGAAAGCGCCAATCAGTCAAGGCAGTGGCTCCCCCTCCCTTCCACACGGGACTATTTTTCGGGATCCCCGTGGCGCATATGCCATCGCAGGCCCCCGAACGCCCCAATCCATGGCTGCTTCTCCCAAGACGGACCGCCGCGCGGCGCACGGCCTGACGCGCGACCAGTTGCTGGCCGCCTATCGGACGATGCTCCTGTCGCGTCGCCTCGACGACAAGGAGATCCAGCTCAAGCGGCAGAACAAGATCTTCTTCCAGATCTCGGGAGCGGGCCACGAAGCCGTGCTGACCGCTGCCGGCTTCGCGTTCAAGACGGGCTACGACTGGTTCTACACGTACTACCGCGACCGCGCGCTCTGCCTGCAGCTGGGAATGACGGCAGCCGAAATGCTGTACAGCGCCGTGGGGGCCGCGGCCGATCCCAATTCGGGCGGCCGCCAGATGCCGTCGCACTGGGGGCTCAAGCGGGCCAACATCGTCACCTCCGCGTCGCCGACCGGTACGCAGTTCCTGCAGGGCGTGGGCGCGGCCGAAGGGTCGCTGCGCGCCAAACTGACGGGGCTCACCGACGGCTTCGCCGGTGATGAGGTTGTCTTCATCTCGACGGGCGACGGCACCACGTCGCAGGGCGAATTCTGGGAGTCGCTCAACACGGCGGCCAACCTGCAGCTCCCGGTCGTGTACCTCGTCGAGGACAACGGCTACGCCATCTCCGTCCCGGTGGAAGTGAACACCGCCGGCGGCTCGATCTCCAAGCTCGTCGCCTCCTTCCCGGGGCTGTACATCCAGGAAGTGGACGGCTGCGACTTCGTCGCGTCGCTCGAGGTGATGAAGAAGGCCGTCGCCTACGCTCGCGCCCGCAAGGGGCCGGCCCTGGTGCACGCGCACGTCATCCGCCCGTACTCGCACTCGCTGTCGGACGACGAGATCCTCTACAAGCCAACGCACGAACGCGAAGCCGAGGCGGCGCGCGATCCGATCCTGACGTTCCCGAAGTGGTTGGTGGCCGAGGGGCATGCAACCGAGGCCGAGATCGCGGTGGTGCAGGAGTCGGTGGAGGCCGAGGTGCTCGCGGCCACCGACGACGCCCTGTTGCAGCCGCAGCCGGCGCCGGAGACGGCGTTGTGGGCGCTCTATTCGCCCGACGTCGACCCGACGAGCGCCGCCTTCGACACCGAGGATGCGCCGCAGTTCGCCGGCGAGCCGACGACGATGGTGGACCTCATCAACTCGGCCATGAAGGAGGAGATGCGGCGCGATCCTCGCATCCTCGTCTTCGGCGAGGACGTGGCCGACGTCTCGCGCGAGCAGTACCTGGGCAAGGTGAAGGGGAAGGGCGGCGTCTTCAAGGCGACGCACGGGCTGCAGACCGAGTTCGGCGGCGCGCGGGTGTACAACTCGCCGCTCGCCGAAGCCAACATCATCGGCCGCGCCATCGGCTTGGCGCACCGCGGCTTCAAGCCGGTGGTCGAGATCCAGTTCTTCGACTACATCTGGACTGCATACATGCAGCTGCGCGACGAACTGGCGACCATGCGGTGGCGGTCGAGCAACGCGTTCAAGTCGCCGATCGTCGTGCGCACGACGTACGGCGGCTACATCCGCGGCGCCATTTACCATTCGCAGACGGGCGCGTCGCTCTTCACGCACTGCCCGGGCCTGCGCGTCGTCTGTCCGAGCACGGCTCTCGACGCCAACGGCCTGCTGCGCACCGCGATCCGCTGCGATGACCCGGTGATCTTCCTCGAGCACAAGCACCTGTACCGCCAGACGTACAACAAGGGGCGGAATCCGGGTCCGGGTTACATGATCCCCTTCGGCAAGGCCAAGACCCTGCGCGAGGGGACGGACGTCACCGTCGTGACGTACGGCGCCACCGTGCAGCGCGCGCTGGCCGCGGCCAATCAGGCGGCCGATGCGGGTGGGCCGAGCGTGGAGGTGATCGACCTCCGCACGCTGCAGCCGTGGGACCAGGAGACGGCCTACGCGTCGGTGCGAAAGACGGGGCGCGTGATCGTCGCGTACGAGGATTCTATCTCGTGGGGCTACGGCGCCGAGATCGCCGCGCGCATCGCTGACGAATGCTTTGCCTGGCTCGATGCGCCCGTCAAGCGCGTGGCATCGCAGGACGTGTGGGTGGGGTATGCGCCTTCCCTTGAGGACGCGATACTGCCGCAGACGGCCACGTTCCTCGAAGCGTATCAGGAGATTGTGCGCTACTAGAGGGATGGCGGATGGCAGAAGGCGGATGGCAGATGAGGGCCGGGAGAGGAACTCTCTCCCGGCCCTCAATCGTTAGTGAGATGAACATCCGCCATCCGCCTTCTGCCATCCGCCTTCCGCCTTCTGCCATCCACCATCTCCATGATTGCCGCACTCTCACTCTGCCTCGCCCTCGCCTCCGACAGCGTACGATTCCCCGTCGTCACGTCGGAGAATCTCGAGCGGAAGACCTTCACCCTTCCCCGTGATTTTGCCGGCGAGCGCAACGTCGTGTTCATCGCGTTCCAGCGGCAGCAGCAACAGGACGTGGACACGTGGGTGCCGTTCGTGAAGCCGCTCGTCGCGCGGACGCCGGGGACCGAGTACTACGAGATTCCCACCATCAGGCGCATGATCACCCCGATGCGCTGGATGATCGACGGCGGCATGCGTCGCGGCATTGACGACCTTGGCGCCCGCGAGCGGACCATCACGCTCTACCTCGACAAGGACCCGTTCAAGCGCGCGCTGGGCATCGCGAGTGAGCGGGAGATCCACGTACTGGTGGTGGACCGCGGGGGACACGTGCTCTGGCGAACGACGGGGGCGTTCAGCGACAAGAAGGGCCAGGAACTCGCCCACGCGCTGTCGATGCCGTAGGCGCCACGCGAACCCTCCCGGTCCGCCGGTGTGACGATTCGGCGGCCACTTGATTCGCTCGTGCGGTCGGCGCATCCTGAGGAGTTCGTCACACCCACGCTGCCTCCCCGGGGGAAATCGTGCGCCGTCGCACCATCATGCGTTTCGCCGTCACGTGGACGGCGCTCACCGCCGCCTGCTCCGGCAACGCCGCACCGACCAGCCGTCCCCGGTTCGACGCCGCGCTCATCACCCGCGAGCAGATCCTCCAGGGACAGTTCACCAACGCGTACGACGCGGTGAAGACGCTGCGCGGGACGTGGCTCAACACGGTGCGCCCCGAAAGCGTCCGGTATCCCTCGGTCATTCAGGTCTATCTCGACGGCGTGCGCCTCGGCGACGTCTCCTCCCTTTCGACCGTGCAGACGCTGCCGATCCAGTACATCCGGTATTACAACGGGCCGGATGCCACGTCGCGGTGGGGAATGGACCACGGCGCGGGCGCGATCTACGTCAGCACCAAGGTCGGCACGCAGGGGTCGGCAATTCCGCCGGCATAACACTCGCCAGACGCGCGGCAGGTCTACACGCGCGGCGACCCGGTGCCGATGAAGATCACCCCGCGTCCATGCCCGGTGCCCCAGCGCGTCGTGGCATCGGTGCCGTTGATGTACCGGATGTACTGGATGGCCGGCGTGGAGACGGTCTTGAGCATCTCAGCACCGCCGAGGTGCACGCCGTCGAGGTAGACCTGCACCTCCACGCGCGTCCGCAGGCTCGCGGCCCCTCGCGCGTTCAGCCAGTTGCTGCGCAAATCCTTGACGACGTCGTACGCCGACGAGTACCGCGGGTCCTCGATCTGCTCGCGGGTGATCGACTGCTGGTCGGACCGCGCCGGTGGCGCGCCCGGCGGGCTCGCCCGGCATCCGGCATTGAGCGCGACGGCGAGCACGACGACGGCATACGACAGTGCGGAACGGCGCATACGTCCTCCCGCGACCCTCAGTGACCTCGCGACTACTTCGTCTCCAGCGCCTCGTAGACGAGCTTTCCGTTCACGATCGTGCGCACGATCTTCGCGTCGCGGATCGTCTCGGGAGCGACCTTCGTGAGATCGCGATCGATCATCGTGAGGTCGGCCAGCATCCCCTTCTTCAGCACGCCGCGATTGCCCTCGGCGTACCCGGCGTACGCCGCGCCACTGGTGTATGCGCGCAGCGCATCCTCCACCGTGATCTTCTGCTCGGGGACCCAGCCGCCCGGGCGCTTCTCGTCGAGCGTGCGGCGCGTGACGGCCGCGTAGATCCCCATCAGCGGCGTCGGAGGCGCCACGAACCAGTCGGAGCCGAAGGCCAGTTTCGCCTTGGCATCGAGCAGCGACTTGAACGCGTACGTTCCCTTGGCGCGCTCGGGGCCGATGACCTTGTCCACCCAGCGCCCGTCGTCGATGGCGTGATACGGCTGCATCGACGGGATCACGCCGAGGGCGCCGAACCGCGGGATGTCGGCCGGCGCGATGTGCTGCGAATGCTCGATGCGGAAGCGCCGGTCACGAGCGCCGTTCTCCCGGGCCACGCGTTCGAAGATGTCGAGCTGGACGCGGATGGCCCGGTCACCGATGGCGTGCACGAGCACCTGCAGCCCGGCCTTGTCCGCCCCGGACGTCCAGGCGTACAGGTCGGCTTCGCTGTTCACCATCAGGCCGCGATCGTTGGGGGCGTCGGAGAATGGTTCGAGCATCGCCGCCGTGTGCGAGCCGATGGACCCGTCCACGAATCCCTTGAGTCCGCCGATGCGCACCCAGTCGTCGCCGTGTCCGCGCGCCTTCACGGTGTCGGCGAGCCGCTTCCACGTCGCCAGCGACACCGAGGCGTAGATGCGCGTGCTCAGCGTTCCCGCCGCGTGCGCGCGCTCGAACGTCGCCAGATCGCCCCAGCCGCCCATGTGGTGCACCGCCACGACGCCCTGTTCGTTCACGTGCTGCATCGCCGCGCGCAGGGCGCGATCCATCATCTCCGGGCTGGCGGGCGGGACGGCGCGATCGACCACGCCCATCGCGTTGTCCTTGAAGATCCCCGTCGGTTCGCCCGACGCGTCGCGCACGATCGTCCCGCCGCTCACGTCCTTCACGTCCCGCGTCACCCCGGCGGCGTTGAGCGCCGCCGAGTTGGCGAGGCTCATGTGCCCGTCGAGCCGGTTGATCCAGACGGGATTGTTGGGCGTGACCGCGTCGATCCACTGCCGGGTGGGGAGTTCGCCGCCCCAGTTCTCGTGGTCCCAGTCGCCGTTGAGGATCCAGGCGCCGGCCGGAAGCGTCTTGGCGAAGTCGCCGATGCGCTGAACGAACTCGGCCTTCGTCTTCGCATCGCGCAGCTTCACCGACTGCAGGGCAAAGCCGCCCTCGAGGAAGTGCACGTGCGCGTCGATGAAGCCGGGGACGACCATTGCCCCGCGGGCATCGATGAGGCGCGTGCCGGCGCCGGCGAGTTTCCGCACCTCGGCGCTCGATCCCACGGCCGCGATGTGGGCGCCGTCCACGGCGACGGCATCGGCCCATGGGCGGCGCGAGTCGCCCGTCCAGACGCGGGCGTTGACGATGGCAAGGCTGATCACGGCGGTCTGGGCGAGAGGATGCATGGCGCCCCCGTCAGCGCCGCTCGAGTGCGTCGCGCACGTCGAGCAGGATCTCGAAGTAGAGCTGCTCGCGGCGGTACGAGAAGTCGAGCGCCTTCATCCCGGCCTCGTCCTCGGTAGCCTTGGCGCGCTCGAAGGCCTCGCGGTACATGTCGTCGAGATTGGCGAGGATGCGTTCGCGGGAGCGGGACATACGGAGATTCTCCAAGGCCACGGGGGTCAGCCGTGGCGGATCGGTGGTCAGGGCGGGCACGGGGGACGATGACCCCTCGAGGAGGAGCCGCCGGGCAACGCCAAGAAGCTGGCTGCGGGCATCGAAGGGTTTGGGCATGAACTACGTGGAGTATCGCACGGCCGCGCCGCCCGGGGAAAGGGGCTGGCGGTCCGGGTTCAGAGCGCCGTGCGCTGCGCGAGGAGCCGTGCCACCGCGGCATCTTCCTCGACGAACGGCAACAGCGCGGCCACCACGTTCTGCTCGGTCTCCCCTTCCACCGCCATCAGCGCCGGCGGCGAGCGATGGGCGTCGATCGACCGCGGGCCGGAATTCCGCCGGTCCACCTCGATGACCGCGCGGACGGGGACACCTTCCTGCGGAGTCAGCCGCCGGATGCGCACCGTCGCACCTTCAGGCATCGTGCGTTCATACAGCACGTCGGACACAGACTTCCTCTACGGGATGCGTTGCCTATATCTGGCGGTGCCTCGCGCTGACCGCAAGCGGTCACCGTGCGGCGGGCGGCAGCAGCCGGTGGAAGACGGCCTCCTCCACCGGGCGCCCGTCGCGGAGATGCTCGACGACAATCCGCTCGAGCAGCTCCGGGGTGACGCCGCCGTACCAGATCCCGTCGGGGTAGACCGCGACGATCGGGCCGCCGGCGCAGACGCCCAGACAGGGCGCCTCGCTGCGCTTTACGCGCCGCGGGCCGAAGAGGAGTCCTTCGCGCTGCAGCAGGCTGGCCAGTCGCGCGTAAATGGCGCGTCCCCGCCGGTCCGATGAGCAGTAGCCGCCCGTGCATACGAGCACGTGGCGGGCGTACGGCTCCATGAGGGGTGGCTGGTGATCGTGCATGGCGCGGGGCAGGAGGTTCCCACCAATCTATCCGCCCCGCGCGTTGGCGCCGCTTGCCCGATGCGATGGCACCGCTCATCCTCCTCAGATGAGAAGAACCCACCTCCGTTGGATCGTCGCCGGCGCACTCACCGTCGTGAGTGCCGCCGGGGCGCAGCAACCCGCTGCGGTCCCTCAGGCGCCCACGGCGCCCCAGGCGCTGCCGGCGCTGACCGACTCGCTCCCCGTCGACCCGGCCGTCGTTCGCGGCACGCTCCCCAACGGCCTGAAGTACTTCGTGCGCCGCAACGAGAAGCCGGCCAAGCGCGCCGAACTTCGTCTGGTCGTCCGCGCGGGGTCGATCCTCGAGGACGACGACCAGCGCGGGATCGCCCACTACGTGGAGCACATGGCCTTCAACGGCACGTGGCGCTTCCCCAAGCAGGACATCATCTCGTTTCTCGAGCGCAGCGGGATGCGCTTCGGCGCCGACCTCAACGCGTACACGAGCTTCGACGAGACCGTGTACATGCTCCAGATCCCCACCGACACCGCCGCCCTGCTGAACACGGCGTTCGACGTGCTCCAGGATTGGGCGTCGGCGGTCACGTTCGACAGCACGGAGTTCGTACGGGAGCGCGGTGTTCTCATCGAGGAGTGGCGACTGGGACGGAGCGCGAGCCAGCGCATCTCGGACCGGCAGTTCGCCGAGCAATTCCGCGGCTCGCGCTACGCGGACCGCCAGCCGATCGGCACCAGGGAGAGCCTCGACAGCGCCACGGTCGCCGCAACCCGCCGCTTCTACACCGACTGGTACCGCCCCGACCTGATGGCGGTGATCGCCGTCGGTGACTTCGACGTCGCCGCGGTCGAGCGCGCCATCCGCATCCGCTTTGGCGCGCTGCGCAATCCGGCGACGCCGCGCCCGCGCCCGATCTTTAATGGCCCCAGCCACACCGACACGCGGGTGGTGATCTCCTCCGACAAGGAGTTTCCGCAGAGCATCGTGCAGGTGGACTGGCTGCTGCCGCCGCGGCCGCGCGGCACGGTCGGCGCCTGGCGCGCGAATGTCGTCTCGCGCATCTACAACTCGCTCCTCGGCCAGCGCTTCGGCGAACTCTCCCAGCGCGAGAGCACGCCGTTCGCCTTTGCCTTTGCGGGGATCGGTTCGCTGATCCCCACCGCCGACGCGTTCACTGCCGCGGCGATCGTCAAGGAAAGCCGGTTCACCGACGCACTCGCCGCCACGCTCGGCGAAATCGAGCGCGCCAAGCGCTTCGGCTTCACGGCCACCGAACTGGATCGGCAAAAGGTCAGCCTGCTGCGCTCGTTTGAGCGGAGCGTGTCGGAAGCATCCAAAACCGACTCGCGCGTCTATGCCGACCAGTTGGTGACCCTCCAGCTACGCCAAGGGACGATCGCGAACGCCGAGCAGGTGCTACAGCTGGCGATGGCGCTCCTCCCCGGCATCACCCTCGACGAGGTGAATCGCGCCCCGGCCAACTGGATGCCCGATGGGAATCGCACCATTGCCGTCGGAGCGCCGGCACGTCCGGATGTCGTACTCCCGACGGACTCCGCCCTGAGGGCCGTCTTCACCGAGGTACAGCGGCAGGCGCTCACCGCCTATGTGGATTCGGCCGCCAATCAACCGCTCGTCGCCAAGCCACCCGCGCCGGGCAAGGTGGTGAAGACCAGCACCATCGCCGATCTCGGGATCACCGAGTGGACGCTGTCGAACGGCATCCGCGTCCTCCTCAAACCGACCGACTTCAAGAACGATCAGGTGCTGATGAGCGGGCGCCGCCCCGGCGGCTACTCCGTGCTCTCGGACGCCGACCAGAAGGTCGCAACGCTCGCGGACTTCGTGCTCGGCGGGGCCGGCGACTTCAGCGACAACCAGTTGCGCCGGATGCTCACGGGCAAGGTGGCCTCGGCCGGCGTCTCGGTCAGCGAGACCGGCGAATCGGCCTACGGCTCGGCGTCGCCTCGCGACCTGCCGACGATGTTCGAGCTCTTCTGGCTGCAGGCGACGGCGCCGCGCCTCGACACCGCGCTGTTCAGTGCGGGGCGCGCGATGATGAAGGCTGAGATGAAGAACAGCCGCAATACGCCGGAGCAGGCCTTCGGCGACACGGTGGACCTCGTGATGGCCAACTACCATCCGCGGGTGCGGCTGTTCCAGCCCGAGTTGCTCGATTCGCTCGACGTGCCGCGCGCGTACACGCTGTACAAGCAGCGCTTCGCCTCGTTCAACGGCTTCACCTTCTACTTCGTCGGCAACTTCACGCTCGACGGCATCCGGCCGCTGGTCGAGCGCTACCTCGGCGCCCTCCCGACAGGAGGTCCGGCTGAGAATTTCGTGGACCGCGGCATCCGCCCGCCCTCGGGGGTGGTCACGCGTGAGGTACGCAAGGGGACGGCGCCCAAGGCGTACTCACGGATCACCTTCCACGGCCCGTTCGACTACTCGTGGGAGAACCGGCTGCAGCTCGACGCTCTGCAGCAGCTCCTCGACATGCGCCTGCGCGACGCGCTGCGCGAAGACAAGAGCGGGACGTACGGCGTGGGTGTCAGTGCGTCGGGGAGCTGGATTCCGTACAAGCGCTATGAGGTCACGCTCAGCTTCGGCTCGGCGCCGGAGCGCGTGGACGAACTGGCCGCCGCCGCGTTTGCCGTCATCGATTCGGTGAAGCGCGCCGGGCCCACCGCCGACGAGATGGCGAAGATCCGCGAGACACTGCTACGGGCTCACGAAACCGGCCTGCGCGAGAACGCCGCGTGGATCCGCTGGATGAGCGATCACGACGAGGATGACCGCGACCAGCACGCCACGGTGCAGTACCCGTCGTTGGTGCAGCGGCTGACGGGCGAGCAGCTGCGCGACGCCGCCCGGCGGTATCTCGACATGACGCAGTACGCGCGGTTTACGCTGCTGCCGGACCGTAACGCACCGTAGACCTGCTTTGTGACGCGCAGTGCCTTCAGCGCGGCGCATGGCGGCTACAGCACGGGTGCTGAGGCGCTTCAACTACCGCCGGGCTCCACGCCTCGAACCGTGTGCCGGTCGTGCCGCACGCCGCGCTGTTCGACTGACGCGCACCCGCGGCAACGCAGCCGACGTCCGTGCTCTCCACGCACCCCCGTGTCGCACCGCGCGACGCAACACGACCGGTGCAGCCCATTTCCTCGGTCTCCTCGTCGAGGAACGGGCGGTCGCCTCGTCTGATGCCTCGTTGATGCCTATTTGACGCCGCTCTGACGCCTGCAACAGAAGATCGAGCACGGTGCGTCCGCTACCGCTCGGTATCGAGGACTTTCTGCACGGGAGGTTTTCGTATGACGACGCTTCGCGCGCAATTCCGCAGACTGCTTAGTCTCGGCGTAATCGCAGCGCTCTATTTCACCTCAACTGCGTTCTCCGAACAACCCGCTGAGGCTGCGCCGGACCAGTGTGGCTTCTGCTGGTCCCAGATGGGCTGCCCGCTTGACCTTACCATCTTCGACGCTAGCTGCCAGCAAGTGTGCGGCTGGTGGACATACGCGGGTGGGTGTACTGACGATCCGCACGGAACGCCGTGCGGTAGCTGGCCCCGTATAGTCTGCTACGAGCCAATGAAGTAGCCGCCAGCGTCCCGCGAGCGGACCGTGGGACCTTCCGCAAGTTGACAATCAATCGGGTTGCCAATGACCAGGTACCTTTCACGCGGTTCGTCTCGGGGGGAGCTTCTGGCCAATCTGGCGGTTCTCGCTTGTGCCGTACTCGTCATCGCGACAGTCGTGCGCCGCGAGTTCTTTGCACCTGCGCGACAAGTCGAACGCGCTCAGGCAACCTATGTCGAGCCACGTCGTGTTCCCGAATGGCAAGAAGTCATGCGCGTCGCTCGCGAAGCGCCCGATACGAATGCGCTTGTCATTGTCGCATCGTTCGTCGACGTCGAGTGCCCTTACTGCAAGCACCTCGCTCAAACACTGGCAGAATGGAAAGAGCGAGTCGGTGACGACGCGTCCATTCTCACGCTTCATTTCCCCCTCTCGCAACATCGCTTCGCTCGTCCCGCGGCTCGTGCGCTGGAATGTGCCCGCCTACAAGGACGCTTCTCTCCGATGCTTCGGTACCTATTCGCACAACAGGATTCTCTCGGGTTATTCGCGTGGACTGAAGCAGCACGCAAAGCCGGGGTGGTCGATACCGTGGCGTTTGCGACGTGCAATAGAGCAACGAATCCCATTCCCGGCGTTGAAGAAGGTATCGCGCTCGGACGAAGATTGGGCATCAAAGACCCCGACCGTCTTGGTGAATGAGTACCTATACTCGCAACCGCCAAGTCTCGAAGAACTAGACCAGATGCTCGTGAAGGAGAAGGCTCGACGCCGTGCAGTCCGATAGCATCGTGGTGGTCGGCCGAACTCCATGAGGAACTTGCTCGACGACGGCAAATGGCATATCTCCATCTAACGACTGCACCGCACGTTCGCTCGTCGGAACTGCTGACGTCCCCCTGCGAAGCGGCACGGGCGCCTCGATCTCTCGATGCATTTTCTCTTCTCACGTGTGCACGCCGGAAATGCGCCCACGGATCGAAACTCAGCAGCATTATCAACGTCTCGCTCTACGATGTATCAGGGTGAGTGCGCAATCATGAGGGCTATCATCCCATGCCTCTGCAGAAGTTGCTCCCTTGGATTTCGGCGCTACTCTCAGCAGGCAGCCTCGTACTTTCTGCGCAAGGTACCACCGTTACGGTCCACGTTCGCGACTCGAACGGCACCCCTATTGCCCACGCGGTGGTGGCAGTGGGGGGAGGCCAGCCCCGCGTGACAGATGACAGCGGGCGCGTGTCCCTGGGTGCGATCCGGGATTCGATCACGCTCTCTGTGCGGCGCATGGGGTACAAGCCGTTCTTCGGACGTGTCGGTCTAGCGTCTGGTCAGGTAGCCGTCTCAATGCATCCATTGGTGCAGACTCTCTCCCCCGTCGAGATCACTGGGCAAGGATGGCCGTCGCCGCTGGAGAAGACGGGGTTCTACGACCGCATCATCCGAGTACAGCGTGGCGCCTTCAGCGCCGAGTTCATAACACCGGAGGAACTTGATTCCCGGCGAGGCGTGCGCACGACTGACCTCTTCTTCGGCCGACGATTCGTGAACCCGGTGCGGACGGGCACCTCGTCCTCGCAGACATACCTGCTGGGTCGGGGCGGCTGCAAAATGAGCGTCTTCATCGACGGGATCCTGCAACGACCGGAGATGCCCAGGGGAGGCGCGGGATGCGGCCGAGGATGCCGCGAAGACCCGACCAGCGAACGTGCCATCGTGGCGCTTGATGACCTGATCGATGCGAGCGTGATCGCTGCCGTGGAAATCTACCAAAGCGCTGCCAACGCACCGGCTGAGATGATTCCCCTGACAGGCGCGGCGCAGAAGGGAGCCTGCGGAATCGTTGCGATCTGGACGGGAGGCAGACGGTAGGCGGCTACGGCAGCTTGTTGTCGCCCGGCGGCGCGATGTAGCGCAAGTCTTCCACGGGTCGGCCGCCCTGCAGGTGCTCGCTGACGATGCGCGACGCATCGCCCGGTTTCACCGCGCAGTACCAGACATCCTCAGGGTAGACCACCACCATCGGGCCGTGCCCGCACTGGCCGAGGCAGCCGGAGTGGTTCACGCGCACCCGCCCCTTGATGCCGGCATCCACGACGGCGGTGCGGATAGCCTGAAAGACGTCCTTGGAATCCTGCGTCGGGCAGGTCTTTCCAGAGGTGCAGACGAAGACGTGATGCTCGTATTGGCCCATACGAGCAAGCTAGCAACGGGCTTTGGGCCTCGGTAGCTTGGGCGAATGCCAACCCCCGCCGACTTCTTTGACATCGACATCCGCGTTGGAACCGTCCTGAGCGCCGAGCCGTTCGCGCGCGCCGTGAAACCGTCCATCCGGCTGGAGATCGACTTCGGCCCCGAGCTTGGCATCAAGCGGTCGAGCGCCCAGCTCACGATGCACTACACGCCGGAGGCGCTGATCGGCCGCCAGGTGGTGGCCGTCACGAACATCGGCACGCGCAACATCGCTGGCTTCACGAGTGAAGTGCTCGTGCTCGGCGCGATGCCGCAGCCCACCGAAGTCGTCCTGCTCGCCGTGGACCATCCGGTCGCCAATGGGGTGCGGATTGGGTGAGAGTGACAGTAGACGGTGGACGGTAGACGGTAGAGATTCCCCGCTGGCCTCCACCGTCCACCGTCAACCGTCTACCGTCATGGTCCGCCTCCCACGCACTCTCTTCGTCGCCGCCCTCGCGGCGCTCACCGCGCTCCCCGCGCGCGCCCAACTCGCCATCACCCACGCCAACGTCGTGGATGTCACGAACGGGGCCATCACGGCGAATGCCACGGTCGTCGTGCAGGGGCGGCTCATCGTCTCCATCACACCCAACGGTGCGGTGCCGGCCGGCGCGACGGTGATCGACGCCGCCGGGCGGTACGTGACCCCGGGGCTGATTGACGCGCACACGCACATCGCCACGCTGGCCAATGCGCGCCGCGCGCTGGAGAGCGGGGTCACGACGGTGCGCAGCGCGAGCGTGCCGCATTACGAGGACGTCGCGCTCCGCGAACTGGTGAAGAACGGCGTGCTGGCCGGTCCCGACGTCGTCGCCGCGGGGGTGTTCGTGACCCCCGACCTTGGCGAGACCGTGCTCGCCGACCCGAAGCTTGGCGCTTATTACGCCAGCGGCGTGCGCACTCCCGAGGCGTTGCGCGGCGTCGTGCGCGTGAACCTCGAGCATCACGTGGACGTCATCAAGACGCGCGGCACCGAGCGTGCCGGCCTCCCCAACACCGACCCGCGCAAGCAGGTCTACACTGAGGCGGAAATCCGTGCCATCGTCGACGAAGCCCGCGCCGGCGGCGTGCCGGTGATGGTGCACGCCCACGGCGACGAAGGCGCCTACGCCGCAGTGGCCGCTGGGGCCAAGTCGGTGGAGCACGGCACGTTCCTGTCGGACAGCACCCTCCGCCTGATGAAGGCGAAGGGCGCATACCTCGTGCCGACGCTGAGCACGCTGTACGACCTCGGCCTCCCGGGCGGCGATTACGACGATCCGGTGCTCACCCTGCGCGCACAGTTCATGATCCCGCGGGCCAATCAGGTCATCAAGGCGGCGAAGGCGCTCGGCGTGCCGATCGCCACGGGTGTGGACACCGACTATCGCCCCGAATCGCTGAGCCGAGTCAGCCACGAGGTCCTGCGCTTCACGGAACTCGGCTTCACGCGACTGGAAGCGCTGCAGTCGGCGACGACCGTGGCCGCGGAACTGCTCGGCGTCTCCACCCGCACCGGCCGCCTGGCCCCCGGTCTCGACGCCGATCTGATCGTCGTCGAGGGCAATCCGCTCGAGGATGCGCGCGCACTGCAGGATGCGCTGGTGGTCGTAAGCAATGGGAAGGTGGCGGTGAATCGACTGCCGTTTGGCAGACGGTAGACGGGAGACGGGAGACGGGAGAGATTCCGAGCATGTGGTAGCTGGCAGGCATCCGCCATCCGCCATCCGCCCTCCGCCATCACTCGCGCCCCACTCATGACTCAAATCCGCGCCGACAACGGCGTCCAACTCAACTGGGCCGGCGACCACCGCTTCGACGCCGGCCGTCCCGGCGGTCCGCAGATTCGCATTGACGCCTCGGCCCAGACCGGCCCTGGCCCCGTGGACACGCTGCTGATCGCCCTCGGCGCCTGCACGGGCGTGGACGTGGTGGACATCCTGGCCAAGCGCCGCACGCCCGTGGAATCGTTCGGCATCGAGGTGCAGGGAGAGCGAAAAGAAGGGGTGCCGCGGCGTGTGGTGAAGGCGCACCTCGTGTATCGCATTGACGGCGCGGGGATCGAGCGCGCGCACGCCGAGCGCGCGGTCGAACTGGCGGTCACCAAGTACTGCAGCGTCCGCGATTCCCTCGATCCCGAGGTTCCGGTCACCTGGTCGGTGATCGTCAATGGCGCCTGAACCAATTCCGCCGGCGGTGTCGTAGTAAACGACATGCCGCGTCTGCCTGTCTAATGATGGATGCCGCCGCGCGGTGCATCAGCACGGCGTGCGCGCGGCACGTAGTAGAACGTTCCCTACCCTGACCGGAGCTTCACCGCCATGCGCGCTACTCCCCTGGTCCTCGCCCTCGCGCTCACCGTGCCGTTCGCGGGGCAGGCATCGGCGCAGGTCTGGCTCAACGCCGACACGTCGAAGAAGGTCAACCAATCCAGTTTCCGCGCGCTCGAGGACTGGCCGGCGGCCAACGACGTGCGCCGGGCGTCCGGTGCTCCCGGCGCCAGGTACTGGCAGCAGCAGGTGGACTACGTCATCAAGGCGTCGCTCGACACGACCACCCATCGCTTGAACGGCAGCGAGGTGGTGACCTACCACAACAACTCGCCCGACAAGCTCACCTACCTCTGGTTCCAGCTCGACCAGAACATCGAGAAGGCCGATTCGCGCTCCAACGCGATGTCCGGCGCCATTCCCAAGGGGATGGACCCGCGCTTCCGCCGCTTCCTGATGAGCGACACCGAGTTCGGTTACACGCTCGCCCGCGTGCAGCTCGTCGATGCGCAGGGCAAGCGGAAGGACGCGCGCTACACGATGAACGGCACGCAGATGCGCGTGAACCTCGATGCGCCGCTCGGCACCGGGCAGAAGGTGCAGGTGGCCATCGACTGGTCGCACGAAGTCCCCAACGGCGGGCGCAACGGCCGCGGCCAGAAGGAGAAGCTCAAGGACGGGTGGGAGTACCTGAACGCGCAGTGGTTCCCACGCGCCGCCGTCTACGACGACGTGAACGGGTGGCAGAACAACCAGTTCCTCGGCATGGGCGAGTTCTACCTCGAGTTCGGCAACTACGATGTCAGCATCACCGTGCCGCACGACCATATCGTGCGCGCCACCGGCGTGCTGCAGAACCCGGCCGAGGTGCTCACCGCGACCCAGCGCGAGCGATTGAAGGTGGCGTTCGCCGCCGACACACCGGTCTATATCATCAGGCCCGAAGAGATCGCCACGCCGGCCGTGCGGCCAGCCGGGACCGGCAATCTCACCTGGCACTTCACGGCGCAGAACGTGCGCGACTTCGCGTGGGCGTCGTCGCGCGGCTTCGCCTGGGACGCGATGGGCTTCCGGTATGCCAAGGGCGGCAGGACCATCGAGCTGCACTCGGTCTATCCGCGCGAGGGGATGCCGGTCTGGAACAAGATCAGCACCAAGGCCATCGCGCAGACCATGGTGACCTACGGACGCATGGCGTTCGAGTATCCGTACCCGCAGGCGTCCAACGTGCACGGCGCGGTGGGCGGCATGGAATACCCGATGATCGCCTTCTGCGGCGCGCGCCCGCGCCCCGACGGCACGTATGACAAGTCGCTCGAGTATTCGCTTGCCTCGGTAACCATCCACGAGGTCGGGCACAATTGGTTCCCGATGATCGTCGCCTCCGACGAGCGGATGTGGACGTGGATGGACGAGGGACTGAACTCGTTCCTCGAGCACTACGGCTCCATCGACTTCGACAAGGACTGGCCGGCGATGCGCCTGCCGGGCAACCCGAAGAGCATCGCCAACTTCATGCGGATGTCGAATGCGGTGCCGATCATGGCCCATTCCGACGTGAACCTGCGCAACACGTTCGGCCCGAACGGCTACACCAAGCCGGCCAGTGGTCTCGTGATGCTGCGCGAGCACATCGTCGCCAAGGACGCGTTCGACGACGCGTTCCGCGGCTACAGCCAGCGCTGGATGTTCAAGCACCCGCAGCCGGCCGATTTCTTCCGCTCAATGGAAGACGGGCTCGGTGAGTCGCTCAATTGGTTCTGGCGCGGCTGGTTCTATACGGGCTACAACAACGACCAGACGGTCACCGGCGTCGAGCGGCAGAACGCCAAGGAAGTGGTCGGCGACGAATCGAAGGGGAGCGGCTACTACCGCATCACCATCGAGCAGAAGGGCGGCATCGTGATGCCGGTGGAGATGGACATCACCTACGCCGACGGCACCACGGAGCGCGTCAAGCTCCCGGCCGACATCTGGCGCGCGAACGAGAAGGTATTCACGTACGGCAAGTTCACGAGCAAGGACATCGCGCAGGTGGTGGTGGATCCGGACGAGGTCTTCGCGGACGTCAATCGCTCCAACAACACCTGGAAGAAGCCCGCGGCGGCGCCGCTGCCGTAGTCGCTTTTTCTCTTTTCACAGAAGGCGTGTGACGACCGACCCGCCCTGACGGATGCTGGAGTAAGGCATTCGTCAGGGCGGGTCGGTTGGCACACGCCGCCACCCTCAGCGCCTCAACTCGCGCAGCGCGTGCTTGAGCTCGGGGACGATGAGCCGCGTCATCGCCAGGTTCACCGCGGCGCGTGAGCCGGGCATCACGACGATGAACTTGCCGCGCGCGGCGCCGGCGAGCGCCCGGCTGAGCATCGCGGCGGCGCCGATCTGTTCCAGGTAGCTCAGCGAGCGGAACAGTTCGCCGAAGCCGGGGAGTTCGCGCTCGAGCATCGGACGCACCACGTCGATGGTGCGGTCGCGCGAGCCAAGGCCCGTGCCGCCGGTGCACAGCACGACATCCACGTCGGCCCGCTCCAGTCCCGACGCGAGGGCGGTGCGCAGCGGCGTCTCGTCATTCGTCAGCAGTTGGCGCGCGACCACCACATGCCCCGCCTCGATCAGCAGCCGTTCAATCAGCGCCCCCGACTCGTCGGTGGCCGCCGTGCGCGAATCACTGATCGTGAAGACCAGGCAGCGGGCACCGTCCCGCTGCGCTGCCTCGGTCCGATGGGCCGCCGTGCTCGCCGAGTGGTCGTCGGCTGGGGTCATGACTGCGTTCCTCGTTCCCGCAACAGCGCATCGATGCGTTCCCGCAGCGTATCGGGGGCGCGCTCCCTCACGTGGGCGCGCCCGATCCGCAGCAGGAGCGTCCGCGCTCCGTCGTGCCGTTCGCGGCACGATGTGCACGCGTGCAGATGGCCACGAATGACCGCGGCGCGCTCGGCGTCGAGCGCTCCATCAATGTACTCCCACAGCAGGTTCGCTGCGTCGCGGCAGCGAATCGAGGCGGCCGCCGGCCGCATGGTGAAGCGCACGCGCTGGCGTTTGGGGAAGTGCGTCATGGCACGAATCCGACGTCGGGTTCTACGGCCGGTCGGGCGTCAACCCGGTGCGACCATCCGGGGCGGAACACGTGCCCTATGCCTAAAGCGCTCCCGCATCGCATCCGTTCCCTGCACCACACTCCGCACCCCAAACCCCGCACCACACCCTGCTCCCTGCACCCTGCACCCATCAGTACGCCCGCTCCGCCGCTTCCAGCTCCGCCAGCAGCTTGGCATAACTTTCGTGCCGCGCCGCCGAGATCGTCCCCGCCGCCACGCCCGCGCGCACCGCGCACGCCGGCTCGGCCAGATGCCGGCAATCCTGGAATCGGCACTCGCCGAGCGCCGGGCGGAACTCCGGGAAACAGTGATCGAGCGATTCGGCGGGAAGGCCCCACATCCCGACCTCGCGCAGCCCCGGCGTGTCGACGACATAACCGCCGCCCGGCAGCGGAACCAGCACCGCCCCCACGGTCGTGTGCCGCCCCTTGTTCACCGATTCCGAGATCTCGCCGACGCGCAGGTTGAGCCCCGGGTAGAGCGCGTTGATGAGTGACGACTTGCCCACGCCACTCGGCCCGGTGAGCGCCGTGACGCGGTTCACCAGCACGGCGCGCAGTTCATCAAGTCCCACCTTCTGCTTCACGCTCGTCCGGTGCACCGGATAGCCCGCCCGCACGTATTCGGCGGCCAGCGCGTCCACCGGGGCAAGGTCGTCGGCCAGGTCCACCTTGTTCAGCACCAGGCGCGCCGCCAGGTCGTTGCCCTCGGCGATCACCAGGAACCGGTCGATCATGCGGACGTGCGGTTCGGGTTTGGCAATCGAGAAGACGATGACCACCTGGTCCACGTTCGCGACGACCACGCGCTCGCCGCGCGCGCCGCCGGGAGCGCGCCGCGCCAGCTGTGTGCGGCGCGGATGGGTGCCGATGATGCTCCACGAGCCCCCGCGCACATCCTCGGCGATGTCCACGTCATCGCCCACGGCCAGCTTGTCGAATTTGCCGCCCTGCTTGAGGCGTCCCCGCAGCGAGACGTCGTGCTCGGAGCCGTCCTGGGCACGCACGTGCCAGACGCCGCCCGTGCCGCTCAGGACGACGCCGCGCCGGGTGATCGCACCGGTCACGCGTCGTCCTCGCGCATCACGTCAAACCAGCGGCGGCTGCGATCGCCATCGCGCGCCGCCACGAGCGCATCCAGCAGGCGCTGGCATTCCGTGAGCGGCAGGGCGGCCGCCGCTCGCAGGGCCGCCTCCGGCGTGTCGGCGTAGGTGAGGAAATCGGTCTCCAGATGTCCCTCGACGCCCTGCTCGCCGATGCGCCGCCACTGCAGGAAGACGAGGAACGCGCCGTGCGGGCGCGCCGGATCACCCGTTTCATCGGTGAGGAGTTCGAGCGAATACGAGAGGCCGTCCTTCCCCTCCAGCGCGGCGGCCCGGCCATGCACCGCCGCAAAGCCACCGACGGTGTTCTCGTCGCCGCGCGAATAGTCCGGGGGAAGGAAGCGGCCGTGACTCACCGTGACTTGAAGGTCTCCTTCAGCACGTTGCCCGTGATGAACCACAGGTTGGCCGGGCGCTCCGCCATCCGGCGCATCAGGTAGGGATACCACTGGGTGCCAAACGGAACGTACAGGCGCAGGCGCCAGCCGTCCTTGACCAGCTGCTCCTGCAGGTCGCGGCGCACGCCGTACAGCATCTGGTACTCGAACCGGTCCGGATTGATCCCCTTGCCCTTGGCCCAGGCGTTGAGCTCGGTGATGATCGCCGGGTCGTGCGTGGCGATGCCGGGATAGTTGCCGTGCTCGATCAGCGACTTGGCGCACTCCACGTAGTTCCGGTCCACGTCCTTCTTGTCGGGGAAGGCCACGCTCGCCGGCTCCAGGTACGCGCCCTTGCAGATGCGCACGCGGCACTGCTTCTCGTTGGCCCACGCCACGTCCTGCGCCGTGCGTCGCAGCATGGTCTGCAGCACGATTCCCACGTGTTCGCGGAAGTCGGGGTAGAGCCGCTGCGAGAAGAAGTCGAGCGTGCGCTGGGTGTAGTCGCTCCCTTCCATGTCGAGGCGCACGAAGGTGCCATACTGCCTCGCGCGCGACAGGATGGACCGCGTGATCTCCTCGCAGATCGCGTCGCTGATGTCCTGTCCCAGCGACGTCAGCTTGACGGAGACGTTGGCGTTCAGGCCGCGCCGGTTGATCTCGTCAAGCAATTCGAGGTAACGGCGTCCCGTCTCGCGCGCTTCCGCCTCGCTGGTCACGCTTTCGCCCAGCTGGTCGAGCGAGGCGGTCACGCCCTGCGTGTTGAGCACGGCGACGGCGTCGCACGCCGCGCCAATATCCTCGCCCGCGATGAAGCGTGAGGCGACCTTCTTGGCGAAGCCGTTGTTGCGGACGAAACGGAAGATGGACTTCTGGCGTGAGAGCCAGATCAGGCTCGAGCGTAGCATGAGGCGATCTTATGGAAGCAGGCGGTCCGGCACGGCCGGCGCCTTCGTGAGTCGGCAGACCGGAACACCGCCCCCCTGGGCGGCGGGCCGGGCGACGGCGGCATCGAAGAGATTCCACGTTCCGAAGCCATCGTCGCTGTTGGGATCCAGCAGCAACTGCGCCAGCACGCCCAGCGGTTGGCGCGATGGGACCAGCAGGGTGCCAGCCGGCACGGCGGGCGTACTTGGCACCCACCGCCCCTCGAAGCGCGTCTCCCGGTGCCCCTGGAAGGGGCGCGTCGAGGACACGATCGAGTCGGCGGCAAAACACTCCACACCCGCGATCTGTGCCGGCGCGGTCGTGCGGGTCACGCGCACGCCGTGCAGGCGCAGCAGCGCGCCAATGGTATCGGCGGCGGTGGAGGTCACCATCCACCCCCACGGCATCGGCGCGGTGCGCGTGACGTCGAACCGGTCGCGCACCGGCATCACGCTGGTGACAAACTTGCCCGTCCGCCGATAGCCGCGGCGCACGCCGGGTTCCGTGGGCGGCGCGTCGGACTTCTCGATCAGCTCCTCGATCACCGGCTGCATCGAGGGCTGCTTCGTGAGTTCCGCGCGCACCGGCACCGCCGCCACCTTTCCGGCGCTCAGCGCGACGTCGGAGGCCCGCGCCAGTGCGAGCACGGCGCGCGACTTCTCGGCGGTCAGCGAGAGCAGTTCCGTGACGAAGGCATACGTGGACTTCACGCGCCGCTCGAACGGATCGTGCGAGTAGGCTTCGCTGAGCACCGCCAGGCGGCCGCGCAGTGCGTAGTAGTTCACGCCATAGCGCGCGCGATGGTCATACGTGGACCACGCCTTCGCCTCGCCCGGCGCGGCCGGCCCCTCGTCGCCCGTGAAGTTGCCGTAATCGAAGATCTCGTAGTGGTGCCGGGCCCGCACGCGCTTGCGCAGTGTGGGGAGCATCGAGTCGCGCACGAACGCGCCGCCGAACGTCCCCCCGCGGATGCCGGCAGCCGGATGCAGCGACGGCGCGTAGGTCAGCGCATAACCGTGGTACGACCCGTCCGTGGTATGCAGGTCCACGAACAGGTCGGGATCCCACGCATTGAACATCCGCAGCGAGGCGCGCGTCTCCGGCGCCTCGGCCTTCACGTAGTCGCGGTTCAGGTCGAGCATCTTCGCGTTCGGGCGCTGCCCCACCAGTTCCGGCCCGTTCTGCGCCCCGCGCTGCCGCGCCGTCGGCCCGAACACTTCATTGCCGTCGGCATTGTAGATCGGCACCGCAATGAGCACGATGGAATCGAGCACGTTCTTCTTCGGCGACAAGACCAGGTCGCGCACGAGCGCCTGCAGCGCTTCCTTCCCCTCGACCTCGCCGGCGTGGATGTTGCCCTGCACATAAACGATCGGCCGGAGAAGCCGCTTGGCTTCGGCCGGCGAGTGCACCAGCGGACGCGACGCGATGATGAACGGCAGCTCACGCCCCTGCGTCGTCTGCCCGATGCTGCCCACCACGATCGGGGCGCCCTTCGCCTGCAGCGAGTCGATGAACGCAACGACATCCGCGTAGGTGGAGGTCTCTTTGTAGCTGGTGCGTTCGGGGCGGGACGATTGCGATGGCAGAGGGCGGATGGCGGATGGCAGAAGGACAGCGAGCAGGGCGAGATGCCTCAAGCTCGTCAGCGATCTGCGCCCCGCGTCGAAACGCGCCGAGCGTGCATCCGCCATCCGCCATCCGCCATCCGCCATCTCGCGCCTCATACCGGCTTCCCCGTCGTCGGATAGAACGTCGCCCCGCGCGCCGCCATCTCGCGCAGCAGCTGCGCCGGTTCGAACCGCCCCGGGTGCTTCGCGTTCAGCGCCTCGAGCCGTCGCACCAGCTCGGCGGCGCCGATCGTGTCGACCACCCGCAGCGGCCCGCCGCGGAAAGGCGGGAAGCCGATGCCGAACACCGCGCCGATGTCGCCATCGCGGGGCGCGCGCAGGATGCCCTCCTCCACGCAGCGCACCGCCTCATTCACCATGGCGAGCGCGAGGCGCTCCTGAATGTCCGGCGCGTTGCCCGCCGTGCGCGTTGCCCCCGTGGGCATCAGTTCATACACCGAGGCATCCACGCCGCCCTTCTTCCCCTTCTCGTCATAGAGGTAGAAGCCCTTCTTCCCCTTGCGGCCGAGGCGGCCCGCGGCGAGCACCTTCCCCAGCGTCGTCGACGGCTGCAGCCGGTCGCCGAAGGCCGCCGCCATGATGGCGCCGCTCTTGCCCGCGATGTCGAGTCCCACTTCGTCGAGCAGCGTCACGGGCCCGACGGGGAACCCGTAGTCCAGCATCGCCTGGTCGATGGCCTCGATGCGCGCGCCTTCATCGAGCAGCTTCCCCGCCTCGTTGATGTACGGCGCGAGGATGCGGTTCACGTAGAAGCCCGGGGCGTCGTTCACCACGATCACCGTCTTCCCCAGCCGGCGGCCGAAGGCCACCGTCGTCGCCACCACATCGGGCGCCGTCTGCGGCGTCACGATCACCTCGAGCAGCGGCATCTTGTGCACGGGCGAGAAGAAGTGCATCCCCACCACCCGCGACGCGTCACGCGACGCGGCCGCCACCTGGTGGATCGGAATCGTGCTCGTGTTCGTGGCGAAGATCGTGCCGGCGGGCAGGACGGCCTCGGCTTCCTTCAGCACCGCATGCTTGACCGCGAGGTCCTCGAAGACGGCTTCAATTAGTAGCGGAACGTTACCAAATCCCGTGTAGTCCACCGTGCCGCTGACCAGCGACAGCTGGTCCTCGAACTGCTGGCGCGTCACCTGCTTCTTGCGCAGCCGGTCGTGCAGCACGTCGCGCACCGCCGCGAGTCCCTTGGCCACGGCGGCGTGCTTGGTGTCCTTGAACCGCACCGGCACGCCCTGCATCGCGCTCACGGCGGCGATCCCCGCCCCCATGAAGCCGGTCCCGAGGATGCCGATCTTCCCGATCGTCGCCGGCGGCGGCGCCTCGCCGCTCACCCCGGAGTCCTTCTTGAGCGACGTCGTCGCGTAGAACAGGAAAATCAGCTGGCGGCTCACCGGCGTGAACGCCATCTCGCCGAAGAGCCGCGCTTCGGTGGCGAAGCCGTCGGCGACCGAACCGTGAAATCCCGCCGCCACCGCCTCGAGCGCCGCAAGCAGCGCCGGATAGTGGCCGCGCGACTTCTTCATCGTCATCTCGCGCGCCTGCCGGAAGACCACCGCGCGACCGACGGGATTGCTCTCGAGCAGCGCCCCCTTGGCGTCGGTCTTGTGGTCGCGCCGGCGCGCGATCTTGCCCGTTCCCAAGTCCTTCGCGCGCCGGATCGCCACCTCGCGCAGGATGTTGGGATGCACCATCTCGTCGGCCAGTCCCGTCTGCAGCGCCTTCCTGGCGCGCACGTTCTTGCCGGTGAGGATCATGTCGAGCGCCACCTGCAGGCCGACCGTGCGCGGGAGCCGCTGCGTCCCGCCCGCCCCCGGAATCAGCCCCAGCTGCACTTCCGGGAGCGCGAGAATCGTCTTCGGCGAGTCGCCCACGATGCGATACGCGCAGGCGAGCGACGCCTCGAGGCCGCCGCCGAGGCAGGCGCCGTTGATCGCCGCCACCCACGGCACGCGGCCGTGTTCCAGCCGGTCCATCAGCCGGTGCCCCTCGGCGCTCTGCGCCGCGGCATCGACCGCCGACGTGAACTCCAGGAACTGGTCGATGTCGGCGCCGGCAATGAACGTGTCCGGCTTGCCGCTGATCAGCACCGCGCCCACCACGGTGGGATCGCGCTCCAGCTGGTCGAAGACGGCGACGAAATCGGCGATCACCGCCTTGGAGAACTTGTTGACCGGTTCGCCCGGCAGGTCAAACGTGACGACGGCCACGCCGTCGCGCATCGTGACGGAAAGTGCGCTCATACCACCGCCATCCGTGTCCAGTGCCCGTGCACCCAGGTCGCGTCAGTCACGTTCGATCACCATGCTGAAGCCCATGCCCCCGGCGGCGCAGACGGTCATCAGGCCGAACTGTCCGCCGCGGCGCCGCAACTCGTGCGCCAGCGTGGTGGTGATGCGCGCGCCCGTCGCGCCGAACGGATGGCCGATGGCAATCGATCCGCCCATCACGTTGAGCCTGTTCCGGTCCACCGCGCCCAGCGGCGCCGACAGGCCGGCCCGCTCGGCCCAGTGCCGCGACTCGAAGCCGCGGAGGTTGCTGAGCACCTGGGCCGCGAACGCCTCGTGCATTTCCACCAGGTCCATGTCGCCAAGCGTCAGTCCCGCGCGCCGCAGCGCGAGCGGCGCCGCCAGCACTGGCGCCTGCAGCAGTTGCTCGCCCGGATCGAGCGCGGCGTACGCGTACGACTTGATGTAGCCGAGGGGCGTGTATCCCAGCGCCTTCGCCTTTGCCTCGCTCATCAGCAGCACCGCGCCACCGCCGTCGGTGAGCGGCGAGGCGTTGCCCGCCGTGACCGTCCCGTACCGCTTGTCGAAGACCGGCCGGAGCGCCGCCAGCTGTTCGAGCGACGTGTCGCTGCGGATGCCATTGTCCTCGGTCATCACCTGCTCGTACTTCGGCGGAATGAAAACGGGCGCCAGCTCTGCGGTCAGGCGCCCGTCTTGCGTTCCCTTCGCGGCGTTCAGGTGCGACGCCAGCGCCAGCGCATCCTGCTCCTCGCGCGTCACGCCGTTGAGCTTCGCCATCTTCTCGGCCGACTGTCCCATCGTCTCGCCGGTCGTCGGTTCCGCGATGGCGGGGGTGATCGGGATGAAGTCCTTCGGCCGGATCTTCGCCAGCGCCTGCACACGTCCGCCGAGCGACTTCGCCTTGCTGGCCGCAACGAGCGCGTCGCTGAAGCCGCGCGAATGGAGGATCGGCACGTTGCTCAGCGACTCCGCGCCGCCGGCGATCGCCACGTCGGCGTGGCCGAGCGCGATCTGGTCGGCCGCATCGGTGATCGCCTGGTTGGCCGATGCGCACGCCCGGCTGACGCTGAACGCCTGCACCGACTTGGGGAGGATCGGCATCAGCGCCACTTCCCGCGCGATGTTCGGGGCGAGGACGGACGGAATGACCGTGCCAAAGATGAGCACGTCCACGCTCGCCGGGTCGAGGCTTGTCCGCTGAATCAGCTCGCCAACCGCGATCTTGCTGAGGTCGATCGCGCTGAGATGCCTGAGTGTCGTGCCGGCGCGCGCGAACGGGGTGCGGACTCCCTCGATGATCGCGACGCGGCGGCCGTTTCCGAAGCTGGCCATAGACCATTGAAGTTAGGCGGCGTTTTCCACCGTGGCTATCGGGGGTTAGAGCAGGCTCATTGCCCTAACCCGGATTTTTCACCACGGAGACACAGAGGACTGCTTGAGGGCCACGGAGAACTACTACAACTGGGGGTAACGACATCGCGCCACGCAGACTATCGCGTGGCGCTCGCGTTCCCCCAAGAAGTTGCAGTTCCTCCGTGGCCCTCAGGCAGTTCTCCGTGTCTCCGTGGTGAAAAAGTCCAGCGCAGGCACCGCCTTACGGCCCAAGCATCGACGCGGTAGACTCGGCAGAGATGCCGTCCACCCCTCCCCCCGCCCTCACGCGCACGGCGCAGTTCGTGCGGCTCGGTCAGCGTCGGTTCGACGTGCTCGTTGTCGGCGGCGGGATCACCGGCGCGGGCATCGCGCGCGAGGCCGCCCGGCGGGGTCTCGACGTCGCCCTCGTCGAGCGCGATGACTTCGCCAGTGGCACCTCGAGCCGGTCGTCGCGGCTCGTGCACGGCGGCGTCCGGTATCTCGAGCACGGGCACCTGCGCCTCGTCTTCGAGGCCTGCCACGAACGGCGCGTGCTCCTCCGCATTGCCCCGCATCTCGTGCGCCCGCTGCGCTTCACGTGGCCGGTGTACGAGGGCTCGCGCCTGCCGCGCTGGAAACTGCGCGCCGGCTTGCTGCTCTACGACCTGCTCGCGCTCTTCCGGAACGTAGCCCCGCACCGCGGACTCTCGGCGCGCGGCATCACGGACGCCGAGCCGATGCTGGCCCGCGATGGTCTCACGGGCGGCATGCAGTACTTCGACGCCGCCACCGACGACGCGCGACTGACGCTGTCCACCATTCTTGACGCCGCCATCGCCGGCGCCACGGTGCTGAACCACGCCGAGGTCAGCGCGCTGCTGTGGACCGAGGGCCGCGTCAGCGGCGCGCGCGTCACCGACCGGCTGGGCGGACGCTCGTTCGACATCGCCGCCGCGTGCGTCATCAACGCGACGGGACCCTGGACCGACGTGTTGCGTCGGCTGGAGAACCCGGCCGCGCAGCCGGCGGTGCTCGGCAGCAAGGGGGCCCACATCGCCGTGCCAGCCGAGCGCGTCGGTAATCATGGCGCGATCACCCTGCTCGCGCCGGATGGACGGGTGATGTTCGTCCTGCCGGCCGGCCCGTGCACGCTGATAGGCACCACGGAGACCGAGGGACGCGATTCGCCGGATGAGGTGCGGGCCACGCGCGCCGACGTCGCCTACCTACTCGGCGCGGCCAACCGCGTCTTCCCCCAGGCGGCGCTTACCAGCGATGACGTCATCGCCGCCTGGGCGGGTATCCGGCCGCTTGCCGCCGCGGCGCATTCGGGCGACGCCAACTCCGCCTCACGCGAACACCTGGTGGAGCGCGGCCCGGGAGGCATCATCACGGTGACCGGCGGCAAGCTGACCACCTATCGCGTCATCGCCCGCGACACGGTCAACGCTGCATTCCAGGCGCTGAAGCGCCGCCCGCCCCGCCTGCATCGCGATCGCCTTCCGCTCGCCGGCGGCGACGTGCGCGACCTCGACGCGGAGATCGCGGCCGCGCGCGCGGCGGCCGGCGCCGACGACATCGCGGCCTGGCTCGTGCGCGCCTACGGCGGCGCCTGGCACCACGTCTGGTCGCGGGCGCAGGACGACCCGACGCTCGCCACGCGACTCGCGCCGGATCTTCCGTATGTCGCGGCCGAAGTGGTCCATGCGGTCGAAGCCGAGCATGCATGCACCGTCGCCGACGTCCTGGTGCGACGCCTCCATCTCGCGTTCGAGACGCGTGACCACGGGCTTGCGACGGCCCCGCGCGTCGCGGCGCTCATGGCGCCACGCCTCGGCTGGACCGACCGCGGCATCGACCTCGCGCTCGCCGACTACGCCGCCACCGCCGCTCGTATCTTCACTATCGATCCCTAGCCGCCGCTTCGCCTCCACGCCTGCCGCCCCCCACATGACCAGTCTACGATTCCACCCACTGCTCCTCGCGACGCTCGTGTTGAGCGTCGCATGCCGTGACACGAGTCCCCACCTTGGCGCGCCCGTGCTCGCCGCCGAAAGCACACCAACGACCGGCACCGATGCCTCCACACCGTTTCTCACGGCGTCGGCCGACGGCACTCTCTGGATGAGTTGGATGGAGCGGAGCCAGGACTCCGTGTGGACCATGCGGGTCGCGCACCGCCTCGGTGAGGGCCACTGGTCGGAACCGCGGACCGTCGTGCGCGACAGCCTGCTTTTCGCCAACTGGGCCGACTTTCCATCGGTCGTGGTTGATGCGAAGGGACGCCTCGTCGCGCACTTCCTCCGGCGCTCGGCACCCGGCAAGTACTCGTATCACGTGTGGGTCACGTCGAGCGCCGACCAGGGCGCCACGTGGAGCGCGCCGCAGCGCCTGCACCGCGACACCAGCGCCAGCGAACATGGTTTCGTCGCGCTCGTGCCGCAGGGCGACGGCGCGACGCTCGCCGCCTGGCTCGACGGTCACGCCACCGGCGGCGAGAGCGGGGCGATGAGCCTGGCCTTTGGCGTGCTCGACGCGTCGCAGCGCGTCCGGCGCGACACGATGCTCGATACCCGCACCTGCGATTGCTGCCAGGTGGCGGGCGCCCGCACCCCGGACGGCGCGCTGTTCGCTTACCGCGACCGGTCGGCGGACGAGGTACGCGACATTGCCGTGGTGCGTCTCGCCCAGGGGCGCTGGCATGCGCCCGCCATCGTGCACACCGATGGATGGGTGACCAAGGCCTGCCCCGTCAACGGTCCGGCGCTCGCCGCGCGCGCGAACGACGTGGCGCTCGCCTGGTTCACCAACGCCCGCGACACCGCCAAGGTGCAGGTGGCATTCAGCAGCGATGCCGGTGCCACGTGGAGTGCGCCATTCCGCGTGGATGACGGGGCACCCCTCGGCCGGGTGGATGTCGAATGGCTCGCCGACAGCAGCGCGTTCGTCACGTGGATGGAGCACACCGGCAAGGGGGCCGCCGAGATCCGCGCACGCCGGCTCTGGCGCGACGGACGCGCCTCGGCGGCACTCGTGGTCCATCGCGGAAGCGACGCACGGCAAGCCGGCTTTCCGCGTCTGGCCACCCTCGACGGACGGAAAGTCTTCGTCACCTGGCGCGACATCGCCGCCCCGGCGCGGCTGCGCCTGGCGCGCATCGAGCTCGATGGACGCCGCTAGACGTCGTGGATCGTCTGGAGTTCGACCACCTTCAGCTTGCGCGTGCGGGTCGGCAGCTTGAGCGTCACGAGGTCGCCCACCGCCTTCCCCAGCAGCGAACGGCCAATGGGCGACATCATCGTCACGTGGCCATCCTCGAATTCCTCGGAATCGCCGAAGACCAGATGATAGGTCTCGTGCACCTGGGTTTCCTGGCACTGCACCACGACCTTCGATCCCAACCCGGCCTTGTCGGTCGGGATCTGGCTGGGATCGATGGTCGAAAGCTTCGACAGGCGTGAACTCAACTGGCCCAGGCGCGCCTGCACGAACTGCTGCCGTTCCAGCGCCGACTTGTACTCGCTGTTCTCGCGGAGGTCGCCCATCTCGACCGCGCGGCGAATTTCCGCCGGGAGCGTGACGTTCAGCTCATACCGGAGCTTCTCGGCCTCGGCGCCAAGCTTCGCTTTGAGGGCTTCGATCATCGGGGGACACCCTGGAAAAGACAAAAGGATTGCGCCCGGCCGTTTTCGGGCCGGGCGCTCGATGCGTACGCAATCGGTCTGCATGGAAATTACTCCGTGTTGACCCTCGGGGCAATCGGGGGCCGGCAACCTTATAGATGCAGGCATCATGTGTCAGTTGTCGCCTGGATGTAGGCCACCATGGGCGCCATCGACGCGCATCGCCCGTGGCGAGAGTGATGTGGAAATCGCGCGCCGTGCTCGGTGACGCAACGGCGTAGCTTCGCGCGGCGCACCTGCGAGGCCGCGAATCGCGGGCCGACCCTCGGCATTGATGTCTCAGGTACTTCGAACTTTGCCAGGGCCTTGTTGTAAACGGATGATTCGATGCATCGCCGCCGGCCACGCCGCTCGACGTCGGCGCAGTCCTTGCGCACGCGCCGGGAATCGTGACATTCCGTAGTCCATTATGGAGGAATCAGTACTGTGAAGCGGATCCAGCTGCTCGCCACCATCGCGGGCGTGTCACTTGCCGTGCTGGGGAGCGCAACGCCGTCCCGGGGTGTCACGCCCGATGACGCGGCGATCCTCGCGCGCTTCGATGACTTTGTCACCGCCGACCTCGCGTGCGCGCAACTCGCCGCCGAGCGCGGACACGCCAAGGAAGTGCGCGACTTCGCCAAGACCCTGGTCAGCGAACACGGGATGGCGCACCAGCTGGCCCGCGACGTCGCGGCGCTGATCAACACCACGCTGAAGACCTCCTCGGACAGTCCGCGCGCCGCCGAGCACGCGAAGATCCTCAAGGCGCTGCGCGAGCGGCCCGACATCGCGTTCGACGTGCTGTTCGTGCGGCACGAAGTCGAGTATCACAAGGACCTCGTGGCCTTCATCAACAAGGAGTGGATCCCGGCCGCGAAGAGCGCGGACCTGAGCTCACTCCTCACGCAGGCCGGGCCGGCGTTCGAGAATCATCTCGCCATGGCCACCGAACTGCAGAAGACGCGCATCCCGTAACACGCGTTGCGGGCGGGACGACAGAGGGGAGGCCATCACGGCCTCCCCTCGCGCATTGCCACCGCTCCGCTACCGGTTCGCCCGGTCGAACTCCGCCTTCAGGCGCGCCATCAGCTTCTCGCGCTTGTCGTAGAGCCGCTTCAGCTTCCGCGGCCGGCGCTTGGCCAGCGCGTAGCTCGTGAGCACCGGCAGCGCGATCGTCGAGTCAACGTAGCAGACCACGGCATCCGGCAGCCGGTCGGGGTCGATCTTCCCCCAGCTCACCGCTTCGGCCGGCGTGGCGCCGGACAGTCCCCCCGTGTCGGGGCGCGCGTCGGTGACCTGCAGGAAGAAGTCGTGCCCGCGTTCATCGATGCCGAGCACTTCCTGGATCTGCGGCTCCGTCTGGAGCGCGAAATTCTTGGGGCTGCCGCCGCCCATGATCACGAGAGCGCTCTTGCCGCCCGACCGCTTGGCGTGGAGCACGAGGCTCGCCGTCTCGTTCACGTCGCGGCTCGGGTCGATGACGCACCCGTACCCCTCGAGCTGCAGCGCGGCGACGTTCATCCCGATCGAGCTGTCGCCCGGCGAGCTGGTGTAGACCGGCACGCCGCAGGCATAAGCGGCACTTAGTAGCGATTTGTTACCAATTCCCAGCGCCCGTTCGCGCCCGGCGATGTACTTGCCGCACAGCCAGTGGAACTCGGCGCTCGACATCGGCCGCTGGAACTCCGGCGCCCGGAGGATCTTCCGGAAGAACGCGTCGGTGCTGAGCAGGACGTCGTAATCGAAGAAGATGTCGTAGATGCGCACGACCCCCTGCTCGCGCAGCAGCGTGTCGCTCGTGTTCGGCGTCCCGCGATGCATGGCGAGGCCGAGCCCGAAGTGCGCGTCGTGATACAGGTTGGCGCCCGTGCTGATGATCCAGTCCACGAAGCCGGCTTCGATGAGCGGAATCAGCGCGCTCATCCCCAGCCCCGCCGGCGTCAGCGCGCCGGTGAGCGTGAGCCCCACGGTCACGTCCTTCTTCAGCATCTTCTCGGTGAAGAGCTGGCACGCCTCGCGCAGACGCCCGCTGTTGTAGGCCTGGAACGTCCCCTCGACGAGCTGCACCACCGTCTCGGTGCCGTCGAGCACGCGCGGATTGATCCGTGCCCCCCGCAGGAACGGATTCCGCATCCGCGCCGGGGCTTGCGGCGCGCCCTTCGCCTCACGGCGGTCGGCGGCCTTCTTCTGCTTCGACTTGTCACCCGCCGGATTCGGCGTGTGTCCGTGTCGGCTGGCCTTGAAGCCGCCGCGATCCCGCTTATGCATGATTGGTCACTGGTCGTCGTTAAATGCCGCGGCGCGCCATCGCCGCCAGCCGCTTCGCTTCCCTCTCCATGCGCTCGACCTGATCCGCCAGGGCCACGCGTGCCGCGCCGGCGGCCTCCTCCAGTTGCGCGTCCCACGCCGCCTTGATCACGTCGGCCGCTTCCGTGGGATCGTCCGTGATCACCAGCAGGTTGAGGTCACTCGGCGAGATCTTCTTCTCGCCCAGCACGCGCGCCTGCATCCAGCGCACCAGCCCCGCCCAATAGTGCGTGCCGAAGAGCACCACCGGGAACTGCGAGATCTTGCCGGTCTGGATGAGCGTCAACGCCTCGAACAGCTCGTCGAGCGTGCCGAAGCCACCGGGAAAGATAACGTACCCGATGCTGTACTTGATGAACATCGTCTTGCGGACGAAGAAATACCGGAATTGCACGAGCGTGTCGACGTACGGGTTGGACCCCTGTTCGAACGGCAATTCGATGTTGCACCCGACCGAGTGACCGCCCCCCTCCTGCGCCCCCTTGTTGGCGGCCTCCATGATGCCGGGCCCGGCGCCGGTGATGATGGAGAAGCCCTGCGACGCGAGGAGCCGCGCCGTCTCGTTGGCGGCGAGGTACTGGGGATCATCCGGCGCCGTGCGCGCCGACCCGAAGAACGTCACCCCCCGCTCCACCTTGGCGAGCGTGTCAAACCCCTCGATGACCTCGCCCATGATGCGCATCACGCGCCACGGATCGGTGCGCGTGAAGTCGTCGCTGGCCCGCGGGGCAAAGTTCAGCAGCTTCTGGTCCTCGGTCACCAGCGGCCGCGCGTCGCGGATGGCGTCGTCGATGTTGAGGCGCCGCGCCTCGGCGGCCGTCACTACCGGGGCCCCCGGCGGCATTCGCCCCGCGGCCAGATGACCCAGCTGATGCCGTTCGCGCACCCCGGCCAGCGCCTCGTGTTCGGCCGTGCGACGCACGCTCGGGTCCACCGGCTTCCCGCGCGCGTTGCGCGGTGTCGTCTTCTTCTTTGGTTTCGCCATGGATTGCAGTTTACTTTCCGCCGTGATCCGCCGCGACCCGTCCCACCCGAGCGTTGTCGTCCTCGTGGCCGATGGTGCCCGCCCCGACACCCTGCGAAACGCCCTGGACGCCGGCGCCCTGCCGGCGCTCGCCCGGTTGCGCGCCGAGGGCGGGCTGCACACGGTCACCACGACCTTTCCATCGGTCACCGGCCCCGCGTATGCCCCCTTCCTGCTCGGGATCTTCCCCGGCACGGCGGGCCTGCCTGGCATTCGTTGGTGGGATCGCGCGCGGACAACGGGGAACTGGCCGCACTTCGCGCGCAGTTACGTCGGCATCCAGGCCCGGCATTCCGACCGCGACCTGACGCCGCATCATCGCACGTTGTTTGAGCACGTCCCCGATGCCCTCGGCTCGCTGACACCCATCGGCCGCGGGCTCACGAGCACGCGGCGTCTTGGCTTCGGCTGGGCGTTCGCGGCGCGCGCGGCCTGGACACATTTCCGCGGCGACCTGCCCGGCTGGCTGGTGATCGACCGCGAGATCGGCGCCATGGTGGCGGCGCGCATTCGACGCGAGCAGCCGCGCTTCGCGCTCTGCGCACACCCCGGCATCGACAAGGCCTCGCACGCCGTGGGTCATGCGCATGCCGACGTGCTCGCCGCCATGCGCATCGTGGACGATACCGCGGCGGCGATCCGCGCCGACGCCGTGCGCGACGGCCGGTGGGCGACGATGCACCTCTGGGTGGTCAGCGACCACGGGCACTCGCCGGTGGCGTGCCACGACGATCTCGCAGGGCTGTTCGCCGAGTGGGGGTTCGGCGTGCTCTCCCATCCATGGACCGTCGGCGGCGGACGGGATGTGGCGGTGATGGTCAGCGGCAACGCCATGAGCCACGTCTATCTCGAGTTGAGCCGGCGCGCGCGGCCGTTCTGGCGGGAGCTGTCGGCGCGATGGGAGCCCGTTGCCAGTCGGCTGCTGGACCGCGCGTCGGTGGACCTCCTGGTCCTTCCGCACAGCCCATGCGCGCTCGAAGTGCGTGCGCGGGCGCGCCGCGGGCGGGCGATGGTGCGCCGGACCGGAGATCGGTTCGCGTACGTCCCCGTCGACGGGGGCGATCCGCTGGGGCTTGGCGGACCCATCGAGGCCGCATCACCCGAGGCGGCGCACGCCGCATGCGCCGGCACGGACTATCCCGACGCACTCGTGCAGCTCCTCCAGCTCGCAAACTCGTCACGCGCGGGAGAGATGATCCTCTCGGCGTCGCGCGGCTGGGATTTTCGCGGACGCTATGAACCCATTCCGCATGTCTCGTCGCACGGCGCACTGCACCGCGAGCACATGGACGTGCCGCTCCTGCTCAATCGCCCCGTGGCCGGCACGCCGCGGCGCACGACGGACGTGATGCCGAGCGCGCTGGCGGCGCTCGGATTGCCGGTGCCGGCGGGACTGGACGGGGTGTCGTTCCTGTAGTGCCTCTACTGTAGCCCCAGCTCGAGCAGCTCGTTCAGATGCGCCGCGATCATCGCTTGCCGTTCGCGCATGCGCCGGAGGCGCCGGCGATGCAGGTGGCGCACGAAGAAGCGGCGCACGGTGAGCCAGCGTAGCCGGCGGCGCTCGGCCACCACCGCCGCGCCGGTCATGGTGGTCGGCAGCAGCACCAACGCGGCCAGCGCGCCCAGCCAGCCGAAGGTCCATGCCGCCACGCCACAGAGCAGCATCGTCCAGATGGTGCTCAGCAGCGCGAGCGCGAGGACATGGTAGGTGGATTGCGAATCCGGTCCTTCCTTGTTGTGTTTCGCGAACCAGCGCGCCCCGGCCAGCGGTGGCCAGTACAGCAGCAGCGCCAGCGAGGCCAGCGGAATCAGCCCGATCAGCGGCAGCCGCTTGAGCGTCCACAGCAGCGCCGACGGCGCACTCACATCTTCCTTGAGCGCCTGCGGCGACAGTCCCATGCGCTGCAGCATCCGCGCGTGCGCGCGCAGTTCGCGCGCGGTGGAGAGCCACTCGGCGTCGCCGCGCGACCGGAAGCGCTGCAGCACGTTCGCGATGAGGGCGAGTCGCGATACTGTCGCCTCGGAATCACGCGGCGAGGCGTGCTCGGCGGCCCAGATCTGCTCGGCCACGTGCGCCAAGGCCGCGTCTTCCCAGGAATCGAGGTTCAGCGTGACCCGGCGCATGGCGACGTCAATGCGCGCGGTCAGTTCGCGCACCGCGAACTTCTCCTCACTGCGCGCGGCGAGGTCGCTCCAGTCGAAGGCGTCGCCGACGACGACGCGCGCCTCGCTGCGCACGCTGTTGCGATCGCGGAAGACGAGTCCAATCGGAATGATCGGAAACGCGCCACCGATGCGCCGCGCCGCGCCCAGCGCGATGCGTGCGGCACCGGTCTTGAGCGGCGAAAGGCGCGACCCCGAGTGGCTCGTCCCCTCTGGGAAGATGCCGACCGCCGCGCCGTCGGCGAGGGCCGCATGCACGGCTACGAAGATGTCGCGGTTCTGCCCGAGGAGCTTCGGGTCGTCCTGGGCACGATAGACCGGAATGGAGCCCACCAGCTTCACCAGCCAGCCAATCTGCGGATGCGTGAAGAGCGTCGACTTGGCGAGAAAGCGCACCTCACGACCGGCCGCCACGGTCACGAAGGCCGGGTCCATCAGGCTGTTGTTGTGGTTCGCGACGATCAGCACTGGCCCATCCGCGGGAACGCGCGCGCCGCCTACCGAGAAGCGGTAGTAGCCGCGCGTCGCGAGGCGCGAGATGAAGGGCATCAGGCCGCGGATGGCCATGTGTCAGAGGTAGTGATGGCGGACGGCGGAAGGCAGATGGCGGAGGCGAACGATGGACGTTACGGGCGCGGCGGAGCGGCAGGAAGTGCCTCCCTACGCGGCGGAACCGATTCGGCCATCGGCCATCTGCCATCTGCCATCTCCCAGCCGCCCGCACCATCTTTCCCTTCATGGCATGGCTCCGTCTGCTCCTCGCCCTCAAGCTCCGCGCGCTCGCCAACCCGCGCGTGGCGGCTGACTTGACGGTGCTGTGGTGGCGCTATCGCCGGCGGCGGTGGTGGGCGCGGTTCCCGTTCATCCCGTGGCCCGACCGCGAGTACCTGCGCTGGCGGATGTACACGGCCTACGGAAATGAGGACGCCATTCCGCCGGTCGCGGACATCCTGCGCTACGCTCGCTGGGCGCGGCGCTTTCCGTGAGCCAGCCGGTTCCCGCCGGCTTCGAAGACCGCCTCAAGACGCAGGCCCGCGCGGCGGGCTTTGATCTCGCCGGCATCACCCGGTTGGGGACGCCCCACACGGTCGCGCATTTCGACGCGTGGCTCGCGGCAGGATACCACGGCGAGATGGGATATCTCGAGCGTGGCGCCGAGTTGCGCCGCGACGCCCGGCGCCCGGTGGATGGCATGATCAGTGCGCTCGTCGTTGCGCTGAACTACGGCGGCACACAGCCCGACGGTCCCATTGCCCGCTACGCGCGGTTTGCCGACTACCATCGCGTGATGTGGGACAAGCTCGACGCGCTGCTCGAGTGGGTGCGTACTGAGCTACCCGATGTGAAGGGCCGGTCGTTTGTGGACAGCGGCCCCGTGCTGGAGCGCGACCTCGCACGCCGCGCCGGACTGGGCTGGTTCGGCAAGAATACGCTGCTCATCCACCCCAAACTCGGCTCCTTCTTTTTCATCGGCGCGCTCCTCCTCGACGTGCCGCTCACGGCAGACCAGCCGTTCGCGACCGATCATTGCGGCACGTGCACTCGCTGCCTCGATGCGTGCCCGACGCAGGCGTTCGCGGAGCCCCGTGTGCTCGACGCGCGACGGTGCATCTCGTACCTGACCATCGAACTCAAGGGGCCCCATACGCCCGAGCAGTCGGCGATGGTGGGCGAGCACCTGTTTGGGTGCGATGTGTGCCAGGAGGTGTGTCCGTATAACCGTAAGTTCTCCGCCGGGGCGACCGAATCGGCCTTTTCTCCCCTGGAGCGGCTGGTTTCGCCCGACGCCCGGGAATTGGCGCGCGCGTTCCTGGCGATGACCCCGGCCGAGTTCACGGCGGAACTCAAGCACACCCCCCTGTCGCGCGCCAAGCTGTCCGGGCTCAAGCGCAACGCCTGTGCGGTGCTCGCAAACGCGGGTACTGCGGCCGATGTATCGGCGCTCACAGTTGCCCAGGAAGACGACGAACCGCTGGTCCGTTTCGCGGCCGTCGACGCCCTGGCCAGGCTGTCCTCACCGGATGACCTCGCCGCTATTCGCCGCCGCCGTGGAGTTCCCAAAGACTAGCAGGCGTCTGGGCGGCGTTAGTCCTATGGAACTGCAGATCACATCGGGCGGATGCCACCGAGGTGGCTATGACCACGATTTCCTTGGTTCCATCTCCTGGACGCTGCATCCGCAACTCCACGTAAGTGGAACTCCCGATTTCCCGAGGGTATTTATCGGATTAGATAACGTGCGTCCCCCTGAGAGTTATTCTCATGTACGGTTATCTCGCTAACTGTAAGTAGCAATGGAGCTTATGTCATCTTCACGGGCCTGTGCTCGAACATTCTTCCGCCTCGCCGGAACGATTGCCTGTCTTGCCCTGGCACCGTGGACGCCGAATCTCCTTGCTCAAACTGGCCTCATTCGCGGAATGGTGGTCGCGGGCAGCGCCCAGGAGCGATTCGGGCTTCTCGTCTCCCTCGCTGGCACGGACTACCAGACCACCACGGACAGCGGGGGACGGTTCGCGCTGACGCATGTTCCTGCCAGCCGCTACAGCCTGCGCCTGCAGGTGCCGGGACGGGCCGCACTTCAGCGTGAGGTGACCGTCGTGGCGGACTCGGCGGTGAGCATCGTGTTCGCACTCGACGAAGGCCCGACGCGCCTCGCGGCGGTGCGGATTGCGGCCGCACGCCCGTTGCACGTCATTGGGCACCTGCCCTACGTGCACGACGGAGTGATCCTGTCCGGCAAGAAGTCCGAGGTGATCGTGATGGACAGCCTGCACGCCAACCTCGCGCAGGATGTGGAACGCCAGATCCTCGGGCGCATTCCGGGGGCGCATTTCTCCGAGACGCAGGGCGCGGGCTTTCCGTCGAACGGCATCGGCTTCCGCGGCCTCAATCCCACGCAGTCGCAGGAAGTGAACACGAGGCAGAATGGCGTGAGCATTGCCGCTGACCTGTTCGGTTATCCCGAGACGTACTATACGCCTCCCGCCGAGGCGCTCGACCGCATCGAAGTCATTCGGGGGGCGGCGTCGCTGTCCCACGGGCCCCAGTTCGGCGGCGTCGTGAACTACGTGACGAAGCGCGGCACCGCGGGCGCGGCGCCGACCTTCGTGTTCGGACAGACCGCCGGCGGCGCTGGATTCCTCAACTCGTTCAACTCGGTCGCTGGCGGCACGCGGCGCTGGGCGTACTATGGCTTCCTGCACGGACGCGTCGATGCCGGCTGGCGCCCCAACTCCGACGTGCGGCAGACAACCGGGTTCCTCGGCGCGACGTACCGGGCATCGGACCGCGTGTCCATGGATCTCGAACTCACGGCATCGCGCAACCGCATTCACATGCCCGGGGGACTGTCGGATGAACAGTTCGCCGAGGGGCCGAGGCAGTCGTTCCGTGCGCGCAACTGGCTCGCCAGTCCATGGAACGTCGCCGCGATCAAGTTGCGCTACGAGCCGACGTCGGACGTCGGACTCGAGACCACGCTCTCCGTTCAGTCGAGCGATCGGCATCTGGTCTGGCGCAACGAGGACGGCGGGGCGGCGGCGGCGGACGCGATCGACCCGGCAACCGGCTCGTTCGTTCCCCGCGAGGCCGAGCGTGAGCGCTTTGCGAACGTTGCGCTCGAGTCGCGACTGCACGTGAACCACGCGACGTTTGGTCCGCACCAGACACTCGCGATGGGCGTGCGCTTCGGCGCCAACAGCCTGCGGCGCTTCGAGGGCGGCCCCGCGTCGACGGGCAGCGATTTCGACATGCGGCTCTACGGCGGCACGTGGGAACGCGCCCTGCGGTTCCGGTCGGTGAACGCGGCGGTGTACGCCGAGGATCTCGTGCATCTGTCGGCGCGCCTGTCGGTGACTCCCGGCGTGCGCCTCGAATACCTCCGATCAAGCGCGGAGGGCTACACGGAGGTCGCCTCGACATTCACGCCGCGTACCATCGCGTACCCGCTCGTGGGCGCGGGGGCAGAGTACCTCATCGGCTCGTCCACTTCGGCGTACGCGAATGTCAGCGAAGCGTATCGCCCGATTCTCTACGCGTCGCAGACGCCATTTGGGAGCATCGCGACGGTCGATCCCGGGCTGCGGTCATCGCGTGGGTACAATGCCGACCTTGGATGGCGCGGCACGGCGGGGCCGTCGTTCAAGTTCGACGTCTCGGGCTTCTACCTGCAGTACCGAGACCGCGCCGGGACGCGATCCGTGGGCAGTGGTCCCGATGCGTCGCTCGAAATCGCGAACATCGGCAACAGTCGGCACCAGGGCGTCGAATCGTACGTCGAGATTGACCTGCTGACTTTGCTCGCGCCGCGATTCCGTGCAGCGCTTGGCACGATTGACCTGTTCAACTCATTCGCGTACGTCGACGCGAGGTATCTCACCGGCGAGTTCCGCGGGAATCGCGTCGAGCAGGCGCCGCGGGTGGTCGAGCGGCTTGGTGTGAGCTGGGCCCGCGGTCCGCTGGCGATGACGGTGCAGGCCAGCCACACGGGCGATTCGTTTGGCGACGCGAACAACTCGGTGGCGTCGTCGGTGGAGGATGGCGCAACGGGATTCGTGCCCGCGTACACAGTGCTTGATCTTTCGTTGCGGTGGCGGCTTGCGCCGCGGATTGTCCTGACCGGCGGCGTCAACAACCTCGCGAACCTGCACTACTTCACGAAGCGCACGGCGGAGTACCCGGGTCCGGGCCTGCTCCCGGGCCTTGGCCGAAGCATCTATCTCGGCGTCACGACGCGGGTGGGACCTGGCAAGTGAGTGGTTCGTTCGCCCTTTCCTCGCCAGGCGTACCACGCAGTCGCGTGTTCTTGATGATGCAGAAGCGGTGCGGAACGACCGCGGCGCACCCTGACGGCGCGCCGCGACCCTTCCGTCACTTCGCGAGCGTCGCGCTGTCGATCACGAAGCGGTACTTCACGTCGCTCTTCAGCATCCGCTCGTAGGCCTCGTTGAGCTGCTGCGCGGGGATGAGTTCGATGTCCGAGACGATCCCGCGCGCCGCGCAGAAGTCGAGCATCTCCTGCGTCTCGGCGATGCCGCCGATCAGCGACCCGGCAAGTGCGCGGCGCTTCATCACGAGGGACGTGTAGTTTGGCGTCGGGTGCGGACGCGCCGGCCCACCCACCAGCACGAGCGTTCCATCGCGCTTGAGCAGGCTGATGTACGTGTCGAGCGAATGACTCGCCGAGACCGTGTCGATGATGAGGTCGAAGCTCCCGGCGTGCGTTGCCAGTTCGGCGGCGTTCGTCGAGACGACCACCTCGTCAGCTCCCAGCGCCTTGCCGGCGTCGCGCTTGCGGTCGCTTGACGTGAAGGCCACGGTGTGCGCCCCCATCGCGTGCGCGAGCTTCACGCCCATGTGCCCCAGCCCGCCGATGCCAACGATTCCCACCTTCCTGCCCGGACCGGCCTTCCAGTGGCGCAGCGGCGAGAAGGTGGTGATGCCGGCGCAGAGGAGCGGGGCCACTGCGGCCAGCTGCTCGGGCGCGTGCGTGATGCGCAGCACGAAATCGTCCTTCACCACGATGCGCTGCGAGTACCCGCCCAGCGTGTGCCCGGGCGCGTCGGGCGTCGGGCCGTTGTAGGTGCCGACCATGCCGCTCTCGCAGAACTGCTCGAGTCCCTCCTTGCAGGAGCCGCAGTGCCCGCAGCTGTCCACCATGCATCCAACGCCGACCGTCTCGCCAACCTTGAAACGGGTCACCTTCGCGCCGACGGCGCTCACGTGCCCCACGATTTCGTGACCGGGAACGCAGGGATAGAGGGTGCCGGGCCACTCCGCGCGCACGGTGTGGAGGTCCGAGTGGCAGATGCCGCAGTACGCGATGTCGATCTGGACGTCGTGCGCGCCGGGGATGCGGCGCTCGATGTTGAGCGCTTCGAGTGGCTTGTCGGCGGCGTGGGCGCCGTAGGCCTTGATGGTCATTGTCTGCTCCGGGTAGATGGACGAAGAATAACTCCTGTCATCTCGTCCAGGCCGGCCCGCTCGCCCGCTCGATCGCTCGCCTGGTACTCTTGTCGCCCGGATCGATGGCGCTCGCCGAGCGCCACTCGGCCCACGCCTTGTCCGTCATGCCAAGCGCATAGTAGATGTCGCCCTTGAAGCTGTGCTGCGTCGCCTGATACCGGCGCTCCACGCTGTCGGCCATGGCCGCGGCCGCCGACGGTGTGGCTCCCTGGTTGGTCAGCAGCGGCGCGACGCTCGTTCGCATTGCCTGGAAGACGGTCAGATTGCCGAGCCCGTATCGCTGGCCGAGGAAGAATGACCAGGCCGGCGTGAACTCGAGGTACGGACGGTTGTCCGTGTTCAGTTTCGCGCTGCCCACGTACCGCCGCAGGTCGGCTTCGCCCATCACGAAGCCCGACAGGAAATCGAGCGGCTCCGTTGCGTCCACCGTGGCCATCTCCTGCCGGACCCCCGGCCGCTGCAGCTTGCGCCGCAGGGCCTGCACATCGATCTGCAGCGGCTTGCGCGAACCCACGAGCAGGCCGTGGAACTTGAGCGGCGACAGCCATAGCGTCGTGTGCGGGAAGACCTGCATGAAGGTCTGCGCCGTCATCTTCATCTCGGCGTCCGACAGCAGGTGGAACGGCAGCCACTGCACGGCCACGCCATCCTCCGACAGGCGCCTCTCCAGCAGCTGATAGAACTCCAGCGTGTAGAGGCTCCCGTTGCCGGCCATCTTGGGCGACGTGGCATCCACCGAGATGACATCGTACCGCTGGTCCGTCATCAGGGCGTAATTCCGCCCGTCGTTCATGATGAGGCGGTACTCAGGTCGTTGCACGACGTCGTGATTCACCTCGGCAAACCAGGGCGACGCGTCGATGACGCCCTGCACCAGTTCCACGCAGTCCACCGCCGACACGTCGTACTGCAGCGCCTCCCACGACGCGCCGCCGGCCCCGAAACCAATCAGGTTCACGCGCGGCGACGGCACCGCGCTGAGCAGCATCGGGTAATTGCCCAGCGTCTCCTGCGCGTCGCGCATCCCCGGTGTCGTCCCGGCGACCGGGAAGCCGTCGATGCTCAGCACCTTGTCGCCTCGCTTGTCGCGAAAGACCTTCACCGTCGAGCCGATCCCCTCCTGATAGAACAGGACTCCGGTCCCGTCGGCTCGCTCGCGATACGAAGCCAGGACCAGGCGGTGCGCGCTCAGTTGGGAGAGCACGACGAAGACGAGCCCGCCCCCCGCGCCGATCATCGCGCGCGCACGGCGCCGGCCCTGCACGACGGGGTCGGCCAGCAGCACCACGAGACCCAGTGCCGTGCTCGCCGTCGCGACGGCGAAGATTCCGCCACTCACGCCGAGCATGGGAATGAGCACGAAACCCGCGACGACCGACCCGATGACTCCACCAATGGTGTTGGCGGAGTACACGCGGCCAAGTGATCCGCCGAGGCGGGACAGGTGCGCGGCGAGGATCTTCACGACGAGCGGCACCGTCATGCCCATGAGCACGGTGGGCACCAGCATGACCGCCAGGCTGCGAACGAATCGTAGCCCGCTCCATTTCCACCAGAGCATGGCGTCCACGGCCTGTCCTTCCATGCCCGTGAGCACGGGGGTGGACGCGGCCAGGATGGGAATGGCGAGCAGGGCCGTGATGCCGATCAGCAGCTCCACGACGCCAAACACCATGATCGGGCGCAGCCGCCGATCCGCGAACTGCGCCACCACCGCGCTGCCGAGCGCGATGCCCAGCAGGAACGCCGTCAACACCGTGGTGAACGCGTGCGTGGAGTTGTCCAGGTAATAGACCAGCGCCCGCGTCCACAGCACCTCGAGCGCCAGCGCGGCGGCCCCGGAGACGCCGATGGACCAGAGCAGGAGGCGAGCCAGCGACGGTGAGAGTCCCTGGCTGGCGACGTCGTGAACCGTCCGCGTCACCGACGGCTCATCGCCCGGCGACGGTGTGACGGATGACGAAGTCATCTCACGACTGAGGGTGAAGGCAATGCCGGCGACGAGCAGGTTCACCACACCGGCGAGGTACGCGGTTTCGCGGACGCCGAGCAGCAGGATGAGGAAGAATCCGCTCGCGAGCGCGCCGACGACGCCGCCCAGCGTGTTGAGGGCATAGAGCCGGCCGACGTCGAGTCCCAGCCGATCCATGCTCCGCGCGAGGCACTTCACGATCACCGGGAGCGTCCCGCCCATCAGCGTCGCGGGAACGATGAGCACCGCCGTTGACAGGACGAGTCGCACCAGGCTCAGCGGATAGAAGCTCAGGTCGACGCGGCGTGCCAGCGCGACGTAGGCAGCTGTGACACCGGTGAGCAGGAGCGGCATCAGAACGGCGAAGAGCCCGACCCCGGCCTCCAGGGCCGCGTAGAGCGCCAGCGGGTTGCGGCTCCGGTCGGCGGCCTTGCCGAACAGGAAGCTGCCGAGGGCCAGCCCGGCGAAGAACACGGCGAGAATGACGCTCGTGGCCAGCGCGGTGGCGCCAAACACGAGCGTGAGCATCCGCATCCAGACGATTTCGTACACCAGGCCGCACGCGCCCGACAGGAAGAACAGCGTCAGGACGATCGGGCGGATGCCGCGCTCAGTCGAGAGTCCCAAGTCGCCTCACCGGTACATTCGGGATGGAAATCGGTTCGCGGCCGCAGGGAACATGCGCCGCGCCGCGAAGCACAGCAACCGATCGCGTCGCGCGGTGCAAGCCGCCCAGATGCACGCCTCCCCTCGCGCGGAAGGCTGCACGAGGGGAGGCGCGACCGCTCCGGTCAGCGCCGGTTCAAGGGGTTGTCCGTCCGCGCAGGTTCGGGTTGGTCTGGAGTTCGTTCAGGCTGATCGGGATGCACTTGTCCCGGCTATCCAGGAACGTGTTCTTCGCCGGACCGGTTTCCGCATTCCAGCGCCGCAGGTCACCCAGGCGTCGCCCCTCAAGCCAGAGCACGGCTCCCTTCTCCTTCTCCAGCGTCGTCCACGCGGTCGCCACGTCGGCCGGAGCGGTGAGCGGCGCGAGCGCGTAGACGGCCCGCTGCTGGTTGATGAAGCCGAACGCACCGGCAATGTCGCCGCCGCGCAGCGCATTCTCGGCGCGGATCATCAGCATCTCGGCCCCCTTGGTGATCGGGATGTCGGAGCCGAGGTCCTTGTACTTCGCCTGCCGGAAGAACGGGGTGAGCCCGTCCTGCGCCTTCTGGATCGACCCGGAGGACGTCTTGATGGTATCCCACGGCACGCGCGGATCCTTGAACACCTGCGCCCACTGCGAGCCGTAGACGGAGAACTCGCGTCGCACGTAGGTCTCCTGCACCAGCGAATTGTTCTCGCGCGTCGAGCCGGTGGAGTAGTACGCCAGGTACACGAAGTTCGACGGCACGAGCGCCGCGTCGGCCACGGCGCCGCTCCAGTTCCCCTGCGACACGCGCACGGCGGCGCGGCCCGCGTACGAGGCGTTCAGCACGTCCGTCGCGCTCGCTCCCGCCGCCTGGGCAATGCGAATCGCCTCGGTGAAGTACGTCTCGGCGCGCGCGAAGAAGGTCTTGTAGTCCTGCGCCGGCCCGTTGTCGAACACCGCCTCGCACGAGGTCTCTCCGAGCTGCCGGTTGGCGAACCCCGCAAACATGTTGGCGCGCGCGGACAGCGCGCTGTTGTCGTAGCTGAAGCCCGTCATCGCCTTGATGCGGGCCACGCCTGATTCGGATTCGAACCGGACCTGGTGCATCCCTGCCCAGAGGCCGTTCACGTCCTCGGGCCGGATCACGCCTTTCACCCAGATCTGTTCCGACGTGTAGCTGCCGCCGTGTCCGCTCTCGTCGCCCGCGATCGACGTGATGCGGGTGATCTCGTCGAGGATATTGGAGTAGTCCGACGACATGCCGACCACGAGGCTCGGCACGGCGTCCGGCGTATAGAGGGCCGAGTCGTTGATCGGACCCGGATTGGTCACTTCCAGGAACCCGTTGCACCCAACCGACGAAAGCACGCCGGCGAGGGCAACCAGGAGAACTCTCTTGGTCTTCATCGTGATATCCTCGCGGTAGGTCAGAAGGTGAGGCGAAGGGTCGCCAGGAAGGTCCTGAACGGAGGCAACTGGTAGTACTCGCGACGACCCAGCCCTGCCCCCGCGTCACTCGCGTCGTTGGCCTCGGGATCTGCCCCATCGTACTTGGTGCTCGTCCACAGGTTGCGCCCGGACAGCGTGAACGTCGCCCCCTTCGCCGTGCCGCGCAGATAGCGCGCGGGAATCTGGTACGAGAGCGAAACCGAGCGCAGCTTGAAGAAATCGGTCTTCGACACCCAGAAATCGGAGCTGCGAACCGTTGGGTCGATCGCGCAGCGCCCCCGATCGCGTGCCGTCACGCCGGCGAGCGCATCCAGCACGTCATCGGCCGTTCCCTTCTTTCCATCCACGCCGTTGTAGGCACGAAGTTTCGCCTGCACGGCGTAGCACGGCTGCCAGATGTTGCGCACGATGCCCTGGTAGCCGATGAAGTTCGTCAGGTGTCCGCCAGCCTGGAACTCGCCGAGCACATCCAGCGTCAGGTTCTGCCAGAACGTGAGGGTCGTGCCGATGCTCGTGATGTGCGTCGGGTAGAGCGCCCCGAGGTACTGGTCCGGCTTGATGACCGGGTCGGCGATGGCGTCGGGATTCATGATCTTGTAGCCGAACAGCCCGGGCACCGGGTAACCGGCGCGAACGTAACTGCCCAGTCCGGTCGAGATCGGCACGCCGCCCACGTTGACGGTGTTGCTCGCCAGCGACGTGATGCTGACGCGCCCAGACCAATTGACGCGCGTAGTCTGGAGGATCTCCCCGTTGACCTGCACCTCCAGGCCCTTGTTCTCGAGCGTGCCAACGTTGGTGAGCTGGGTTCGCGAGAAGCCTTCCGAGGGCGGATAGACCACGCCGATCAGCGCGCCAAGCGTGCGCGCGTGGAATCCCGTCACCTCCAGCGACAGCCGGTTGTCGAAGGCCGCGGCGTCAAAACCGACCTCGGTCTCGCGCGTGCGCTCGGGGCCGAGATCGGGATTGCCGCGCTGCTGCACCACCACGCCCGGCTTGCCTTCATCGCCCGACACCGGGTCCCACGTGCGCACGGCGTCGAACGCGCCCGGCGCCTTGCCCGACTCGCCGACCGCGGCGCGCAGCTTCAACGTCTGCACCCACCGGGACGGCCACCACTTCTCCTCGGAGAGCACGTAGGCGGCGCTGATCTTCGGGTACGTCTGCAGCCCGAAGGCCGAGCCGAACGCGCTGTTGCCGTCCACGCGCAGGCCGCCCGTGACGAACAGGCGATCGTTCCAGCCCACCATCTCCTGTACGAAGAAGCCGGCGTTGACCACCCGCGGCTGGGTGGCGACCCCGAGCGTCCGTATCGCGAACGATTCGAGCGTCGGCTCGCCCGGACCCGACAGCCCGGTGCCCGTCATCGTCGTGTACCGCTCGCGGTCGTCGAACAGCTGTCCGCCCCACGAGAACGTCGACGCATACTGCTTGAACAGCGTGTTCTGGAACGACCCCGCGTAGTCGAGCGACAGCTTCGTGTGGTTCCACATCGTGCTGTTGAGCGAACCGGTGGGGAGGTTCAGGAACCCGAACGGCTGGAGGTAGCTGTTGTTGCTGTTGTTGTAGTCGAAGCCGACGTTGAACCGGTTGCTCAACCCATTCAACGGATTCCACGAGATCGACGCGCCGGTGATGAAGTGGTCGGCGTCGTTCGTGATGTTCTCGTCCAGGATGTACTTGTTGGTGAGGCAGGTCACGCCGGCCGGAACGTTGGCGCAATCGGCCCCCTTGCCGCCCTTGAAGTTGCCGCTCGACCCGCGAAACACGTTCAGCGTGAATCCGTTCGCGAGGTTGCCGTCACCAATCCAGCGGATCGACTTCTTGTTGTAGGCGCTGTTGACGCCGATCACCAGCTTCTTGGCCGGCATGAAGGTGAAGTTCGCGCGGAACCCGCCGTCCTTCTGCGCCCCGGTGCGGATGACGCCCTCGTTGTTGCCGTAGTTGCCGGAGAGGAAGTACGTCATGTTCTCGCCGCCGCCCTTGACCTCCAGGTCCAGGCGCTGCACCGGTCCCTTGCGGAGCCACGTGCCGTTGGCCGGGCAGGTCGGATCCATGTACCGCTGGCCCACGCCGTCCGTGTGGATGCCGCTGCACTTCAGGCCAAGGTCCGTCGGGTCCGATTTCGGGCCCACCTGCCCCAGGACGTTCGCGCCGGCGGTCATCGACGCACTCCACTGCGGGGCGCCGGCGGCGCCCCGCTTGGTGAAGATCTGGATCACTCCGCCCGATGCCTCGGTGCCGTACAACGTCGTGGCCGCCGCGCCCTTCACGATCTCCACGCGCTCGATTTCATCCGCCTTGATGTCGTTGAAGGCCGCGGCGCTCTGGCGCGCCGCCGGCGTCACCGGGCCGCTCTGGCTGTAGATGCGAATGCCGTCGACGTAGATGATCGGGTTGTTCCCCTGCGTCACGCTGTTGCTGCCGCGCAGCCGGATGGTGCCGCCCGCCCCGGGCTGGCCCGAGTTTCCGAGCACCGTGATGCCCGGCGCTCGGGCGCCGATCATGTCCTGCGCGTCCTTGATCTGTGGCGACGCCGCCAGTTTCATGTCGATGGTCGCCATCGCGTTGCCGACTTCCTTCTTGCGTGCCTCGGCGGCCGTGCCGGTGACCACCACGGCATCCAGCGAGAGCGCCGCCGCCTTGAGCACGAAGTTCACCGTGAGCGTACCGCTGCTCACGACGGTGATCGACCGCGTCTGTGAGGCGTAGCCGAAACTCAGCGCGCGCAGCGTGCTCGTGCCGATCGGGACGGCCGCCAGCCGGTACTTGCCGGTCTCGTCGGTGCGGACGTAACGCGGATTGCCGACGATCGAGATGGTCACGTTCGCCAGGGGATTGTTCGATCCCTCGGCGGTGACCGTCCCCTGCACGATCCCGGTGGCCTGCGCCTTGAGGGTCCCGGGTGGCGCCGCGGCCAGGACGATGGCGAGAGCCGGCGCGGCGAGTCGACGAAGACGACGGGCGAACGGCGCGTTCATGTTGTTCTCCATCAGCATGATGATGGGATGCACCAACGATCCCCTGAGAAAAGGGCGGCGAGCGAGGTCAGACTTTCCAACGCGGGGGGCGTATTTATGCGGATGGTGGGGTCCGTGGACCCGCGCACCATCCGGAGACGCTCAGTTCGTCGTGGCCGGGAAAACTCAGGTTTCCCCGCTCTATATGCAGATGTTTGTCCCGAGTGTCAACATTCGTCGGACACGACGGTCAGCGCATCTACTTCGTCCAGAATAGAATCGCCCCACACCCCGATCGGTTCCGCTGAAACTGCGGCGGCACGGTCGCTTCCGAGTAGATCTCGATGGCGGCCAGTCGCTCGGGCCGCACCCAGCCGTCGATGGCATCCACGCTCAGTTCAGGAATCAGCGTTCCGTCGAACCAGAGCGCCGGCTCGCACCAGTTGCCGCTGATCCCCCGCATCAGCAGCCGGCGGTCGCTGAGCTGGTTCATGTCGACAAGCACGTCCGGGTTGGCGTCGGTCTCGAGCGTGTCGTAGTCGTAGCCGATCCGCACGCCGCTCTGCTGCCGGAAGATGTCCGACGTGGTGAACGCGCCGCGGCGCGCAATCTGCTGCGCCGTGAGAAACATCCCTGCGCCCGAACGACGCCGGTCCTCGAATCCGCTCGCGTGCCGATCCGCCGCGTTCGCCACGATCACTTTCACCGTGTCGAGCATCGCTTTCGCGGAGCTCAGCGCGATGGTGACTGGCGCCGCGCCGGTGACCAGGTCCACCGCGACGCGCGCCTGTCCGTATCCGACCGCGCGCGCCTCCAGCATCCACGTCCCGTGCGGCGCGTCCACCAGCGTGAACGCACCACGTTCATCGGCCCGCGCGGGCGGATTGTCGCCGACGCGTACCATGGCGCCGGCCAGCGGCCGACCGCTCGCGCTGCTGACGACGATGCCCTGCAACTGCGCCGCGCCCACGCGGGCGCGGCGCGCCGGCACTAGCGTATCCGTGACGGGCGCGCTGTCGCTCAGCAGGACCAGGCGCGACGGACCAATGAAAAGTTCGCGCCGCACCAATCCCTCGGGTGGCACCTGCACGTCGATGCGGTCGGTGCTGTCGGCGCCGTTGGTCGCCCGCAGGAACATCATGCCGCGCGCCGGCACGTTGCAGAGCGCGAACCATCCGTTTGCCGCGGTCGTGGCGGAGACCCGTCCGCGAAGGCGTCCCACGCGCCCGCCGCGACTGAACGTGATCTCGAGCCACTCGCCGGTCACGGATGCGCCGTCGATCGGCGCGCGTGAACGTGCGTCGCGCACGGCGCCCAGCACCGCCCCGCCAGCCGTCGGGGCCATGAGGTCCCGGCACAGCGCGGCCCGCAGCCGCACCGCGGAGGGCGTAGTCAGGTCGATGCGCGCCGGGCGCCGCCGTGACACCGAAACCTGCCGCAGCAGGGGCTCCACGCCGAGCGAGTCGAGCACGGGATGGAAGAAGCCGATGAGGTATCGGCCGTCGGGGAGTCCGTCGAACGCGAAGCGCCCGAGCGAATCGGTGACGACCGTGCGCGCCCGCGTCGCCTGTCGGCCGGCTTCCACGAGCTGCACCCAGGCCCCGGCGAGCGGCACTCGCGCGATGCTGTCGCGCACCACGCCGCTCAAGACCGCGCCCGTCGCCTGGGCGCGCGCCGACCCGGCGGTGGCCGCCACCACACACAGGGTCCGGAGGATCGATTGCATGGGTGCCCGCGTCGCTACTTGGTCCAGATCAGGATGGTGCCGCACCCGGTCAGGGCGCGCTGATACTCGGCCGGCGTTGTCGCTTCGTTGTAGACCTCAATCCCCTTCACGTACCGCAGCGCCACCATTCCGTCGATGTCGTCGGCAGTGAGGTTCCACAGGTGGAGACCGTCGATGTGCACGGAAGGCTCACACCACTCCCCGAACGCGCTGCGCACGTAGATGCGGCGCGCCCCCATCTCGTCGCGTTCCAGGCGAGTCCCCGGCAAGTTACGGAAGGCATCGGACGTGAAGAGCGCGCCTCGGCGCTCCAGCTCGGCCGCGGTGAGATACCTGCCCAGCCCGGTGCGGCGACGGTCCTCGTAGCCGCTGTTGTGCCGGTCCGGCACGCCCTGCGCAATGATCTTCACCGTGTCGAGCACCGACTTGAACGTCGAGAGCGCCACCTCCACGGGCGGCATGCCCGCGACGACATGCACCGGACGCCGGTCGGGGTAATAGCCGACCGATCGCACCTCCAGCGTACGTGTCCCCAGCGGGGCGTTCACGAGCGTGAAGGCGCCGCGTTCATCGGCGCGCGCCGATGGGCCGTCGCTCAGGTGCACGATCGCCCCGGCCAGGGGCCGCCGGGAGTCCGCGTTCATCACGGTCCCCGTCAGCCGCCCATCTCCGGAGCGCACGATGCGGGGCGGGAGCGCCAGCGAATCGGGGCGACGTATCGTGTCTCGCACGAGGACGGTCTTTGCATCGCCCAGATACAGGTCGCGCCGCAGGAAACCATCGCGGGGCACGGCGGCCTCGATCAGATCGGTGCTGTCCGCCCCGCGACTCGCCGTCAGGAACATCGTCCCGCCCACCGGCGCATTGCAGAGCGCAAACCAGCCGTTCGCGCCGGTGGTCACCGCGAGGCGCGGGCGACGACGTTCGATCCCGGTCGGGCGAAACGAGATCTCCAGCCATTCACCGCTGACGGCTACGTTCGCCGCCGGCGCGCCGCCGCGCGCCGCGCGCACGACGCCGATGACGGCAGCCCCGGTCACCACGATCCCCGAATCGCGCGCCGAACGCACCCCGCACACGAGCGCCCGCAGCGTGGCGCCGGACGGGATGGCGAGGTCAGCCCGCACCGCGCGCCCCCTGACGAGGAGATCATGCGCCGGGACATCCACGCCCAGCGAATCGAGCACCGCGTGAAAGAAGCCGAGTCGGTAGTGTCCGTCGGGCACATCGTCGAACGCGTACCGGCCGAGTGAGTCGGAGACCGCCGTCCGCGCGTGCTGCGCCGTGCCCGCTGCATCGACCAGCTGCACCCACGCGCCGGCGAGGGACGCGCGCGCAATGCTGTCGTGCACGATTCCCGAGACGCGCACGCCAGCGCTTCGTTCGCCCGCCGCCGGCGCCTGCGCGGCCAAACGGGGAGCGAGAACGCTTACGAGAAGTGCAACGGGAACCAGTGCGAGACGCATAGGCGGGGAGTAGGTGTCACCCTGTTAGACAACCTAGGCCCACGGTTGTTTCCCGCCAGCAGGTATGCCCCACCCGCACCGTGCCCTTGCACCGCACCGTGCCCTTGCACCACACCGTGCCTGTGCCCCTGCACCCGCCTTTAGGTGCGGAGCGTCCGCAAAGCTCCCGCCCACTTGTACAACTCGTCGAGCATCGCCTGCGCCTTCTTCGGATGCCCTTCATCCGGAAGGAACGCGCCGGTCGCCGCATCGATCCGCTTGGCCACATGGTGGATCGAGACCGCCTCGAGCATCGCCACCACCTTGAACGTGCTCAGCACCTGCCGCGTCATCTGCACGCTGCGCAGGCCGCCCGACTCGCCGCCGTAACTCGCGAAGGCGGCCGGCTTGTACGTCCACTCCTGGTAGGTGCACTGCAGCGCGTTGAGGAGCGACGCCGGCATCGAGAAGTCGTACTCGGGGAGCACGAAGACGTAGGCGTCGGCCCGCTTCACCGACTCGCTCCACCGCTTGGTGTGCTCGTGCTCGTACTGGCCGAGCCGCGGATGCGCCACCTCGTCGAGGATGGGCAGGTTGAAGTCGGCGAGGTCCACGAGTTCCACGGTGAATTGGCCGTGTGCCTTGGCCTGCTCGGTCATCCATGCGGCGACGGCCGGCCCTTTGCGGCCGGGGCGCGTGCTGCAGATGATCACCTGCAGGCGGAGTTGCTGGTCGGTCATTGAAGTGCCCTTCGCACCGCCGGTGCCACCACGGTGCCGTAGAGTTCGATGGCCCGCATCATCTGCGCATGCGGCATGGTGCCGACGCTCAGCTGAATCAGGAAACGGTCCATGCCGAAGAGTTCGTGCTCGTACAGGATCTTGTCCGTCACCTGCTGTGGACTGCCCACCAGCAGCGCGCCGTGCGGCGACCGTTCCCGGTCGAAGTGGGCGCGGGACGGGGGCGGCCATCCGCGCTCCCGGCCGATGCGCCCCATCACGTCGGCGTAGCGGGGCCAGAAACTCTCGGCCGCGTCCGCCGCCGACTCCGCCAGGAAGCCGTGCGAGTTGATGCTCACGCGCGCCTTCGCCGGATCGTGCCCGGCGCGCGCCCACGCGTCGCGGTAGATCTGCACGAACGGCGTGAAGCGCGCCGGCTCGCCGCCGATGATCGCGATGGCCAGCGGCAACCCCAGCGTCCCCGCGCGCGCCGCCGACTGCGGCGTGCCACCGATGGCAATCCAGACGGGAAGCGGGTCCTGCACCGGTCGCGGATAGACCGGCTGGTCCTTCATCGCCGCGCGAAAGCGCCCCTGCCACGTCACGCGCTCGTTCGCGCGCAGGGCGAGCAAGAGGTCGAGCTTTTCGGTGAACAGGTCGTGATAGTCATCGAGGTCGTAGCCGAACAGCGGGAACGACTCGATGAACGACCCGCGGCCGGCCATGATCTCGGCGCGGCCATTCGAGAGCAGGTCCAGCGTGCTGAATTCCTGGAAGACCCGCACCGGATCGTCCGAACTGAGCACGCTCACCGCGCTCGTCAGCCGAATGTGCTTCGTGCGTGCGGCGGCCGCCGCCAGCACCACCGCCGGCGTGGAGACGGCATAATCGGGACGGTGGTGCTCACCCACGCCGTAGACGTCCAGCCCCACCTGGTCGGCGATTTCGATCTCCTCGATCAGGTCCTGCAGGCGCTGGGCCGTGCTGGCGCGCTGGCCCGTCGCCGGGTCGAACGTCGTTTCCGCGAAGCTGTAGATGCCAAGTTCCAGGTGTGCCGTCCATTTATCTTTGTACTGAGATATATGCTGAATGACCGGACGGGGCAAGGGCACGGGCACGGACCTGATGCCCGTCAAACATGACCAGGCGTAGCTTTCAGGCAGCTGCCATGGCCTCCATCCTCCGCCTCAACTCCTGCCGCGCATCGCGCGGCGCGTCGTGAACGCCCGCGAACGCTTTCTCGCCTACCGGCGGTCGGCGCCGCGCGCGCCGCACCTGGAACCGTGCACCGTCCGCGCGCGCGGGCTCGATTTTGCCGTCTACCGCACTCCGGACGTGCCGGGCACGCTCCCGCTGGCCTGCATCAACGGCGGGATGGTCTACTCGCACATCCTGCTCTGGCCGGCCCTCGCGCCGCTTGCGGCGCGGCGCCAGCTGATCTTCTACGACCAGCGCGGTCGCGGGCACAGTCAGGTGCCACCCGGCGCGCGCGCCGCCCGCATCGAGCACGATGCCCTGGACGTGCGCGCCCTGCGCGAATCGCTCGGCTTCGCGCAGTGGGACGTGCTGGGACACTCGTGGGGCGGCGGCATCGCGATGCTCGGCGCCGCGGAAGATCCCGATGGAATTCGCAACCTCGTGCTCGTCGACGCGGTTGGCCTGACCCCCGAGTGGCTTGTCGCGCTGCACGACGCCGCACTGTCGCGCCTGACCGGTGACGCCCGGTCGAGACTTGCCGCGTTCGACCCGGCCTCGCTGCACGATCCCGAACCCGGCCGCCAGGCGGAGTACAACCGCGCGCTCTATCCCGCCTGGTTCCACGATGGGGAGCTGGGATCGATGTTCTCGCCGCCGCTGGCCCGCAGTGAAACGGGAGCGGCCGTCGTCGCGCGCCTGCGTCGCGAGGGCTTCGATTGGCGCGCCGCCGCCGCACGCATTCGCGCCCGCACGCTGCTGGTGCACGGCGGCTCCGACATGATCCCCGTGTCGCAGGCCGAGCGCACCGCCGCGACGATTCCCGGTGCGCAACTGCGCGTGATCCCGGAGGCCGGGCACATGCCGTTCTGGGAGCAGCCGCAACTTTTCTTTGCCACCGTCGAGGAGTTTCTCGCGTGAAGCGCCTCGTCGCCCTGCTGGCGGTACTGTTGGCCGCGATGGCCGTTTTCATCGTGGCGCAGGCGCGCCGCCTGCCCGCACGTCCGGCATCGGTGGCCGGCGCATCGGCCGACACCGCAACGGTCGTGCCACCCGTCGGCGAGAATGCGGCGGTGCCGGCCGCGGGCGAGGCCGGGCTCCTCAGCGTGGCGACATCATCGCTCGCCGCACCGCGCCGCGACCTCGCCGAGATCCAGCGGCGTCTCAGCGACGGGGAGTCCGGCACCTACATTCGCGAGATCCTGCTCCAGCGCAGCGACAACAACGCGCGGTGGCCCGATCGCCAGCTCGAGCCGCTGCGCGTCTGGGTGCAGCCACAGACCGCGCTGCCCGACTTCCAGCCCGACTACCCCGAGCGCGTGCGAAAGGCCTTCGAGCGCTGGACGCACGCCGGCGTGCCGATGGCGTTCACTTTCGTCGTCGATTCCGCGCGCAGCGACATTCCGGTCGTCTGGGTGGATAAGTTCGACATGCCCATCTCCGGGCGCACGCGATGGACGCGCGACCAGCATTGGTGGATCGTCGGCTCATCCATCGAGCTGGCCCTGCACCACCAAAGCGGCACGCCCCTCGGCGCCGAGGCGGTTTACGCCATCGCCCTGCACGAGGTCGGCCACGTGCTCGGACTTGACCACACGATGGATGAGCGGAGCATCATGTCGGCGCGCGTGCGTGTCAGCGACCTGAGCGCCGCGGACGAGCATACGGTGCAACTCATCTACAGCCTTCCGCCGGGATCGGTTCTGCGACCGTAGGTCGCAGAGGGCGACAGAGTACGACAGAGTACGACAGAGTACGACAGAGTACCACGGAATACGGCAGTGCTGTCGTACTCTGTCGTACTCCGTCGTATTCTGTCGTATTCTGAACCTCGCCCTTCAACGCACCGTCGCCGAGAGCCGCAGCAGGCGCGGGGTACCCGGTTGCAGGTTGTTGTTGCCGCTGGCTGACGGGTAGTAGCGCACGTTGGCCAGGTTCTCGACGTTCGCCTGAAGAAGCAGGTGCGCTCCGGACGAGAGGTAGAGCGCGGCGTCGAGCCTGGTGAAAGCCGGCAGCACCACGTGGTTGTCGATCGCCGCGTACATGCGCGCCTGTCGAACGGCGCCAAGGGCCAGCGCCAGTGGGCGCGCGACCTGCACGCGATTCCAGAGCGCCAGCGACTGGGCCGGCACGAGGGGAATGGTGGCACCCGCCGGCGCCGACGTCGTGCGACTCGCAATGCGCGCGCGCTGCACGGTGTACGCCGCCGACAGCATCCACGCCGTCGTGATCTGCCCCTGCGCCTCCAGTTCCACCCCGCGCGATTCCTGCTTCCCCGTCTGCACCACGACACCGGGACGCAGCGGATCGGGAGCACTCGACCGGCTGCGCGTGAGCAGGTAGGCCGCGCCGCTCAGTCGCAGGTTGGCGTTCGGCTCCCACTTGGCGCCCGCCTCGCGCGTCTCGAAGCGCTCCGGCTTCAGCGTGCTGTTCGTCGCCGTCAGCGACCCGAACTGGTCGCCCGCGCTCGGCAGCGCCGACGTCGCCAGGCTGGCGTAGAGGGAAGCCGAGGGATGCGGCTTGAAGACGAGCCCCGCGCGGGGAGTGATCATCACGTCCGTGCGGTCCAGCGTCTGCCCGTTCCGGTGATTCTCGAACGCGATCGCCATCCGCTCCACCCGCGCGCCCAGCGTCGTCTGCCACACGCGTCCGAAGCTGCCCCGATGCTGCGCGAACGCTGCCGCGACGTTGGCCTGCGTGCCATTGTCCGCATCCGTCGCCGACTGGCGGAAGTTCACCGTCGGCCACTTGTCCGGCCCGGCGGTCGGCACCGAGGTGCTCGTCACGTCGCCGGCGAAGTACCCGGTTTCACGGAAGTTCGTGGTCCGCTGTCGGCCGAACTCCACGCCGGTGAGGAGTTCGTGCTCAACGCCCCCGGTGTGCGCCTTCCAGATGAGATCGGTCTGGCTGAAGAGATTCCGTCGTTCCGTCTCGTTGCTGTACCCACTCAGCGCCACCGTGGTCCCCGTGGCGTTCATCGCGCCCGGCACGAGGTTCCGGTACATCTTCTCGTACGCGGACCACGCGAATACCGTGCGCAGTTGCAGCGCGGACCCCGCACCGCGCTCGTACTCCAGCCGTCCATGGTCCACGACGGCCCGCGCGCGATTCACGGCACGATCGCCGTAGAAGATGGACTCATCGATCGGCGCCGGCGCGCCGTGAAACGAGGGGATGCCGCGATCCACGCCGCGGCGGTCCTCAAAGTGCTCGTAGCTCGCGCGCAGCGTTCCACCACCGACGACGAGCGTACCCGTCGGGTTGACGCCCGCGCGGGAGAGCGGCACGCCGCGGAATGAATTGCTCGACTCGGCCATCGCGGTCACCCGCCCGGCTGCCGCCGCGCCGAGGGCGTGGCCCAGATCGAGCGTTCCTCGGCTCTGGTCGTGACTCCCGCTGGCCAACACGACCTCTCGGTGCGCACCGAAGTCGGCCTGCCGCAGCACCCGGTTCAGCACACCACCGCCGCCGCCCCGGCCGAACGCCAGCGCATTCGGCCCGCGCACTGCCTCCACGCGCTCGACGTTGTAGAGATCGCGCAGGTACTGTACGTCGTCGCGCACGCCATCGACGAAGAGATCGGCGGTCGAGGAAATGCCGCGCGTGGTAGGCTGGTCGCGGTGCCCTTCGCCTTGCCCCATCGTGATCCCTGGGAGATAGCGCACCACGTCGGCCATCGACCGCATGGCTTGATCCTGCAGCTGGCCACGCGAGAGCACGGAGAGCGACATCGGGAGATCCACCAGCTTGACCGTCGTGCGTGTGACGCTCCGCGTGGCTACGGTGGAGTAGCTATTCGAGCGAGAAGCGCGAACCCGGACCGTATCGAGGCGCGCTGACGAATCGTTGGATGCGGTGTGCTGGCCGAGGGCGAGCGCCGGAAGGAGCAGCGTTAGGGCACCGATCGGCAGGAGGCGAGAAATCTGCATAAGGGATATGTTTTATGGGAATTAGCTGCACGACAGATCGTGAAGGCACCTTAACTTTGTTGAGGTTGGTCCTAATCGCAACTACCAGATCACCTTAAGGTTTGTAGGTGTTTCCCTTAGACAAGAATGGGGCGGGAGACCAATCGTCTCCCGCCCCACATTTCACTCAAGTGTTTGCTATACCGCGTGTTAGCCTACCATCGTAGCCAGACCGTCCGCGCCTTCCCCTTCCGAACTACCTTCAGCTTCAGGTTGCGGTCATCGTCGTCGCCAATGATTCGCTGCAGCATGCGGGCGTTCGTGACGAGCCGATCTCCGGCTTCGACGATGACGTCACCGCCCTTCAATCCCGCCGCCGCCGCCGGCGTTTCGGGTAGGACACGCTGAACCAACACGCCGCCCTCCGCGCCGGTCAGGTCCTTGAAGTCGTCGGTCAGCGTTGTCAGCTGCGCCCCGGCCACGATGCTCGAGAAGCCGGAGATCGCCACCGGCGGCGGCGCCTCGAATGTCCACACGCTCGGCGTGGGCAGAGCGTCGGGAGCGGGCACGACTGTCGGCGGCGCCTTCGGCGTGCGCGGTGTCGTCGGCCGCACGAACGTGAACGCCCGGCCCTCGGGCATGCCGTGCCCCTGCAACTGCGGACGCATCGGCGCCAATGCGAGCTCGATGTCGCTGCACTCGTCGCCGAATCCTTCGGGCCGTTTCTGCACCTGAACGGTGAACGACTGCTCGCGCCCCTCGCGCGCGATGCGCACGGGAAGCTTGCGTCCCGGCGACAGCATCTGCGCGAGGATCACGTCGCGCCCAACCACGTCCCGACCGTCCAGCGCGATGATGTGGTCGCCGCGACGAAGTCCGGCGCGAGCGGCCGGTGAACCGGTTTCCACTGAAATGATCTCGGGCGGTTCGTCGAAGCGATAGACCTCCGGACCGCTGCCCTCGCGCTTGACCGTGCCCGTGATGTTGAACGTGACGCCGAGATAGCCCTCCGGCGCCCGATCCGCCGGCTTCCGGCTGCTGCAGGCCATCTGGATCTTCGAGAGCAGCTTCAGGTTGCTCTCCGTGATCTTCTGGAGCTGCTCCTCGAGCGCCTGGCGTCGCGTCAGGTTCTGCTGCGCCGAGCTGTACTCGCGCAGCGCCATCCCGATGCGCTCCTCGAGCACACGCGACTGCGCCAGTGACCGCATCAGGCTGTCTAGCCCTTCCAGGACGACGGTGACTTTCGTGTTGTCGCTGGTATCGACGCGCACGGTCAGCGTGCGGCCAGCGCGCGGCGACGTCGCCTGCTGCGCCCCCGCCGCACCCGCCGTCGCGCCAAAGATCGCGCCCGCCATCAGCGCCACCGGCGCCACTCGCCACTTGAGATTCAGGAACTGCCTCATCGTATCAACCTTACGTGGGAAACTGTTGTCGCTCTGTTGTATTTCTGTTGTCTCTCTGTTGTCTCTCTGTTGTCTCTCTGTTGTTTCTCTGCCCTCGTGCGCTAATAGCGCTCAAGGGCCTGCTTCGCCGGCAATGCCGCCTGGTACTGCTTGAGCGTCGCCTCGCGCGCCGCCATCGCCGAGAGGTAGTACTGGTTCAGCACGGGATCCTGCGGCGCCTGGTAGAGCGCGGTGCGCGTGGAGGCGACGATGTTGTCGAGCGCGGTGAGCCGCGCGCGATAGGTGTTGACGTTCAGGCCGATGAAGTGTGACGTGGTGTCCTGCGCCGCGAGATAGGCCGCCGCGTCGGAGTACTGCTGCTGCGCCGACGTCAGCACCTGCATGGCCGCCTGTGGTGAATCGAAGACCGGAGCGGCCGCGGCCGGCGTCGACGCCCCGTTGGTCGCGACCGGCGCTGGCGGACTCGCAAGCTCGACGCCCGCGCTCCACCGCCCGGCCAGCGCGCTTCCGGCGACGAGCACGAATCCCGCGGCGATCCGCATCATCCACTGCCGGCGCGAGGCCGTGGACGCCGCCCGCGGAACCGTCGAGATGATCCCTTCGGCCTTGAGGGCGGCGCCCAGCGCCGCCCAGTCATTCAACGGCGCGCGCTCGCGTGGCGTCTCGGTGAGGGAGAAACGAACGAGCCGACGGTGCGCATCCAGTTCAGCGGTGCACGGCGCGCACGCGGCAAGGTGCAACGCCTCCTCGGGCGTCGCCGTCTCGTCGACCAGGGCGGCCAGTCGTTCAGGAGAGATGTGCGGCATGTGACGATTCCTGCGAAATGGGAGCATCCACCAGGTGCTTGAGCAGCGTGCGCAGCTTGGCGCGCGCCTTGAACAGTTGCGACTTCGATCCGCCGGACGTGATGCCCAGCTCGGCGGCGATTTCCTCGTGCGTGTATCCCTCGACGTCGTGCAGCACGAAGACCGCGCGCGCGCCGGGTGAGAGCTTCTGCACCGCCTCATCGATGGTCTGCGCGAGCAGCGAGCGGTCGCCCTCGTGCTCCACCGACACGGTGTCCTCCTCGATCTCCGTCTCCGCCTTCCCCAGCCGGCGCAGCGAGCGCTGCGCGTTCAGCGTGCGGTTCACCGCAATGCGGTGCGCCCACGTGCCGAACTGGGAATCACCGCGATAGGTGGGGAGGGCGCGGAAAATCTGGATCCAGACTTCCTGCGCCACGTCAGCGGCCTGGTCGGGATCGCCAACCAGGCGCCTCACGACGGCGTCAATACGCGGCGCGTATTGCACCCAGAGGGAGCGCAACGCCGCTTCGTCGCCATGAATGGCGCGTCGGATCGTCAGCTGATCAGCCATGAACGTTCGGTAATTGGGTCACCCCGCCCGCCCGAATGGTTGCCGGGGTGACTGTCGGAGAAAGTACTCGTCTTGCGAGTAGAGGGTGGAGCCGCTAGTCCTTCCCCCTGGCCCGTTCCCTACCGACTCGACCCACGGGTTGATTCGGCGTGTTTTCTTTCTGTGCCCGTGCCCCCTCCCCGATGATCCTCTATCTCGTTGCCGCACTGGCGTTTGGCGATACCTTGGGGCGGTTGCCCATCCAGAAGCCAGAAAGCGTGGGCATGTCCCCTGAGCGACTCGAGGTCATTGACCGCGTCGTGCAGGAAGGGATTCGCGCGGGGGGATATCCGGGCGCGGCGGTGATCATTGGCCGGCAGGGTGCGGCCGTCTGGCGCAAGGGCTTCGGCACGATGGGCTGGGAATTCGAGAGCGCCCCCGTCACCGCAGATCAGACGATCTACGATCTGGCCTCCCTCACCAAGGTGGTCGCCACGACCACGGCCGCGATGATCCTCTTTGACGAAGGGCGGCTGCCGCTCGACGCCAAGGTGGCCGACTACCTGCCCGACTTCCAGGGGAAGTGGAAGGACGAAGTCACGATTCGTCAGCTGCTCACCCACCGCAGCGGCCTGCCGGCGGGCCGCGAACTCTGGCGCGTCGCCAGCACGCCCGGTGAGGCGCGGGCAGCGGTCATCACGACCAGGCTTCGCTTTCGCCCCGGCCAGTCCTTCATCTACTCCGACCTCGGTGCCGACGTGCTTGGCTGGGTGGTTGAGGCCATCGCCGGCATGCCACTCGACGCGTTCGTGCAGCAGCGGGTCTTCGCGCCGCTCGGGATGCACGACACCTTCTTCCTGCCGCCGGATTCCGTGAAGACGCGCGTCGCCCCAACCATCACGCAGGGTCTCGTGCACGACGAGAACGCGCAGGTGCTGGGCGGTGTCGCCGGACACGCGGGCCTCTTCTCGACCGCCGACGATCTCGCCGTGTTCGCGCAGATGATGCTGAACGGCGGTGTCTACGACGGAACGCGCATCGTCAGCGATTCGGTCGTCCGTCAGTTCACGCAGCGCGCGGCCGGCTCGCGCGCGCTTGGCTGGGAGATCGCCGAGGGCAAGCACGGGGCGGGTTCGTATCTCAGCACGGCGGCGTACGGCCACGTCGGATACACCGGCACGTCCATGTGGATCGACCCGCAGCGCAACATGTTCATCATCCTGCTCACCAATCGCGTCCACGACGCGCGGGTGAAGCGCCCGTCCACGGTCATCGCCGACATTCGCGCCGACCTGGCCGATGCGGCGGCGCTCGCCGTGACGGACGAGGACATGCGGATCGAGACGATGCCGGCGTCGTTCCGCGCCGATCGGGCAATGAACTGGAACAAGCCGCTGCGCACGCGTCGCTCGCGGCACAAGAGAACCCGATCGCGCCCAGCCGTCACGACGGTGAAACCGGCGGCCGGGAAAGCGGCGGCGGCGAAGAGCGCCCGCGCGGCAGGCAAGACCGCCGCGTCGAGCGCGAAGTCGAAAGCAACGGCCACCTCTAGCAAGCACTCGAAGTCGAAGGCCAGGGCAACGTCTGGCGCATCGAAGAAGAGTGGGGCGGCCGCCAAGACAGGCGCCGCGAAGACAGGTGCCGCCAAATCAGCCGCCGCGCGGGCAAAGAAAGCCGACAGCAAGAGCGGACGCTGAGCGCTTGAATTCCCGCGCGACACGCAGCCATACTGCGATGTCCCCCGGGAGGTATCGATGACCGATCCACTCAATCCAGCTGCGGCGCCATCCGCCGATGCCGTGTCGCCGACCGCCGGCGGCGAAGTCACCGAGGAGCTCATCAAGCTCGCCCTGCGGCGCGTCAAGGATCCCGAGCTGAATCTCAACATCGTGGACCTCGGACTCGTCTACGGGATCCACGTGGACGGCACGAATGTCATCGTCGACATGTCGCTGACGTCGCCGGCCTGTCCGTCAGGACCGGAGCTCGTGCACGACGCCACCACGCAGGTGCAGGCGGTGCCGGGCGTCACGAACGCCGAGGTGAACATCGTCTGGTCACCTCCGTGGACGCCCGACCGCATCGAGCCGCGCGTGCGCGTGTATCTCGGATTCTGACTGGCGACGCTGAAGGCGACAGATGACAGAGGGGCGCGAAGACCATTCTTCGCGCCCCTTGCTCACACCCGCGTTTCCGGCGTCAGTGTTCGCTACGATTCCAGATACGGCGAGTCGGCCGCGGGTGCTGCCGGCTTGTGCTTGGGCTTGAAGCTTTGGAGCGCCTTCACGAAGGCCGCACCCATCTCCGCCACCTGCCAGCGGCGCAGCTCCGGAATGGTCGCCAGCTCCTCCACCGAGCGGGGAACGAGTCGCGCCACCGCCTCGAGCCGCTCGCGTGATCCCAGCACGCCCGGATCGAGCTCCAGCCGCTTCGCCGCCTCGTCGCGCACGGCCTTCAGGCGGCCGACCTTGTCGTCGAACTCCGGGTCCTTGTCCCAGCGTGCAGATCGCGGAAAGCGCGGCAGCTGTCCCTCGTGGACCGCCAGGCCACGCTGCACGGCCGCGAGCACGTCGGCGGCGGCCCGTTCCACCATTCCGCGCGGCATCCCCTTGATCTTGCCGAGCGCATCGGCGTCGGCTGGCTGCAGCCGCGCGATTTCGAGCAGCACCTCGTTGGCCACCACCCGGAACGTCGAGCGATCGAGCGCCTTGGCCGTCGCGTCGCGCCACTGCGTCACTTCGCGCAAGACGGCGAGTTCACGGCGGGTGAGGTCGCGCGCCCCCTTGATGCGCAGGAAGGCATCGCCCGACTCCTCCGGCGCCCAGCGCGTCCCCTCGAGCCGCTCGAATTCCTCGCGCGCCCAGGCCCAGCGTCCCTTCGCTTCCAACTGCGCCTTCAGCACGTCACGCAGCTGCAGCAGGTGCATGGTGTCCTGGGCCGCGTAGTCGAGCATCCCTTTCGTGAGGGGACGCATGGACCAGTCGGCCCGCTGGTGCTTCTTGTCCAGCTTCACGTCAAAGTGCTGCTCGAGCAGCGCGGCGAGCCCAAACGCCTTCACGCCAAGGAGCTGGGCGGCGACGCGCGTGTCGAAGATCGTGCGCACGTTCCAGCCATAGTCCTGATGGAGCAGGCGGAGGTCGTAGTCGGCGTCGTGAAAGACCACCTCGACCTTGGGATCTTCAAGCAGCGCACCCAGCCCGGCCGGGGGCGCAATCGGCAGCGGATCGATGATCGCGTGCACGTCGCGCGTCGAGAGCTGCAGCAGGTAGATGCGGTCGATGAACCGGTGGAAGCTCGCCCCTTCGGTATCGAGCGCGAGGATCGGCGTGCCGCCAATCCCCTCGAGGAATTGCCCGACGGCGCCGTCCGAATCGAGGTACCGCACCGTGGGTGCCGTGCTCCTGGGATTCACTCGCTTCCTTCCTCTCCGGTGTCGCGTGTGGTAGAAATGTAGCGAGGACCCTCACCGAACACCCGCACCCCTCGTCATGGCCTCCGACTCGACGCCCCCAGCCATCCCCGGGACACCCGACGCCCGGCCTCTCCCCACCGGTCCCCGCCGGATCGCGGGGCGGTTGACCACGGAGCACAGCGACCTGGTCAAGGCGGCGCTCATCATCGTCTTTGTGCTGGTGGGCCTTCAGCTGCTCTGGGCGGCGCGGATCCTGGCGCTGACCGCCTTCCTCGGGGTGCTGTTCGGGCTGGGCGCCGCCCCGGCGGTCGACGCGCTCGAGCGGCGTGGGTTCCGCCGGGGGATTGCCTCACCCCTCGTCGTCTTTGGAACCGTCGGCCTCATTCTCGCGCTCCTCGGGTGGTCGGCGCCGACGCTCGTGGATCAGTCGCAGGAACTCCGGGTCCGCATCCCGGCGGCGGTGCAGAAGATGGAAACGTGGCTGGCCACCAGGCAGCCGCGCCTCCTCGATGCCATCGCCGGGCCCGAGAAGCCAGCGGCGTCCCCCGTCGCCGATAGCGCCGCCGCGCCGGCGGCCGCGCGCACGCCGGCTACGATGGACGAGGCGCCAGCAGCAGGACGCCTGGTTGAGGCCTTCTATCGTCAGGCCGGCCGGCTGAAGACAGTCGCGATGGGCATTCTCACGTCAACGCTCGCCGTCGTCGGCGGCTTCGTGCTGGTGCTCTTCCTCGCGGTCTACATCGCCGCCGAACCCGAGGTCTACAAGCGCGGATTGCTGCTGCTGTTTCGGCCAGCCACGCGGCAGCGGTTCGCCCCGGTGCTCGACGCGATTGCCGTGAAGCTGCGCCGGTGGCTGGGCACGCAGGCCATCGCGATGCTGGTCATCGGCACCGTCACCACGATCGTGCTGATGATCATCGGGGTGCGCGCGGCGCTGCCACTCGGCCTGCTCGCCGGCATCCTCGAGTTCATCCCCAATATCGGTCCCACGCTGAGCGCCATTCCAGCGATCATCGTCGCCTTCGCCGATTCGCCGGAAAAGGCATTGGCCGTGGCGATCGCATACTGGGGCATCCAGTTCCTCGAGAATAACCTGCTCATTCCCTACCTCATGAAGGAGCAGCTCGACCTGCCGCCGGCCCTGACGATGATGACGCAGGTCGTCATGGCCTACGTGTTCGGGCTGATGGGACTTTTCGTGGCCACCCCGCTTCTCGCTGCGATCTTCGTGACGGTGCAGATGCTGCATGTGGAACCGGACCCCGTGTCGGAGGAAGGAGTGCCCGACGGCAGCGGGACGGCCGCGTGATCACCTACCTGGATGGCCGTGCCATCGGCTACGACGACGTCGGCTCGGGCGTTCCCGTGCTCTTCGTGCACGGCTTTCCGCACAATCGTTCACTCTGGGCGCCGCAGCTTGGGGCCCTGGCGGCGCCAGCGCGAACCATCTGCATGGACCTGCGCGGCTTCGGCGAAAGCGCCGGGGGTGCATCGGAAGGGGTGGATGGCTATGCCGACGATGCCGCCGTCCTGCTCGACACCCTCGGCATCGATCGCGTCGTGCTCGCGGGACTCTCCATGGGCGGTTATGCCGCGTTCGCGTTCTGGCGCCGCCACCGCCAGCGCGTGCGCGCGCTGGTGCTCTGCGACACGCGAGCGACGGCGGACAACGAGACCGGTCAGCAGGCGCGCCGCGAGATGCAGGCGCTCGCGCGGGAGCGGGGAAGCATGGCCGTCGCCAACCAGATGATCACCGGCATGGTCGGCCGCACCACGCGGGAGAAGAACCCCGAACTGGTGGACGAACTGCATCGCATGATGTCGCTCGCCCCCGTGCAGGGGATCGTGGATGCGCTCGACGCGTTGCGGACGCGGCCAGACTCGACACCGACGCTCGCCACCATTGACGTGCCGACGCTGATCGTCGTCGGCGACGAGGACGTGCTCACGCCGGCCAAGGATGCCCGCACGATGCATCTCGCCATTGCCGGCAGCCGGATGGAAGTGATCGCAGGCGCCGGGCACGTGAGCAACATGGAGCGCCCGGCGACGTTCAATCACGTGCTCAGCGAGTTCCTGGTCGCACTCACCGCGCAGTGAGCGGCATCATTATCATTCTGCCATCCGCCATCGGCCATCTGCCATCGTTCCCTTGACCACCATCTCAGCTTCCGAATCCTCCCGCCCCGCCCGTATCGGCGCCGTGATCTTCCGCAACCGCGGCTGGCTCCCGGTCCCGTTCCTCGCGGTTCCCCTGATCGCCCCGGGCGGCATCACTCGGCTCGGCGTGGTCATCGGCGCGATGCTCATCGTGCTTGGCGAGGCCTGGCGACTCTGGGGCGTGGCCACCGCCGGAACCGTGACGCGCCGGCGCTCGCGCAACGTCCAGAAACTCGTCACGCATGGGCCCTTCGCGCTGAGCCGCAACCCACTCTACAACGGCAACTTCCTGATCTGGATGGGTTTCGTCGCCCTGAGCGGCGTCTGGTGGTTCCTCCCTGTCGCCATTGCGCTCTTTGCCGTCGAGTACTTCTTCATCGTGCGGTATGAGGAGGGCGTGCTCGAGTCGATCTTCGGCGACGAGTACCTCGCATACAAGCAGCACACGCCGCGCTGGATCCCGGGCTTGTCCTCGACTCAGACGGACGGCGAGTTCTTCTGGGCCGAAGCGTGGAAGAGCGAGATCAGCACGTTTCTGCAGTATGCGGCGCTGCTGATCGTGTTCGTCGGGAAGGATCGCTACTTTCCGCGGGGGTTGTTCTAGGGACAGTGATGGCGGATGGCGGATGGCAGAGAAAAAGCCCGGCATGCTGTGCCGGGCTTCGTCCTTTCAGCCATCCGATGTCCGCCATCCGCCATCACTCTCCGTCTGCACCGAACTCCGCCCTACCGCGTCGGTTTCCCCGGCGGATTCGGCCCCGCAAAGACGTCCTTGTTCTTGGCGATGTACGACTTGAGGTTCGCCGGCACGTCTTCCTCCGGGAAGATCGCCGTCACCGGGCACTCGGGCTCGCAGGCACCGCAGTCGATGCACTCGTCAGGATGGATGTAGAGCTGGTCCGGTCCCTCGTAGATGCAGTCCACGGGGCAGACATCGACACACGCCTTGTCCTTGGTGCCGATGCAGGCTTCGGTGATCACGTACGGCATGGCTGCTCCTCAGGGTGGAATCGTCCGGCAACAATGGGAAGATAAGCGCCGTGTGGAGGCCGCTCAACCGCCACGGCTCGCGTCCCCCTCCCGCCTCAGCGGCCGTCTTCTGTCGTAATCTGTGGAATTCTGTCGTATTCTTTCCGTATGGAACTGACCGTAAACGGCTCCCCCCGCGAGGTCGATCCCGCGCGCTTCCCGACCCTGCTCGCCGCCCTGCGCGATCAGTTGGGACTGACCGGCCCGAAGCTCAGCTGCGACCACGGTGAGTGCGGCGCTTGTACCGTGCGCCTCGATGGCGACCTGGTCTACGCCTGCCTCACGCTGACGGCGACCTGCGGAGGCGCCGAGGTCCGCACGGTCGAGGGCCTCGCCGAGGGCAGCGCGCTGCATCCGTTGCAGCAGGCCTTCATCACGCATGACGCCGCGCAATGCGGGTTCTGCACGCCGGGCCAGTTGCTCGCGGCTGAGGCGCTTCTTGAACGCAACGCACATCCGACGGACGCGGAGATCCGCACGGCGATGAGCGGCAATCTCTGCCGCTGCGGCACCTACCCGAAGATCATCACCGCCATTCGTGCGGTGGCCGACGCCGGGAAGACGCCGTGAGCGACTCGAACGGCGGCCGACGCGCCCGGTTCGTGCAGACGACGGTCGAGGTGGAGGGACGCACCGAGACGCGCGTCGTCGAACTCCCGGCGTTCGAGCCGGACGCGTGGACGGCAGAAACGCCGCTGTCGATCGTGGGCACGAGTCCGTTGCGGGTGGATGCGCACGAAAAGGTCACCGGGCGGGCGCGCTACACGGCTGACGTCGTCCGTCCGGGCATGCTCTACGCGGTCATCGTGCGTGCGCCCATCGCCAAGGGGACGCTGACGTCGCTTGACCTCGACCACGCGCGTGCCATGGCCGGTGTGCGCGCCGTGATGGGCCCGGGCGACGCCCCCGCCGCGACACGCCTTTTCCGTCGCCAGGTCTCGTACGCCGGCCAGCCGCTTGCCGCGGTCTGTGCGGAGTCGCTGCTCAACGCGGAGCGCGCCGCGCGCGCCATTGCCGGTTCGCTCGTCATCGAGCCGGCCCCGCACGTCGTGACGGTGGACGATGCCATCGCCCCCGACGCACCGCGGGTGCGCGACACCGGCAACAGCACGGCGCCCGATGTCGTCGAGCGCGGCGATGTCGCGCGCGGCCTCGCCGAAGCCGACGTCACGATTGCACGCGAGTACCGCACGCCGGTCGCCTTGCATTCCGCGCTCGAGCCGCACGGTGCCGTCTGTGAATGGAACGGCGATCAGTTGACTGTGTGGGAATCCACCCAGGGCATCTTCCGTGTGCGCAGCGACGTGGCCAAGGCGCTCGGCGTGCCGCAGGCAAAGGTGCGCGTCCTCAAGGACTACATGGGCGGCGGCTTCGGGGCCAAGAATGGCGCGGGCGCGCATACCTACACCGCCGCGCTCTTTGCCCAGAAGCTGGGCCTGCCCGTGCGTTGCATCAATGATCGACGCGGCGAACAGACCGACACGGGCAACCGGCCGGCGACCGTGCAGAAGGTGACGATTGCCGCCAGGAGCGACGGCACGCTCACCGCGCTGCTGCTCGACGCGCTCATCCCGCTCGGCGTCGCGGGCTGGGAGGGCGGCCCCGCCCAGATCTTCCACGAGCTCTACCACTGCCCGAACGTCCGGACGACCGAGACATCGGTCTACATCAACGCTGGCGGCATGCAGGCGTTCCGGGGGCCCGGCTACGTCGAAGGCGCCTTCGCGCTCGAAGGTGCGATGAACGCGCTTGCGCGCGCGCTGCAGATGGACCCGGTGCAACTGCGGCTCAAGAACCTCGCCACGCACGACGAACGCACCGGCCGCCCCTTCAGCGGCAACCGCCTGGACGAATGCTACGCCGAGGGGATGAAGCGCTTCGGTTGGTCCTCCGCCATCCGCCATCAGCCATCCGCCATCGCTCAGCCCCGGCGCGGCGTAGGCTGCGCCGCGCAGACCTGGCCCACCGGCGGCGGCCCGCCTTCCTACGCGAACGTCCGCATCAACAGCGATGGCTCGGTTGACGTGCTCGCCGGCACGCAGGACCTCGGCACCGGCTCGCGCACGATCCTCGCGCAGATCGCCGCCGAGGCGCTCGGCGCCCGCCTCGACACCGTGCGCGCCGTCATCGGCGACACCGAGCGCCTTCCGTATACCGGCAACTCGTGGGGCTCGATGACGACGCCGAGTGTCGGCCCCGCCGTGCGCATGGCGGCGGAAGAGGCCAAGCGACACCTGCTCGAAGCCGCCGCGCAGATGCTCAACCTGCCCGTTGAGTCGCTCACCACGCGAGACTCGCAGATCCTGCCGTCCTCTGCCGTTTCTCTGCCGTCCTCTGCCGTTCCGCTGCCGTTCTCGGAGGTCTGCCGCCGGCTGGGCAACGTCCAGATCGTCGGTCACGGATCGCGCGGCCCCAATCCGGAACTCGCGGTGGTGACAGTCGGTGCGCAGTTCGCCGAGGTGGAAGTGGACCCGGAGACCGGCGTGGTGAAGGTGCTGCGACTGGTGGCGGTGCACGACGCCGGCCGCATCATCAACCCGGCGCTCGCCGAGAGCCAGCTGCACGGCGGGATCATCCAGGGCATCGGTTACGCACTTTTCGAGGAACGGCACATCGACCGCGCGAGCGGGATGACGCTCAATGCCAACCTGCACGACTACAAGGTGCCGACGATGGCCGACATTCCGGACATCGACGCGTCGTTCCTCGACGGCGCCGATCCGGCCGCCAATCACATCGGCGCGCGCGGCATCGCCGAGCCGCCCATCATCCCGACGGCGCCCGCCATCGCCGCGGCGGTGGCCGACGCGCTCGGCGTGGAAGTCTGCTCGCTCCCGCTCACGCCGTGGCGCGTGCTCGGCGCGCTTGCCGGCTGATCACCCCGCGCGGCGCCGCGCCGCGCGATTTCCGGCCTGGTCATGATTCCTCCCAAGGTGGTTCTCGCCGAGAAGCTCGCGCAGTTCAGCGAGCACTGGAGCCCGCGCATCGTCGGCGAGCTCAACGGCCAGCAGGTGAAGCTCGCCAAGCTGCAGGGCGAGTTCGTCTGGCATCATCACGAGCACGAGGACGAACTCTTCCTCGTCTTGCGCGGCGTGCTCGAGATGCAGTTTCGCGGCCAGTCGGTGATGCTGCGCGAAGGCGAGTTTCTCATCGTGCCGCGCGGCGTCGAGCACCGTCCCGTGGCGGCCCAGGAAGTTTCGCTGCTGCTGTTCGAACCGGCCGGCACCCTGAACACCGGCAACGCCGGCGGTGATCGTACCGTACCTCATCCGGAGCGCCTCTAGCGGGCGCACGCCGTGCCCCGCCAGCCGCGTTCACCGTTCATCCCTGTCTGCGGCATCACTCTTCAGCATCCCAGGCCATGAAGCGACTTCTCCTTCTCGCTCTCCCTGCCGCACTCGGCGCGCAGGATCTCACCGCCACGGCGGACCGGATCTTCGCCCAGTGGAACAGCACGCACATGCCCGGGTGTGCGGTCGGCGTGGCGCGCAACGGCACGCCCATTCTCGCCCGCGGTTATGGCATGGCCGATCTCGAGAACGGCACGCCCATCACGGCGCAGACCATTCTCGAAAGCGGATCCGTCGCCAAGCAGTTCACGGCCACCGCCGTGCTGCTCCTCGTCGGCGAGGGCAAGCTCCGGCTCGATGACGACGTCCGGAAATACGTCCCCGAGCTCCCCGCGTACGGGCGGACGATCACCATTCGCCACCTGTTGTCACACACGAGCGGCCTGCGCGAGTGGAGCAACCTGGTGGCCGACCAGGGCTATCCGCGCGGAACCCGGGTGACCACGCAGGCGGACCTCGTGGACATCATCGTCCGACAGAAGGCGCTGAACTATCCGGTTGGTGACTATTACTCGTACACGAACTCCGGCTTCGCGCTGCTCCCGACCATCGTCGAACGGGTGAGCGGCATGCCGTTCGCCCGGTTCAGCAACGAGCGGGTCTTCAGGCCGGCGGGGATGACCGACACCCAGTGGCGCGACGACTACACGGCCATCGTGCCGCGCCGCGGACTGGCCTATGCGCGCCGCGCGGACGGCTGGCATCTCGAGATGCCGTTCGAGAATGTCCACGGTCCGGGCGGCCTGCTGACGACGGTGGGCGACTGGCTCAAGTGGAACGACGCGCTCGACAAGCGCGTCTTCGGCGCGGTCAGCGATTCGCTGCTCAGCCAGGCCACGCTCACCAGCGGGCGGAAGATCCCGTACGCGATGGGGATGATCAACGGCACGTATCGTGGCACCACGGAATGGGCCCACAGCGGGAGCACGGCCGGTTACAGCACCTATCTCGCCCGCTATCCAAGGGCCGGGCTCTCGATTGCCGTGATGTGCAATGCCGCCGGCGCGTCGGCCACGTCCTACGTGCGCCAGCTTGCCGACGCGCTGATTCCCGACCTCGCACCGCCGCCAGCCTTCGACACCACGATGGCCGACCCCAACCGCGTCGCACGCCTCACCGGCATCTACACCGATGATCGCACGCACGACGTGTCCGAGCTCTTTCTCGATCGCGGTGCGCTCCGCGTGCGCGGCGGGGCCGCGCTGCGTGCGCTTCGCGACGGCGACTTCCTGATGGGCGCCGCGTCGCGCCTGCGCTTCATCACCGCCGCCGACGGCACGCCGACCGGCGCGCGCATCTTCGCCCCGGATGGCGACACCCTCAGCTGGACCTACGCCGCGCCCGGACGTTGGCTGCCCACCGAAGCGCAGCTGCAGGCCTTCGTCGGCGCGTGGTACCAGCCCGAAATCGATGTCACCTGGACGATCCGGTACGAGAAGGGCGCGCTGATCGTGCAGTTGCGGCCCGGCACGCAGTTCGCGCTCATCCCCGCGTATATCGATGGTTTTGAAGGCGGCGCGTACGGCACCGTCTGGTTCAGCCGCGACAAGAAGGGAGCGGTGAACGCGATGCATCTTGGCGCGGGGCGAGTGTGGGATTTGGCCTTCGGCAGAAAGACAACAGAGAAACAACAGAGAGACAACAGATAAACAACAGGCAGAGAACGACAGAGAGGGCGTCGCTACCGCGGCGCCCTCTGTTGTCTCTCTGTTGTTTCTCTGTTGCTTTTCTGTTGCTTCTCTACCGCCGCCAAGGCGGCAAGTCTCCCTTCTTGCCCTTGATCTCCGGATTCTGCCGGTAAAGGGTCGCCGTCTTGCCGATCGCCTGGATCACCTCGGCGCCCACCGCCTCCGCGAGGTCGTGGGCGGCGGCCTTCGCGCTCACGTTCACGGTGCGGTTGAGCGCCACCTTGACCAGTTCACGCGTGCGCAGCGCGTCGTCGAGGGACTGCACGACGGCCGGCGTGACGCCTTCCTTGCCCACGTGCACCGTGGCCGCCAGCTGATTGCACTCGGCGCGCAGCGAGGCGCGCATCTTGCCTGTCATCGTCATGGTGAGCCCTTTCTCCAGGTCGTCGCGCGTCGTGTCGAGGGACACCGCGCGCCGGTCACTTCGATTGCGGCATGGCCGCCGTTGATCGCACCGCTCCACCGCGGACGCCCGCCTGCACGAGGAACGGGCGCGGATCCAGCGGCGGACCATTCCACCAGGTGCGGGCATCCACGTAGCGCATCACCTGAAAGTGCAGGTGCGGCGTGTTCTTGGGGGCATTGCCCGTCGTGCCAACGTAGCCGATCACCTCGCCCTGCGCGATGGGCTTCCCTTCAAAGAGCCCGTCGGCGTAGCGATCGAGGTGCGCATAGTAGAAGACGAACCGCCGCTCGCTGTCGATCGAGTAGATGGTGATGCCACCCAGCGTGTTCCTGGTCAGCCGCAGGACCGTGCCACTGTCGGCCGACAACACGGGCGTGCCCCGCTTGGCGAGAATGTCCACCGCTTGATGGGTCCGCGCACCGCCGTCCCGGACCTGCCAGTACGTGTCGGACACCTGTTCGGGACGGATGCCGTCCACCGGCACCATCAGCGTCCGCGCCACCAGGTACTCCTCGTCGCTCAGCGCGAGGGGGGCGGCCGGCGGCGGCGACTCGGCCGGTGGCTCCGGCAAGTCCTCGAGCGGCACCCGCACCGGAGGCAACGGCCCGAACGGACGCAGCGCGGGGGCGCACGCGGCGGAGAACAGGGCCAGCGCGAGGAGAACGGGCGATGGACGCATTTCAATTCACTAACGAATACCGCCGCCGGGCGTCACGCGAGAAGTCCCCGGTGCGTGCCACCCGTGCGCCCCCTGCGGTTTCGCCTGGCCCTTGCGTTTCACTATATGCGTATGTAGTATTATAGCAATATGAAGACCTCCCACGACTACTTCACGGACGCGGCGACGTTTGACGCGATGGCGGCGGCCTCCCCGGAATACGGCCCCCTCTGGAACGCGCAGCGCCAGCGCGCCGTCGTTCCCGCCGACCTGCTCGCTCGCGTCGAAGCCCTCGGCGGCACGTGGCGCCTGCTCGCCATCTCCGAAGACTGGTGCATCGACTCGCAGAGCCTGATTCCCGTGGTCAGCGCGCTCGCCGACGCGGCGAACAACGTCGAACTGCGCCTGGTGAGCCGCGACGCGGTGCCGGAATTGATGGATGCGCACCTGACCAATGGCACCTCGCGTTCCATTCCGGTCGTGATCGTCCTCGATGCCGACGCTCAGGAGCGCGGTTGGTGGGGTTCGCGCCCACAGCCCCTGAAGGAGCGCGTGGCCGGCGAGTGGAAAGCACTCGAGAAGGCCGAACGCAACAAGGAAGTCCGCCGCTGGTACGCGATGGACAAGGGGCGCACGACCCTCGAGGAAATCGTCACCCTTCTCGAGCGCGCCGCCGCCGCTCAGCCGGCCAGCGTCACCGCCGGCGTGTAGACGAAGACCCGGTCGCGGGCGCGGCCGGTGATCTCCCGCAGCACCTCGATCTGCATCAGGCGCTCCACCGCCGCGCCGGCGGTGGGCACCGTGAGTCCGAGCGCCGCCGCCGCGCCGGCTACCGTCAGTGCGGGTCGCCCGGCAAGCAGCCCGACCAGTGCGGCCGCCGATGGCCCGCCTCGCCCCAACGCCAGGCTCCGCTTGAGTGCCTGCGCGGTTTCGTCGCGATACGTATTCACCCGCCGGCGCATCGTGCGCGCCTCCCCGGCGATCCCATGCAGCGCCCCTGCCAGTTCCTCCGCCACGGGCGCCACCACGAAGACATCCGCCGTGTGCCCGCCCGCCAGCGGCGCCACGGCCCGGGCGATGGACGAACTGATTGCCCGCGCCCGACCACACGCCCCCGCGGAAAGATCGGCAGCCACCAGCAATGCTGGCCACGACTCGTGCGCCGCGACGCTGAGTGACGCATCCAGCAGATCGGGAAGCGGATCGGTCGCCAGCTCGGCCGTCGCACACGCATCGTCAATGACGCCGGTGGTCAGCACACTCCCGCCGCGCACCCGCTCCGCGGCGGCCTGAAGCGCCAACGCCACACGACGCAAATGCGGATCGTCCACGATGAACTCGCGTGCGTCGGACGCGTAGATCCAGCCGAGGAGCGCGGCGAAGGCCGCGTCTCCGTCCGGCACTGCAGGGCGCGACCGGTGTGCCCGGTGGTCACTTTCAGCGGAGTCGCGTTCCGCGGACTCGCCTTCTAAGGAGTCGCCCTCAAGTGGCCGATCATTCGCGGCCACGATAGCTTGAGCGCTTCGTAGGCGCAGTAAAGTGGACAGACCGGCCGTACCGGTGCCCACCCGCTCGTCGAGACGTGAGAGGGCGTCAACGGCATCCTCGATGGCCCGTAGTATTTCGATGTTCAGCTGCAACCGGACTCCATCTATTTGCCTTTAATAGCTTATCTTTATTTTGTGCAAATACAAGCCTGATTCGAGGCGAAATCAACAGGGACGCTATTAATGTTTCTAACAGCAACTTTGCTTTTCGCCATTCAGGTGCCGACCCAGCAGCCTGCACAGGCGCCGGATTCCGCCATTTCGCGTCACATCGCCTCGGTCTCCTCGTACACGCCGCACCGCGCGTACAAATCCAGCAAGAAGCGCTTCACCGACTTCGAGTCAGTGCTCGCCGAGGTCGCGAAGCAGGACCTCGTCTTCCTCGGCGAACAGCACGACGACCCGGGAACCCACCGGCTCGAGCGTGCCGCGCTCGAGGGGATCGGCCGGCGCCATCCGCAGGTCGTTCTCTCGCTCGAAATGTTCGAACGAGACGTGCAGGGGCAGGTCGACAGCTACCTCGCGGGGAAGACGGACGAAGCCGAGTTCCTCAAGACGGCGCGTCCGTGGCCGAAGTACATGACGGATTACCGCCCGCTGGTTGAGTTTGCCAAGGCCAAGGGATGGCCGGTTGTCGCCGCCAATGTGCCGCGCCGCCTTGCATCGCTGGTGGGCCGGAAGGGACTCAAGGCCGTCGATTCGCTGTCCGCGGCGGATCGCAGCTTCATCGCCGCGGAGTTGGTCTGCCCCAACGACAAGTACTTCGACCGCTTCAAGGAATCGATGGGCGACATGAGCGGCCACGGCCAGTCGAAGATCTCCGCCGACTCTGCCGCCGCGATGGTCACGCGGTTCTACGAAGCCCAGTGCGTGAAGGACGAGACGATGGCCGAGGCCATCGCCGCGGCGCGCACCAAGTACCCTGCGGCCGTCATCGTGCACGTCAACGGGGCGTTCCACTCCGAGTACGGCCAGGGAACGGTCAACCGCGTGGCGCGGCGTGTCCCTGGCGTGAAGATCGGGCTCGTCGAGTTCGTCCCCGTGGTGGACCTCGACACCGCCGATGGCAAGAAGCTCCGCAAGCAGGCGGACTACCTTGTCTTCACGCTGAAGCCGCCGCCCGTGCCCAAGGCGCCGGCGCCGACATCCATTCCTGCCGCTCCGGCCAAGCCACCCGTCAACGACTGATCGTGTGACGCGACGCGCATCGATGATGCGCGCCGCGTTGTTCCCACACCTCGACTGGATCTGATCTCATGCGCATTTCCGGGCTCCGCTTCACGGTCTCCGCGTTGCTTGCCCTCGCGGCGCTCCCGCTCCTCGCCCAGGACCGGCTCAAGACGATGCCGGGGTACGATCGCTACACCCTGATGGCGCCGAAGCTCGTCACCGCCTTCAAGTCCGGCGCGGTGACCGCACAGTGGAGCGACGACGGCAAGACGTTTGACTTCATGCGCAACGGCAAGCGGATGCGCTTCGACGTGGCGACTCGGCAGGTGGCCGACGCGCCGTCGGGTGGCGCCATCACACCCGGCATGCGCCGAGCCGGGGGCCCGGCCCGCGGCCGCCAGTCCACTGAGGCATGGACGGCCGACTCGTCCAAGAAGGCCTTCTATCGCGACCGCAATCTCTTCCTTTCGTATCGCGACGGCTCCACCGAGCGGCAGTTGACCACGGACGGCAGCGAGAAGGAGCGCATCAAGTACGGCACCGCCAGCTGGGTCTACGGCGAGGAACTCGACCAGACCACCGCCATGTGGTGGTCGCCCGACGGGACGAAACTGGCGTACTACCGCTTCGATGAGAAGCCGGTGAAGGACTACTACCTGCAGACCGACCAGACGACGGTGCAGGGATCGCTGATGACGGAGGGATACCCGAAGGCGGGGACGGCCAATCCGGTCGTCGACGTGATCGTCTACAATGAACGCACCGAGCAGACGCGCCGCCTCGAGGTGCGTGACGGCGCGCCGTTCACCGACGCGGCCGTCGGTCACTACGTGTACGGCATCGAGTGGACCAGGGACGGCGGCGAACTGCTGATCCACCGGACCAATCGGCGGCAGAACGTCATGGAGCTCGCGGCCTGTCACCCGATCAGCGGCGTCTGCCGCACGGTCGTGCGCGAGGAGTGGCTCCCGAGCTGGACGGAGAACCATCCCGCGCTGCGCTGGCTCAACGACGGCAAGCGCTTCATCTGGGAGTCCGAGCGCAACGGCTTCAAGAACTACTATCTGTACGATGTCGCGGGGAAGCTGCTCGCCACGCTGACGCAGCATCCGTTTGAAGTCGCCGGCATCGTGAAGGTGGACGAGCAGGCGAAGGTGCTGTGGTACTACGCGCGCAGCGGCGACAACTACATGAAGCTGCAGCTCCACCGCGTGGGCCTCGACGGCAAGGGCGACACGCGCCTCACCGATCCAGCGTTCAACCACACGGTCAGCGTTTCGCCCGACGGCAAGTTCTTCACCGACGTCGCCCAGACGCACGCCATCGCGCCGGTCACGACGCTGCGGGATGCCAAGGGGAAGCCGGTGGCGATGATCGCCGAGAGCGATATCAGCGGCCTGACGGCGGAGGGCTTCAAGCCGGTCGAGATGTTCACGTACACGGCCGCCGACGGCGCCACCAGGCACTTCGGCATGATCAACAAGCCGTCGAACTTCGACCCGGCGAAGAAGTACCCGGTGCTCTTCTCCGTCTACAACGGTCCGGCCACCAACGGCGCGCGCGAGGCCTACGCGCCGCCGTCGGCGATGGCGGAGTACGGGTTCATCGTCGTGACGCTCGATACGCGCAGTGCGGCGGGCGTGGGCAAGAAGGCGCTCGATGCGATCTACCTGAAACTTGGCCAGACGGAGATCGACGATCTCGCCGAGGCCGCGAAGTACCTGGGCACCCTGCCGTACGTGGACGCCCGGCGCATTGGCATCTTCGGCACCTCATACGGCGGCTTCGCGTCGGCGATGGCGATCCTGCGCTACCCCGACCTATTCGCCGCCGCGTCGGCGCAGTCGGCAGTGACCAGCTGGCACCATTACGACACGATCTACACCGAGCGGTACATGTACACGCCGCAGGAAAACGAGGCCGGCTACCAGAAGGGGAGCGCGATGGCGTACGCGTCGAAGCTCAAGGGGCGGCTGATGATCTACTACGGCACCGCCGATGACAACGTGCACCCCAACAATGCCATGCAGCTCATCCAGGCGCTGCAGCGCGCCGGGAAGAGCTTCGAGGTGCAAGTGGGGCCGGACGCGGGGCACAGCGCGCTCAACATGCAGCGGATGATGGAGTTCTTCATCCAGAACCTGGTGCTCGAGGCGAAGGCGCCCTAGAACACTTCCCACGCGAAACCCGCCGCCAGGCGCTCCGCGAGTTTCCTGGTCAGATCCACGCGCAAGATGGACGTGCCGCCGGCGCGCTGCGTCGTGCCGCGCGCCGCCAGGTCGTCCACGCCGTCGCCATCGGCGTCGAACGCCGTCAGCAGGTCGTGCGCGCGGAACCGGCCGTCGTTCACGCGCAGCGCCATCACGGCACCGTCGGGACTGATGAGCACGAGCCGCTCGCGCACCCACTCCGCGTCGCCGGCGCGCAGGCTCACCACCAGCGCCCGGCGCGCGCTGCCAAAACACCCGCGCACCTGGCTCCACGCGAGCTTCGTGCGGCGTTGCAGGCGCTCGTACGGCGGCCGTTCGAGGCGCAGCACACCTTCCAGCGAGTCGCGCACGAAGAGCACCCGCGCGCTGAACGCGCTGTCGGTCGACTTGCCGGCGGCGCGCGCCCGGCGCTCCGCCGGCGTGAGCGCGGCCAGCGTGGCGAGCGTCGCGCTGTCCGGTGCGGCACGCAGGTCGCACGTCGTGGGCACAGGCGCACGGGCGCTGTCGGCGCGCACGGCGAGCGCCGCAAAGTTTCCCGGACCGCGCGCCGCGCTGTCGAGCGCCGCCGAGCCAAGGACGCCCCGCACGATGCGCCCGTTGTAGACCGCGAAGGAATCCACGACGACATCTTCCGCCCCCTGCGCCCACCACAGGCGAAGGACGCCGCGTGCCGGCACGGGACTCAAAACGGGCGCCGCCTCACGGAACGCGCGCATCTTCGCACTGTCCTTTCGTACATCGACGTCAATGCGCCCCTCGTCGAGCAGCCAGCGCTTGTTGCGCACCGCGGCCACGAACAGGCGTTCCTCGGCCGGCGTGAAAACGAGGTACGGCGCGAGCGACTCCGCTGTGGGCGAGAGCCGGCGGGCGAGTGCGGTGTCACGCACGGCCGCCATCGCCGCCGCCGAGTCGGCGCGGTGCCGGGCGGCGCTGTCGGCCACGGGTGGCGCTGCGCCCGCGTCGCCGCTCGCACTACGCGTCGCGTCGCGTGCGCATCCGGCCACGACGGCAAGGCACGCCACGCCCGACACGATGAGGTGGCGACGCGACGCGTAATCGGCCAGCTTGTTCAGGAATCGCCGGGTCACGATAGACAAAGTACCTTCGGCGTACCGCCCCCCGACACCCTGCGGCCATGCATCCCTTCACCGTCCATCAGGCTGCCTCTCCCGACGATGCCGTCCGGGCGCTCAGCGCGCCGCACGCGGCGCCGCTGGGCGGCGGCACTGATCTGGTGGTCGCGATGAAGGAAGGGGTGATGCAGCCGGAGACGCTGGTGGACCTGCGGCGCCTGCCGGGGGCGCGCGAGGTCCAGCTGAACGAGGACGGCTCCGCGCGCATCGGATGCGCGGTGCGATTGGCGGATCTCGCGTCGCACGCCGGCATCCTCGAGCGCTATGCCGCGCTCGCGCAGGCCGCAGCATCGGTGGGCACGCCGCAGCTGCGGACGATGGGCACGATTGGCGGGAACCTCGCGCAGCGTCCGCGCTGCTGGTATTTCCGCGGCGGTCTGCCCTGCTTCAAGAACGGCGGCACCGATTGCCTCGCCGAGACGGGCGAGAACCACTTTCATGCCCTCTTCACCCCGGGGCCGTGCCACGCGGTGCATCCGAGCGATCCACTGGTAGCGCTGACGGCGCTCGAGGCGACGGTCGAGGTGACCGGCCCGTCGGGGACCCGCACGGTGAGCGTGCAGTCGCTCTTCGACGGGGCGGCGCGCCGGGCACAGGGCGAGACCACGCTCGCCATCGGCGAGTTCATCGCCGCCGTGCTGCTCCCGGCCTCCGCGGCGCACGGCACGCAGTTCTACGAGAAGCTGATGCAGCGCGGCGCGTGGGATTTCGCCACGGTGTCGCTCGCCGCGCACCGGCGCGCCGATGGTGGCGTTCGCGTGGCCCTGGGCGGCGTCTCCCTCGAGCCGTATCGCATCAATTCGTCGGTCGAGGAGGATGTCGCGACGGGCGGGCTGGACGACGACAGCATTGACGCGCTGGCCGAGCGTGCGATGTACGATGCGAAGCCGCTCGAACACAACGGGTACAAGGTTTGGCAGGCACAGGCGCTGCTGCGGCGCGCGCTGCGGCAGCTGGACCCGAGGAGATGATGAGCCTTTACAAGGAGCATCCCTTCGCCGCCATCGTACTGGCGGCCGGCGCCGGCACGCGCTTCGGTGAACCCAAGGTGAACGCCGTGCTCCCGGACGGCCGACGGTTTGTCGACGTCGTGATCGAGCACTGCCTGACGTCCGGCGCCGATCCGGTGGTGGTCGTCGTCCCGCCGGACGTCACCGTCCCGGGTGGCGTGCGGACGGTTGTGAATCCGCGCGCCACGGACGAGCAGATCACCAGCCTGCGGCTTGGCCTCGCGCAATTGGCCAATACCACGGCCGAAGGCGTCCTCGTCTGGCCCGTGGATCACCCGTTCGCGCACGCCACGAGCGCGATGGCGGTGCTGGACGCCGCGCGACGGACGAACGCGCCGATTGTGGTCCCCGTGCACGAAGGACGGCGCGGGCATCCCGTCTGGTTCTCCCGCGAGTCGTGGCGCGAGTTGATGACCGTGACCGATGGCGGCGCCCGCGCGGTGGTGCACGCCTACGGCGCGCGCGTGCATGAGGTCCCAGTCGACGATCCCGGCGTGCGGCGGGACATCGACGCCAAGTCAGATCTGACTTGATCGACGGGACCCAGCCGCTGGCCGCGCCCTGCCAGGGCGCTGTGCTGCGACGTCGGGAGATCTTTTTGGAACGCCCTAGGGAACGACCTGCACGTCGACCCGCGACGCCTGCGTCGGCGTGCGCCAGACACGGTGTGTTTGCGCCGTGAAGTCGCTCTCCTTCGCCTCGAAGATGTTCGGCACGTAGCGCTGCGGATTGCGGTCGATGAGGGGGAACCAGGTGCTCTGCACCTGCACCATCACGCGATGCCCCTTCTGGAACCGGTAACTCTGCGTATGCAGGTCAATGGTGACCGGCGTGACCTGATTGGGCACCATCGCCCTCGGCGTCTCGAACGACTCACGGTAGCGCGACCGGAAGACATCGTTGGCCACCATCAATTCGTAGCCGCCCAGCTTTCCGTTCTTTGCGTAGTCTTCGGGATAGACGTCGATCAGCTTCACGATCCAGTCGGCATCGCTGCCGGTGGTGGAGACGTAGAGCCGGGCCGTGACATCACCGGCCAGCACCAGGTCCTCGCTCAGCGTCGGTGATTCCCACGTCAGCACGTCGGGACGGTCCTTCACGAAGCGCTGATCCTCGGTGAGCCACGCGCCCCACCCCGAACCCTTTGCATAGTACGTCGGCTCGATCGGCCGGCTGCGATACGGCACCGGATGCGCGGGATCGCTCACGAACGAGTCGTTGCCGGTGGTGGTGGGCGCTTTCAGCGAAAGCTCGCCGTTGGCCTGGAAGTACAGCGACCGGGTTACCGCCTCGCGGGGCGGCCACGCGCTGAACGTGCGCCACGTGTTGCTGCCGCTCTCGAAGACGGTCGCCTCGGCGGGCACGTAGTCGCCTTTCCCCTTGAGGAACTTCGCGAAGAACGGCGCCTCGATCTTGGCGCGGTACTCCACGCCCGTCGCGGCGCCAAAATCGATCTTGCCGAGCGTGCGTCCCTCGCGACGCCAGCCGCCGTGGTTCCAGGGGCCGACGACGAGGAAGTTGTTGGCCTTCACGTCCTTCTTCTCGAGCGTGCGGTAGATGTGCACGGGCCCGTAGAAGTCCTCCTGGTCCCACCAGCCGGCGACGTTGAGGGTGGGCACCGTGACCCGCGTCAGGTACGACTGCATCGCCTGCCGCTGCCAGAAACCGTCATAGTCGGGATGCGCCACGTAGTCGTTCCACGTGGGGATCTTCCCCTTGAGGTACTTGGCGTTGACGTTCGCGAGCGAGCCGAGCTTGAGGTACCAGTCGAAGGTGTCGTAGCGGTCGAAAGCGAACTGCTCGCTTTCCTTGGACGTCTCCATCATCGCGGCGTACTCGAAGCCGTAGCTCAGGCGGAACGCGCCGTTGTGGTGGAAGTCGTCGCCAATCCACATGTCGGCCGGTGACGCCTGCGGGCTGACCGCCGCGAGAGCGGGATGCGGGTCGAGCATGGCCATCGCGGTCAGCCAGCCCGGGTACGAGACGCCCATCATCCCCACCTTGCCGTTGTGGCTGGCGACGTTCTTCAGCAGCCAGTCGATGGTGTCCCACGCGTCGGTCGATTCATCCACACGCGGCCCTGGGCCGTCGACGATGCGTGGCGGCCGCTGCATCACGAACTGTCCCTCGCTCTTGTAGCGTCCGCGGATGTCCTGCATCACGAAGATGTATCGCTCGGCCGCAAGTTCGGGGTACGCGCCGGCGATCGGGAACCGCTCCTGCGGCGCGCCGTACGGCGTGCGGATGAACATGAACGGCAGCGGCTCGCGCTGATCCCGGGGTGCGAAGATGACGGTATTGAGCTTCACTCCGTCGCGCATGGGAATCATCACCTGACGGAACGTGTATTCCGGTGCGGCGGCGACGGTGTCCTGCGCCGCGATGGCGGGCGCGATCAAGCTGAGCGCCGCAAGCGCAAGGAGCGCGACGGCGAGGGTCGGGCGCGCCAGGCGGCGCGAGCGGACGGTGACCATGGAGTCCCCCTGTGATGGGCAGAAGGTACGGCGCCCTCGGTCACGCGGGAACACCGCGAAACCCTTTGCTCCGTGAATGTGTCGAAGGGTGGGGCGTGCGCCTGGCGTTGCGCGCAGAAACCTGAACGTTGCCGGGATCGTAAGGCCCAGATCACCACCCGTCTCCACCCCAGGACGAGAGCTGTTCCATGCGTCTCCAGACTGCCATCGCGTTCGCGCTTGTCGCCGTCACGATCCCCGCACTGGCGCAGGACGCCTCGAGTGCGCGCCCGGTGCGCCACGGCCTCTCCATCGGCAACTACCCGAATGTCGCCGGGCTGCGCCTCAACTTCCGCGACCGTGACCTGCAGTCCGTGAAGGGTGCCAACGTCACCATCTGGACCCCCTACGAACCGATGAGCGGTGAGGTCCGCGGCTTTGCCGTCGGCCTGCCGATGACTGGCGCAGGATCGGTGCACGGTATCGCCGCCAGCCTCTTTGGCATCGGAGTCGCGAAAGAGCTGAAGGGCATTGCCGTCGCCCCAGTCGGCGTCGGGAGCGGCGGCCGCGTGCGCGGGATCACCGTTGCCGGTGTCGGCGTGGGCACGGGCGGTGACCTCGACGGCCTCGCCCTGGGCGGCATCGGCGCCGGCGCTGGCGGCGACGTGCACGGCATCCTGCTCGGCGGCGTGGGCGCGGGCGTAGGCGGCAGCATCCGCGGCGCCGCCGCCGGATTGGTGGGCGTGGGCGCGGGCGGTAGCGGCCGTGGCCTGCTGCTGGGCGGCATCGGCGCCGGCGTGGGCGGCGACTTCAGCGGGATCGCGGCGGGTGGCATCGGCGTGGGCGCCGGCGGCAACGGGCGTGGCGTGCTCGTCGGCGGCATTGGCGCCGGCGTCGGCGGTGATTTCCGCGGCGTTGGATTCGGCGGCGTCGGGTTTGGCGTCGGCGGTGACCTGCGCGGCGTGGCCATCGGAGCGATTGGCGTCGGCGCCGGCCGGAGCGTGGACGGTATCGCCATCGCGGGTGTGGGCATTGGCTCGCCGACCATCAGGAAGTTCGCCATGGCACCGATGATCGGCGCCAACCACATGAACGGCCTGATGGTGGCGCCGGTGCTCGCCCGCCTCGAGAAGGGCGGCAGCATGCGCGGTGTTTCCGTCTCGGCGGTGAACGCCATGCGCGGCCAGCAGACCGGCCTCACGATTGGCCTGGTGAACTACGCCCGCGAACTCAACGGCATGCAGATCGGCGTGATCAACATCGCGCGGAATGCGAATGTGAAGTTCTTGCCGATCGTCAATTACCACAGGAAGTGACAGACTGAGGATTGGGAATCCGGAACGGGATCCAGGATACCGATTGAGGAGAGCGATTTGCGACCAAGGGCCGGCGAAAGCCGGCCCTTCATCGTCCGTCGGGAGGGACGGAAACGACCAACGCCGCAGCGCTGTGTGAGCCGTTGCGGCGTTGGCGTTCTCACCCCCACCCCTGGAGGCTGAGTGTAATACCTACTTCCTGGGCCGATGTTCCGTGATCCAGGCCCGCATCTGCGCCCGCGCCTGTTCTCGCGTCAGCTTGCCCTCCAGCACCTGGGCGCGAACCGACTGGCGCTGCGTGCGCAGCTGCTCGACGAATGCCTTCTGTTCCGGCGTGGCGTTGTCGAGGCGTCCGGCCCGCAGGCCGGCCCGGAGCCCGGCACGCGCGCCCGCCCGAATGCCCGCGCGGACGCCGTGCGCGCGCGCGAACCGGCCGTGGCCCTGCATCCGCGCCAGGCGCTGCCCGCGCATCTCCCGCAACTGCTGCCGATGCACCAGACGATTTGCCTCGATGCGAGCCAGTCGATCGACGGCCGGGAACTGCCCGGGTTGCAGGCTTCCCTGCGCGCGGGCTGGGAGTGCGGCCACGGCCATCGCCGCAACAAGGCCCAGGAACTTGATGGTGCGCATCTGCACCTCCGGATGTGCGTCGGGACTGAACTGCCCCGTTGCACCGTAGACGCTGCGGAGGAAGAGGAGTTAACCAAGGTACTTCAATTCACCGTATAGTACTTATGTAAACCATTTATTAATAGGATGTTACATCAATACACTACACATTTGTTTGCCAATACAAACAGCGGGTTGTCCACATTGCTGGGGCGTGTTCACTACCGGTGGCCAGCGAAGTCTCCATTTCTCACACGTTTTCGTTTGCAAATTCACCCTTCCCGACTAGCTTTATCGGTATGGCGGCCACCTCTCTCACCCTCGCCGGATTCAAGGGCCTTCGGAGCGATATCCTCGTCGCGCTCCGGAAGGAGCAGCCGCTTACCATCAAGGCGCTCGCCAAGCAGTTCGGCGTCACCGACAATGCGCTGCGCCGGCACCTGACGGAGCTTCTCGATGCAGGGCTGATCGTCTACCGCCGCGAGATTCGCGGCCAAGGGGCGCCGGTCTTCTCGTACTCGTTGAGCGAGGCGGGCGAAGCGCTCTTTCCGCGCGCCTACATCGACCCGCTCATGGATGCACTCACCTCGCTGCGCGAGCGCGAGGGAACCGAGGCGGTGGTCCAGCTGTTCCGCCGTCGGTGGGACGCGATGGCGGAGGCCGCAAAGCCGCGCCTGGCCACGCTGCCGCTCCAGGAACGGGCGCAGCTCCTCGCCGAGCTCCTCGCGGCCGAGGGCTACATGAGCGAGGCGATTGCCGGCCTCGGCAATGCCACGACCATTCGGCACCACAACTGCGCCGTGCGCGAGATCGCGCTGCGCTTTCCGGAAGTCTGCTCCGCCGAGGCGGAGTTCATCGAGGCGGTGCTCGACGCCCCAGTCGAGCGCCGCCAGCACCTGAAGGACGGCTGCAGCGCCTGCGAGTACGGTGCCATCGGACGCGCGCCCAAGGCCGTGCCCCTGCCTGTTTCCACACCTGAGACAACGCGATGAGTTCTTCGATCGAATCCCTGGTCAACAAGGAATACCAGTACGGCTTCGTCACCGACATCGAGTCCGACGCGATCCCGCGGGGCCTCACCGAGGAGACGGTCCGCCTGATCTCGGCGCGCAAGCATGAGCCGGAGTGGCTGCTCGACTGGCGCCTGAAGGCGTTCAAACGCTGGCAGGCGATGACCGAGCCGCGCTGGCCGAACGTGAAATACAACGAGATCGACTATCAGGCGCAGACGTACTACTCCGCGCCGCGGAGCGTGAAGCCGCTGCAGTCGCTCGAGGAGGTGGATCCGGAGATTCTCAAGACGTACGAGAAGCTCGGCATCTCGCTCAATGAACAGAAACGGCTCTCCGGCGTCGCGGTGGACGCGATCTTCGACTCCGTCTCGGTCGGCACGACGATGAAGGAGGAGCTCCGGAAGCACGGCGTCATCTTCTGCTCGTTCGGCGAGGCGGTGCTCGAGCACCCCGAGCTGGTGCAGAAGTACCTGGGATCGGTCGTCCCGTACTCGGACAATTTCTTCGCCGCGCTCAACTCGGCGGTCTTCAGCGACGGTTCCTTCGTCTACATCCCGAAGGGCGTGCGCTGCCCGCTGGAGCTGTCGACGTACTTCCGCATCAACGCGGCCGACACCGGCCAGTTCGAGCGGACGCTCATCGTCGCGGACGACGGGGCGTACGTCAGCTACCTCGAGGGGTGCACCGCCCCGCGGCGCAGCACCAACCAGCTGCATGCGGCGGTCGTGGAGATCGTCGCCCTCGACAACGCGCAGGTGAAGTACAGCACCGTCCAGAACTGGTACGCCGGCGACAAGGACGGCGTGGGCGGCATCTACAACTTCGTGACCAAGCGCGGCAAGGCGTTCACCAACAGCAAGATCTCGTGGACGCAGGTCGAGACCGGCTCGGCGATCACGTGGAAGTACCCGAGCGTCATCCTGCAGGGCGACAACTCCACCGGCGAGTTCTACTCGGTGGCGGTGGTGAACAACCACCAGCAGGCCGACACGGGGACGAAGATGATCCACATCGGCAAGAACACGAAGTCGACGATCATCTCCAAGGGCATCTCGGCCGGCCACGGGCAGAACTCGTATCGCGGCCAGGTGAAGGTGCTCCCGAAGGCGTCGGGCGCCCGCAACTACACGCAGTGCGACTCGATGCTGATCGGCAACCAGTGCGGCGCGCACACCTTCCCGTACATCGAGATCGCCAACAACACGGCGACGCTCGAGCACGAGGCGAGCACGTCGAAGATCGGCGAGGACCAGATCTTCTACTGCAAGCAGCGCGGCCTGAACGCCGAGCACGCCATCTCGCTCATCGTCGCCGGCTTCTGCAAGGAAGTCTTCAAGGAGCTGCCGATGGAGTTTGCGCTCGAGGCGCAGCAGCTGCTGGGAATCTCACTTGAGGGGTCGGTTGGATAGAGATGGCAGAAGGCGGATGGCGGATGGCAGATAAGTGCCCCGACCGTCCGAACCTTCTCCTGCCATCCGCCATCTGCCATCTGCCATCTGCCATCACTTTCCGACACACAAATACGCATGCTGAAGATTGAAAACCTCACGGCGAACGTAGCCGACAAGCAGATCCTGAAGGGCATCTCCCTCACCGTGAATCCGGGCGAGGTGCATGCCATCATGGGGCCCAACGGGTCGGGCAAGTCGACGCTCGCCCAGGTCATCGCCGGCCATCCGGGTTACCAAGTCACGGGCGGCACGGTGACGTACGAGGGACAGGACCTGCTCGAGATGGACGCCGAGGTGCGCGCCCAGCAGGGCATCTTCCTCGCGTTCCAGTACCCGGTGGAAATTCCCGGCGTCTCCAACGCCTACTTCCTGCGCGCCGCCTACAACGAGGTCCGCAAGGCGCGCGGCGAGGAGGAAGTGGACCCGATGGAGTTCCTCGACATCATGGCCCAGAAGCTCAAGATCGTCGAGATGACGGAAGAGATGCTGCAGCGCTCCGTGAACGCGGGCTTCTCGGGCGGCGAGAAGAAGCGCAACGAGATCCTGCAGATGGCCGTGCTCTCGCCGAAGCTGGCGATCCTCGACGAGACGGACTCGGGGCTCGACATCGACGCGCTGCGCATTGTCGCCGAGGGCGTGAACAAGCTGAAGCGCCCGGACAACGCGACGATCGTGGTGACGCACTACCAGCGCCTCCTCAACTACATCGTGCCGGACTACGTGCACGTGCTGGCGCAGGGGCGCATCGTGCGGTCGGGCGGCAAGGACCTGGCGCTCGAGCTCGAGGAGCGCGGCTACGACTGGCTGCTCGAGACGGCGGGAGCGTCGGCGTGAGCGCGCATCCGAACTACCGCGAGCTGTTCGAGAACGTCAGCCACCCGTCGGCGGCGAAGGACTGGCTCCCCAAGCTGAAGATCGCCGCCATCGAGCACTTCGAGGCGGTGGGCTTTCCGACGACGCGCGACGAGGACTGGCACTTCACGTCGGTCTCGCCGATCGCCGAGCGCACCTTCCGTCCGGCCAGGTCGTCGGGGACGACGCTGACCGGCGATGACATCTCGCAGTTCACCTACGGCCAGAAGGACTGGCACCTGCTGGTCTTCGTGAACGGCCGGTATGAGCCCGCGCTGTCGTCGTTTGCCGAGCTCGACGTGGATGCGCAGGTGATGACGTTCGGCGAGGCGCTCAAGGAGGCGCCGGAACTGCTCGCCGAGCGCCTCGGGACGCTGGCGCCCGCCACGCAGGCCTTCACGGCGCTGAACACGGCCTTCATGGCCGACGGCGTCGTGATCCGCGTGCCGAAGGACGTCGCCCTCGAGACGCCGATCCACATTCTCTACCTCACCGATGCGCACGCCAACAACGCCTCGCTGCATCCGCGCACGCTGGTGATCGCCGAGCGCGGCGCGCAGGTGACGCTGGTCGAGACGTTCGCGACGCTCGGCGGCGGCGCGTATTTCACCAATCATGTGGCCGAAGTGGTGGTGGGCGACAACGCGCGCGTCGATCACTACAAGGTGCAGCGCGAGGGCGGCGACGCCTTCCATGTCGGCACGACGCAGGCGACGCAGGGGCGCGACTCGATCTACCACGCCTTTTCCTTCGCCACGGGCGCCCAGCTCTCGCGCACCAACGTCTACTCCAAGCTGCTCGGCCCGAACGCCGAAGTGCGGCTCAATGGGCTGTACGCGCTGGAAGAGGCGCAGCATGCCGACCACCAGACGTTCGTGGAGCACATCGCGCCGGCCTGTTCGAGCCGCGAGGTGTACAAGGGCATCCTCGACGGCACGTCGCACGGCGTCTTCAACGGCAAGGTCTACGTCGATCCGCAGGCCCAGCAGACCGACGGCAAGCAGACCAACCACGCCCTGCTCATCGGGGACGGCGCGCGGGTGGACACCAAGCCGCAGCTTGAGATCTTCGCGGACGACGTGAAGTGCACGCACGGCGCGACGGTGGGCCGCCTGGACGAGATGGCGCAGTTCTACATGAAGAGCCGCGGCATTGGCGCGGACCGCACGCGCGCGCTGCTCACCTACGCCTTCGCCGCCGAGGTGCTGGAGCTGATCGAGCTCGAGCCGCTGAAGGTGGCGCTCGAGGGCCTGCTGTTCGAACGCTTCATCCCGCCGGAAACGGCCTGAGGGCTTTCGCGTGTCCGCCGAACTCGACGAGCTGTACCAGAGCATCATCCTCGACCACAACCGCCGGCCGCGGAATTTCCGCGTCATGGAGGATGCGAGCACGCACGCCGAGGGGAAGAACCCCCTCTGCGGCGACCAGCTCACCATCTGGCTGAAGCTCGACGGGGACGTGATCAGCGACGTGTCGTTCCAGGGGAGCGGCTGCGCCATCTCCAAGGCGAGCGCGTCGCTGATGACGGCGGCGATCAAGGGCAAGTCGCGCGAGGAAGCCGAGGCGATCTTCACCAAGTTCCACGGCGTGGTGACCGGCACGCATCCCGAGGATGCCGAGGCGCTGGGCTCGCTGAAGGCGCTGGGTGGCGTGTCGCGGTTCCCGCTGCGCGTGAAGTGCGCCTCGCTCGCGTGGCACGCCATGCACGCGGCGCTGCTGCGCAACGACGCGGCGCCGGCGGCGACCCCGGTGAGCACGGTGAGCACGGAGTAAAGGCGAGATGCGCACCGCCGGTGCAGGGTTCAGGAACCTCCGGGCCGACTTCCCGCTGCTCGCGGCCAATCCCGGGCTTGTCTATCTCGATTCGGCGGCGACGTCGCAGAAGCCGGGCGTGGTGCTCGACGCCCTCCGCACGTACTACGAGACGGTGAATGCCAATCCGCATCGTGGCGCCTACAAGCTGAGCGGCGCCGCCACCGAGGCGTATCACGGCGCGCGCGCCGAGATCGCGCGCTTCCTGGGCGCGGCTGACGTCGATTCGCTCCTCTTCACGCGCGGGACCACCGAGGCCGTGAACCTGCTGGCCACCGGGTGGGGCGTGCCGCACGTGCACCGCGGCGACCGCATCGTGGTGACGCGCCTGGAGCACCATGCGAACTTCGTCCCGTGGCAGCAGCTGGCCCGCGCCGTTGGCGCCGAGTTCCGCATCTGCGAGCTGACGAAGGACGGCCGCGTCGATCTCGACCAGCTGCGCCTGCTCGTGACCGCCAACACCAAGGTGGTGGCGTTCGGGCACGTGTCGAACGCGCTGGGCACCATCAACGACGTGCGAGAGATCGTGAAGATCGCGCACGCCATTGGCGCGGTGGCGTTCTGCGATGGCGCGCAGGGGGCGCCGCACCTGCGCGTCGCCTTCGACGACCTGGGCGTGGACGCCTACGCGTTCAGCGGCCACAAGATGCTGGGCCCGATGGGGATTGGCGGCGTCATCGTGCGGCGGCGGGTGCTCGAGACGATGCATCCGTACCAGTTCGGCGGCGACATGATCGAGTTCGTCTTTGACGGCGACACCACATGGAACGTGCCGCCGCACAAGTTCGAAGCCGGCACCCCGAATGTCGAAGGCGCCGTGGGACTCGCCGCCGCCGTGCAGTACCTCGACGCGCTGGGCATGGACGCGGTGCGGGCGCACGAAGTGGCGCTCACCCGCTACGCGATGGAGCAGCTCGCGGCCATCGAGGGGCTGCAACTCTACGGGCCGCACGAGGCGGACGCGCGCAGCGGCGTCGTGAGCTTCAACCTGGACGACATCCATCCGCACGACCTCAGCACGATGCTGGACGTGGACGGCGTCTGTGTCCGCGCCGGCCATCACTGCGCCCAGCCCCTGATGCGCGCCATCCACCAGAGCGCGACGGTGCGGGCGAGCTTCTACGTGTACAACACCGAAGCGGACGTGGACGCGCTCGTGGAGTCGTTGCAGAAGGCGAAGACGCGCTTCCACGCCCACGCCTGATTCATATGACGGCGCCGACGCCGGCGAGAGGGAACGCGGGCCTCGCGGCCCTCTATCAGGAGCGCATCCTCGACCACTACCGGCGTCCGCGCCACAAGGGAGCGCTCGACGGCGCCACCGGTGTGCACGCGGAGAAGAACCCGCTCTGCGGCGACGATGTCAGTGTGGCCGTCCGGGCGCAGGGCGGTGTGGTCGTCGAGGCGCGGTACACGGGCACGGGCTGCTCCATCATGCAGGCGACGTCCTCGATGCTGATGGAGCTCGTGCGCAACCGCACCCCCGAGGAGATCGGCGTGCTCGCCCGTCGCTTCGACGAGATGCTCGCGAGTGGCGAGGCGGAAGAGTCGCTGGGTGAGTTGAGCGCACTCGCCGGCGTGGCGTCGTTCCCGGCGCGCCATAGGTGCGCGAAGTTGCCATGGCGAGCGTTGCTTGGGGCGCTGGAGCAGTCGAGGGGGTAGGAGCGACAGACGGCGGATGGCGGATGGCGGATGGCAGATGGCGGAGGGCAGATGACGCACGGCACGACGCACATGCTGTCTCTGCCATCCGCCATCTGCCATCCGCCATCACTCTCCCTCAGCACTGTTCCTTGTCGCATCTTTACCCCATGCGCCGTTTCGCTCTCGTTGCCCTGGTCGCCTTGGTCGCCGCCTGCTCCGGGGATGGGCCGACCAGTCCCGTCACGCCGCCGGTCGTTCCGCCGGTCGTTCCGCCCGTCACGCCGCCGGTGACCCCGCCGAGCGCCACGCCGCCCACCGTGGCGCGAGAGTTCCGCGGGCTGTGGGTGGCCACCGTCGGCAACATCGACTGGCCGACGCGCACCGGATTGAGCCAGACCGAGGCGATGGCGGAGATGCGCACGATCCTCGACCGGGCGCAGGCGCTGCGGATGAACGCGGTGATCCTGCACGTGCGCGCGTCGGGCGATGCGCTCTATCGCTCGAACCTCGAGCCGTGGGCGAAGGCGCTGACGGGCACGCAGGGCGTGGATCCCGGCTGGGATCCGCTCGCCACGTGGGTCGAGGAGGCGCATATCCGGGGGCTCGAACTGCACGCCTGGTTCAATCCGTTCCGCGCCGGCAGCGTGAGCGACACGTCCAAGCTGGCGGCCAACCACCTCTGGAAGACGCGCCCCGACCTGGCGCGCATCTGGGAGGGCCAGCTCTGGTTCGATCCCGGAGAGCCGGATGTGCGCACCTGGACGCTGAACGTCATCAAGGACGTAATCACGCGGTACGACGTGGATGCGGTGCACCTCGACGACTACTTCTACCCGTATCCACAGGGGAGCGCGCCGGTCTTCAATGACGACTCGTCGTACAACCGGTACCTCGCGGCCGGCGGTGTGGCGATGGCACGCGCCGACTGGCGGCGCCGCAACGTCGACACCTTCATCCAGCAGCTCTACACCACAGTGCACGGTGCCAAGCCGGCAATGAAGGTCGGGATCTCGCCGTTCGGCATTTGGCAGCCGGGCTACCCGGCCGGTATCACCGGCCTGGATGCGTTCAGTGCCATCTACGCCGACTCGAAGAAGTGGCTCGAGAACGGCTGGGTGGACTATTTCGCGCCGCAACTCTACTGGTCGCTCGCGAGCACGGGACAGAACTTCACCGCGCTCCTCGATTGGTGGATCTCGGTGAACGCGCAGAAGCGGCACCTGTGGCCCGGGCTGGCCGCCTATCGGGTCACCAACGGCGACTATGCGTCCGCGGCAGAGATCACGAACCAGATTGCCGTGACACGCGCCCGGTCTGGCCCGAATGCGGGTGGCGGCAGCGGCACGCTGCTCTACAACACGACCGCGGTGCGCACCAACGCGAGGGGGCTTGCCGACTCGCTCGCCTCCGCGGGATACGCGGGCAATGCGGTGGTGCCGTCGTATTCGTGGCTCGACAACGTCCCCCCGGCGGCGCCAAGCATCGCCGTGACCGACCAGAACTCGATCATGCGCGTGACCATCACGCCAGCGGGCGGCGAGGGCGCGCGATGGTGGATGGTGCAGTGGCGCAACGCCACCACCTGGAACGCCCGCCTCGTCTTTGGCAGCTCAACGGTGGTGAACCTCGCGTACTCCGCCACGGCCGAAAAGGCCGACATGGTGGTGGTCACCGCGTTCGACGCGGCGTGGAACGCCTCGACGGCCGTGACGTGGAAGGCCAGCGGGCAGTAGCAGCCGTCGTTCGTTGCCGCCGGCTTTTTCACCGCGGATACACGGAGGAGCACGGAGGGCCACGGAGAACTGCCACAACTGGGGTAACGACATCGCGCCACGCAGAGTTCTGCGTGGCGCTCGCTGTTCCCCCAAGAAGTCGTAGTCCTCCGTGGCCCTCAGGCGTTTCTCCGTGTCTCCGTGGTGAAGAAAGCCAGCGCTACAGCGGCTCGAACCGCGCCTGGAAGAAGCGGAGGTACTTGGGCTCGTAGACCATCTTGAGCCCCTTCACCGATTCGCGCTGCTCGTACACGGCCTTCACCGACTCGGCCACGACGTCCATGTGCGCCTGTGTATAGACGCGGCGCGGGATCGTGAGGCGCGTCAGCTCAAGCTTGGGGCGGTAGTGGTCTCCCGTCTTGGCGTTGCGGCCCGCGCTCACGATGCCGCGCTCCATCGCCCGGATGCCGCTGTCGAGGTAGAGCTGCGCGGCCAGCGTCTGCGCCGGGAACTCATCCTGCTTCAGCTGCGGGTAGAACCGCCGGGCGTCGAGGAAGATGGCGTGGCCGCCAATCGGCTCCATCATCGGCACGCCCCACTCTTCCAGCAGTCCACCGAGATACCGGACCTGACCGATGCGGGCGCGGATGTGGTCATCCTTGACCGACTCCGCCGTGCCGATGGCCATCGCTTCCATGTCGCGCCCAGCAAGACCGCCGTAGGTATGGAGTCCTTCGAAGACGACCACGAGATTGCGCAGCTCCTCGAAGACGTCCCAGTTGTTCACCGCCACCCAGCCGCCGATGTTGACGAGCGAGTCCTTCTTGGCACTCATCCACGCCCCGTCGGTGTAGCCGCAGAATTCCTTCAGGATCTCCGCCACCTTCTTGTCGGCGTAGCCGGCCTCGCGCTCCTGGATGAAGAACGCATTCTCGATCGCGCGCGTCGCATCGAGGTAGACCTTGATGCCGTGCCTGTCGCCCCAGGCGCGCAGCGCCTTCACGTTCGCCATCGAGACCGGCTGGCCGCCGGCCATGTTGACCGTCGCCGCCAGCGACACGTAGGCGATCTTCTCGGCGCCGTGCTCCTTGACCAGCGCATCGAGCTTGCCCAGGTCCACGTTCCCCTTGAACGCGTTGCGGTTGATCGGGTCGTGCGCCTCGTCACAGATGACGTCCACGAAGATGCCGCCGGCCATTTCCTGGTGCAGGCGCGTCGTCGTGAAGTACATGTTGCCCGGCACGAACTGCCCCGGCTTGATCTCCGTCCGGCTGATCAGGTTCTCGGCGCCGCGTCCCTGATGCGTCGGCACGAGATACTTGTAGCCGTAGTATTGCTGGATGGCCGCTTCGAGATGGTAGAAGTTCTCGGAGCCGGCATAGGCCTCGTCGCCGACCATCATCCCGGCCCACTGGCGGTCGCTCATCGCATTGGTGCCGCTGTCGGTGAGCAGGTCGATGTAGACGTCGGCGGAACGGAGAAGGAAGGTATTGTAGCCCGCTTCGGCCATTGCGCGGTCGCGCGCCGGACGGTCGGTCATGCTCAACGGCTCGACCATCTTGATCTTCCACGGCTCGGCCCAGGAGCGGCGGCCGGCCTGCTGGCCCATGGTGCGGGGAACTTCGTGCTTGTCGGTCATGGCGTTCTGAAGGCGCAACGGCGCTGGTGGGAGGATGTCCCAGAAGGACAGAGGCAAATTCGCCATGTGAGCGCACCTCTATGGATCAGAGTTTTCACGACACGGTGTCAGGCAACACCTGTCTTCTCGAGGGCGCGGCACGGACCAACGATGATCTGGCGGCCGCCTCCAAATGACGGCATGCTATATGGTTCCGTCCGGCGGATTGCCCCCCGGCCGCATGCCACCCAATCCGGTCCCCGACGCCATGCGCCGACTGATTGCCGCCTGTTTCGCCGCGCTGCTCGCCGTTCCCGCCTTCGCCCAGCCTCAGACGGAGGCGGCCGCGCTCGCGGCGCGCATTCGCCAGAACTACCGCAAGCTCGAAGTGCGAATCCCGGTGCGCGACGGCGTGAAGCTCTTCACGTCCATCTACGTGCCGAAGGACACGAGCAAGCGGTATCCCGTGCTGATGTCGCGCACGCCGTATTCGGTGGCGCCGTACGGCGACACGTTGTATCGCGCGTCGATGGGTCCGTCCGGCAACCCGAAGTGGGTGGACGACGGCTACATCTTCGTCTATCAGGACGCGCGCGGCCGGAACTTCTCCGAGGGTGACTTCCGGGAGATGACGCCGATTCTCGAAAAACACGAGAAGCCGACCGACGTGGACGAGGGCACCGACACCTACGACACCATCGAGTGGCTGCTCAAGAACCTGCCGACGAACGGCCGGATGGGGATCTACGGCACCTCGTGGCCCGGCTTCTACGCCAGCGCCAGTTGCCTGTCGCGGCATCCGGCGCTCGTGGCCTGCTCACCGCAGGCGCCCATGACGGACATCTGGGCGGGCGACGACGACTTCCACGGCGGCGCCTTCCTGCTGGCGCACAACTTCGGCTTCTACACCGGCTTCGGCCGCGGGCCGCGCACCGAGCCCGGTCCCGACAAGCGCTATCCGTTTACGCGTGAGACAAACGATGCGTATCAGTTTTACCTCAACATGGGGCCCATCGGGCCGGGGTCGCGCAAATACATCACCCAGGGAACAAGTGAATTCTGGGAGGACCTGCTCGCGCATCCCACGTACGATGCGTTCTGGCAGTCGCGCGACGTGCGGCGGCACCTGCACGACGTGAAGGCGGCGGTGCTGACGGTCGGCGGCTTCTACGACACCGAAGACCTGCACGGTCCGTGGTGGGTGTATGGAAGCATCGCCAAACAGAGCCCGTCCACCGACAACACGCTGATCGTCGGCCCGTGGTCGCACGGCGGATGGAGCCGCGGTGATGGCACCGTGCTGGGCAACCTGCGCTGGGACTACCGGACGGGGCCGTTCTACCGTGACTCGGTGGAGTATCCGTGGTTCGCGCACCACCTCAAGGGGGCACCCAAGCTGGTGGCCACCGGCGTGCACGTTTTCCGCACCGGCGGCGAGCAGTGGGACACGTACGCAACGTGGCCCGCGCCCACTGCCAGGAAGACGGCGCTCTACCTGCAGCCCGACGGCAAGCTCGGCTTCTCCCCGCCCGGCACGAACGGCGCCTTTGATCAGTATGTGAGCGATCCGGCCAGGCCGGTGCCGGTGGTAGGTCGCATCGAACCCAATGGCATGCCACGCGACTACATCACGGACGACCAGCGATTCGCGTCACGGCGTCCTGACGTGCTCACCTACCAATCCGATGTGCTCACCCAGGACGTGACGCTCACCGGACCCGTGAACCCGGTGCTCCATGTCAGCACCACCGGGAGCGATGCCGATTTCATCGTCAAGCTGATTGACGTCTTCCCGAACGATGCCCCGAACTGGACGGGCGACCAGAGTGGATTCATCGTGGGCGGTTACCAGCAGCTCGTGCGCGGTGAGCCATTCCGTGCGCGCTACCGCCGGTCGTTCGAGAGGCCGGTGGCGATGGTACCGAACCAGGCTGATTCCATCCGGTTCGAGATGCCGTCCATCCACCACACCTTCAAGAAGGGACACCGCATCATGGTGCAGGTGCAGAGCACCTGGTTCCCGCACATCGAGCGGAATCCGCAGACCTTCGTGCCCAACATCTTCTTCGCGAAGCCCGCCGATTACCGGACGGCAACGATGCGCGTGTACCATAACGCAGCGAAGCCGACCCGGATCGAGGTGATGCAGCTGCCGTGACGGCTGCGGCGCGCCATCAGCGCCGCCCCAGCCACGAGAGCAGGTACAGTACGTTGGCCGCCCCGTCCATGATCGGCTCGTTCGTGGAGTAGTCGCCCCAGTCGTCGTGGTAGACGATGTGCCCGGTATTCCACTTCGCGTACTGGTCCGGCTTGGTGAGCGAGATGCCCGAAAGATTCCTGAAGATTGATGCATAAACCGGGCCGTCGAGCAGGCCACCGTCGAGCTGGTACTTGAGCTTCACCGAGATGACCGCATGCGGGTCGCGCGCGAAGTTGCCATCGGCGGGCACGCCAATGACCATCGACACGCCCCACGGGTTCGTGCCAAAGAGCCAGTCGATCGCGGCCTGTTCGAGTGCGCGATACTCCTCGTCGCCGGTGATGCGGCGATACCAGAGGGCAGTGACGGCCAGCGAGGTCATCAGGTCGTTGGAGCACCAGATGAAGGGGATGCCAACGCGGAAGCCGTTGTCGGCTTTTCCCGCCACCGCCTTCAGTCCGTCGCGGTAGTAGCCGGCGAGTTTCAATCGTTCATTCAGCGTGCCGCGCCGCGCGGCCTCGTAATGTCCGAGGTTGTGCCACGGATACCACTGGTAGTGATTCGCGGTGTCGGCGCCCATCCACGGCTTGACCTTGGCCTTCGCGGCGTACGACAGCGCCTTTCCCTGATAGCGCGCATCTGATGTCAGGGCATAGAGCGCGGCGGCGCCCAGCTCCATGTCGTCTTCCCAGTCATCCTCTTCGTAGAAGTACGCGCCGCGTCCCGGCGCGGTCTGGCACGCGCCGGGGTACTTCTCGCCGAGGGCAAACGCGGCCACGGCTTTCCGCCGGAGCGTGTCGGCGAGAGCGGGTTCGCGATCGCGATACAGTTGCGCTCCCAACGCGAACGCGGCCGCGAACTTCCCCGCCGTCGAGGCGTAGCCGGTGGCGCGGTTCTGATAGCGCAGCAATCCCTGCGGAATGCCGGTGCACGGATAGAGTGGCCGGGCGCCGCCCTTGCCCCACCCGTAGTCGGCGGAGTCGTAGGGCATCAGGTCGAAGAACATGTGGTCGCGATCATCGCCGAGCTGGTTGAGCATCAGCGAGTCGTCGGGGAACATCCGCAGCAGCCAGGCCAGTCCGTGGCGTGCCTCGTCGAGGACGTCCGGAATGCCGTTCGTTCCCGGCCGGCCGTCGGCGAGGTACTCGTCGCCGAACGCCCTGGGATTGTCGCGCCACGCCTGCATCAGCTGGTACGCGGCGGTGGCCGACGTCGTGACGTACTGCAGGTAGTCCGAGGCGTCGGCCCATCCGCCGGTGGCCGGCAGGTATTCGCCGGCGCGCGTGGGATGATCCACGATGATGCCGTCCTTCGTGTGAATCATCGTGTTGAAGACGGGGTTGTATCCCTTGCGCTGCTGCCGCATGTAGCGCAGTGGCATGTCGGCGAGGCCGTTCCACACCCCAGCGCCGATGCGGACGGCGGGCGAGACGAGGTCTCCGGCGTGGATGCGATAGGTGCCGCCGTCGCGCAGCGCCGTGAAGTCGAGCTGGTACGTCTCCGCGCACGGACCAAATTTCCCGGTCGCCCTGGCGGGCTTCGGACCGAAGACCCGCTTGCCCGCCGCGTTGCGCACTTCGAAGGCATCGAGCGCGCGTGGCGCGAGCGCGCAGACGACTGCCACCTTGGGGGCGTCGGGGAGATAGCCCACCTGATTCACGCGGATGGCATCGTCGGGCGTGCCGCCGCCCTGGGCGGCGCCGGTCAGTGGCTTAAGCGCGAGCAATAGGGGGACGACGGGGACGAACGAGAGCCGTGTCATGCACACGAAAGTACCGTCGCCCGCGGACCCCCGCGAGCACGCTTCACGAGTCAACGTCGGAGCCTTCCGTAGAGTATTTTGGGGTGTTGCCCAGTGCCTCTGCCCGACGCACGCATACGCGCCCCACCCTGAGGTATCTCCGGATGCGCCTTCGTTCGCTGACCACCGCCTGTGCCGCGCTTGCCTTGACCGCCTTTGCCACGCCGGTCGAAGCCCAGCGCACCGCCAAGCCACCCCTGCATGGCCGTCACTGGATGGCCGTGACCGGCAAGCCCCTCGCCGCGACGGCGGGCGCGATGATGTTCGCGAAGGGGGGCAACGCCATCGACGCCGCGTGTGCAATGCTCGGCGCGGTCACCACGATGTGGGACGTGCTGAGCTGGGGCGGTGAGACACAGGCGCTCATCTACCACCCGGGGCTCAAGAAGGTCATCGGCATCAACGCGCTGGGCGTGGCGCCCACGGGCGCGACGGCCGAGTTCTACCGCAACAAAGGTTACCGGTATCCCCCCGAGTTCGGCCCGCTGGCGGCCGTGACTCCGGGAACGCCGGGCGGTCTGCTGACGATGCTCGCCGAGTACGGCACGCTGTCGCTCAAGGAAGTGCTGGCGCCCGCCATCGAGATGGCCGACGGCTACGCCATCGAGGCGCAGACGGCGAATCTCATCGAGAACAACAAGGCGCGCATCAAGCAGTGGAAGTATTCGCCGGCCGTCTATCTCCCGCACCTTGGCCAGAAGCGCGAAGCGCCGGAGGCGGGCGAGATCTTCGTGCAGAAGGATCTCGCCGCCACGCTGCGCAAGCTGGTGGACGCCGAACAGGCCGCCCTGAAGGCCGGCAAGAGCCGCAAGGAAGCCATCTACGCCGCGTACGACCGGTTCTACAAGGGTGACATCGCGCAGGAACTCGTGCGCGGCGTGCAGGAAGAGGGCGGGCTCTTCACCATGCAGGACCTCGCCAACTGGAAGGTGAAGATCGAGGAGCCGCTCTCGACGAACTACAAGGGCGTGGAGGTCTACAAGCTGCAGCAGTGGCAGCAGGGTCCGGCGATGCTGCAGGCGCTCAACATTCTCGAGAACGCCGACCTCAAGGGGATGGGTTACAACAGCGCGCGCTACCTGCACACCGTCTATCAGGCGATGTCGATGGCGTTCGCCGACCGCGATTTCTACTACGGCGATCCCGCGTTCACCAAGGAGCCGCAGCCCATGAAGGGGCTCCTGAGCAAGGAGTACGCGAAGGCGCGCTACGCGCAGATCGACTGGATGAGGAACGACGCCAACGTGAAGCCGGGCGACCCGTACCCGTTCGAGGGGCGCACGAACCCGCTCAAGGCGCGGCTTGACTCCTGGACGGTGATTCCGGCGCCGCAGAGCCTGCCGAGAAGTGGACAGCAGGATCGGCTTCCGCCTGAGCAGATGGCGGATGGCAGAGGGCAGATGGCCGATGACAGCGCGTTCAAGGAGGCATTCTACGCGGGGACCACGTCCATCCAGGCGGCGGACGAGACGGGGTGGGTGATTTCCGTGACGCCGTCGGGCGGGTGGCCGCCGGCGGTGATCGCGGGGCACACGGGCGTCGGGCTCTCGCAGCGCGCGCAGAGCTTCGTCACCGACTCTGCCGACGGCCCATTCAACGTCATCGAGCCGGGCAAGCGTCCACGCGTCACGCTGACGCCCACGCTGGCGATGAAGGACGGCGCCCCGTACATCGCGTTCTCGGTGCAGGGGGGCGATTCGCAGGACCAGAACCTCCTGCAGTTCCTGCTCAACGTGACCGAGTTCGGCATGACGCCGCAGGAAGCGGTGGAAGCGCCCAACATCAACACGTTCCAGATGCGCTCGTCCTTCGGCCAGCACGAGAGCCGGCCGGGGCGGATGCTGGCAGCCGAATCGCTGCCGTTCTACGTGCGCAATGAACTGCGAAAGATGGGCTACACGATGGAGTACGAGGAACGCACGTCGGGACCCATCACGGCGATCCTGTTCGACCGCAAGCACAAGACCATGTGGGGTGCGGCCTCGAACCATGGCGAAGACTACGGCATTGGATGGTAGGGACATGTACGCACTGGTTGTCATGCGGTATCGCGCGCCCCTCGAGACGATCGAGGCGCATACCGAGGCGCACCGCGCCTGGCTGCGTTCGCTCAAGGCGAACGGCACGCTGCTCGCCTCCGGTCCGTTCGTGCCGCGCACCGGGGGCGCGTTCCTGCTGCGCGTCCCCGACGAGGGGGCGGCGGCGGCGCTGGACGCCGTGCGCGACGGCGATCCCTTCCACCGACTCGGGCTGGCCAACTACGAGCTGATCCAGTGGAATCCCGGGATCGGCCGCGAAGGACTGGATACGCTCTAGCGTCCGGCGAGCGCATTCGCCAATTAGGTTGCGGTGCGGGTATTCGCACCGCAGCGTGTCCCGCCGTTGATCCCGACGGATCATGCACCCTTTTGGGCAGGAACCATGGCAAGAGCCGAGCCGTGCACTCTCGACATCGTGGTGCCCTGCTTCAACGAAGAAGCGGTCATCGCCCAGACGCACCAGCGCCTGGCGGGGGTGGCGCGCGGGATCGCGGGCGCGCGCACCACGATCATCTACGTGGATGACGGCAGTCGCGACGCGACACTCGCGAAGCTGCGCGAGATCGCCGCGCAGGACGCCGCCGTTCGCATCGTCGCGCTGTCGCGGAATTTTGGCCACCAGTACGCGCTGACCGCCGGGCTCGATGCCTCGCGGGGTGACGCGGTGGCCGTCATCGACGCCGACCTGCAGGATCCCCCCGAGGTCATTCCCGAGATGCTGGCGCGGTGGCGCGCCGGCGCTGACGTCGTCTACGGGGTGCGTTCGAACCGGCAGGGCGAGTCGGCCTTCAAGCGCGGCACGGCGCATGTCTTCTACCGATTCCTGCAGAAGCTCGGCAACGCCGACATTCCCGCGGACGTCGGCGATTTCCGCCTGATCGACCGGCGTGTCGTCGCCACCCTGCACGAGATGCCGGAGCGTGACCGGTTCCTGCGCGGCCTCGTGGTCTGGGCCGGCTTCCGGCAGGAAGGCGTGTCGTACGAGCGCCAAGCGCGGGCGGCGGGCGAGACCAAGTTTCCCTTCCGCCGGATGTTCAGCTTTGCGCTCGACGGCATCTTCTCCTTCTCGACCGTGCCACTGCGCATGGCCTCGTACCTGGGGTTCTTCGTCTCGATGCTGTCGATGATCGGCATCGTGTACGCGTTCTACATCAAGCTCTTCACCGTCGGGGTGGTCCCTGGCTGGGCGGCACAGTGGATCGGCACGCTCTTCCTCGGCGGCGTGCAGCTGCTCTCGCTGGGCGTCATCGGGGAGTATGTGGGGCGCATCTACGGCGAGGTGAAGCGGCGCCCGCTGTACGTCGTGAAGGAGCGCATCGGCTTCGACCCGCAGGGCTGATGTTCTCCCTTCGCACCAAGCTGGCGCTGGCGCGCGGCCTGCTGGCCCGGGGACGGCACCCGCTGTACGTGCAGTTCTACGTCACGGCCCGCTGCAACCTGAGCTGCAAGCAGTGCAACATCATCTACGCGAATGCCGACGTCGGCGAGGTGTCCTTGCCGCAGGTTGAGGCGATGGCGGAGAACCTCGCGGCCATCGGCACCGGGATGGTGCTCCTGACGGGCGGCGAGCCGTTCGTGCGCAAGGACCTGCCGGGCATCATCCGGGCGTTCACGCGCCGCGGCCTCCACGTCCGCACCCAGACCAACGGCCTGGCGACGCTCGACCAGCTGCACGAAGCGGCGGCGGCCGGCGCCCGCGATATCTCCATATCGCTCGACTCGCTGCTGGCGGAGAAGCAGGACTTCCTGAATGGCTCGCACGACCGCAGCTGGCGGCGCGCCATCGAGGCCATCAGCCGGGTGACGCAGGCGTATCCCCCGCGCCGTTCCTTTGCGGCCTTCGGCACGGTGCTCTCGCCGCAGAACCTCCTCGAGATACCGAACGTCATCCGGTTCGCGTCCCGCATCGGCTGGTACGTCTCGCTCGTGCCGGCGCATGTGGCCGACCCCGCGGAGCCGCACAATTTCCGCAGCTACGACCGCGAGATGATCTTCCCGCCGACGATGTACCCGCTCGTCGACGAGGTGCTCGCGGAGTGCCTGGCGCTGAAGCGCGACGGCCACCTGCTGTACGACTCGCCGGAGTTCCTCGACAACGTCCGGCGATTCATCCGGCGCGAACCGGTGACGTGGCGGCGGCGCAATCACGACGTGTGCGACTCTCCGGGATTGTACTTTGCCGTGCGCCCCAATGGCGACCTGCAGCCCTGTTGCGATCACGTGCTGCAGGAGAGCTACCCCGTCTGGCACCCCGACTTCCCGCGCTGGTATCGCGAGACCGAACTCCGCGGCGCGGTGCACGCCATCACGAGCCGGTGCGGGGGCTGCATGTACGGCAGCTTCCCCGAGATGACGATCACCGCGCGCTTCCCGCTCATCACGCTGAAGCGCTCGCTCATCTTCCTTGGCCAGACCGCCGTGCGAAAACCGTGGCCGCTGACCACCGAGCAACTGCTGGCCATCGTGGACGAGATCAACACCGCGCACCCGGTGGACCACGCGCGTGCCGGCCGGCTGCTCGAGGCGGTGCCGCGGCACGCGGACGTCACGCGCTCGCTGCCGGTGCTCTCATGACCGTCCCGAACGACCTGCTCCATCGCGAGGAGACGTTCCACGACGAGTGGGCGAGGTCCGTGGATCCCGCCGCGGTGCCGGTGCGCGAGGCCTTCACCCTGCCCACCTGCCCGGAGAACCGCTGGATCCACGCCACGCTGGGTGACGTGAGCGGCAAGACGGTGCTCGAACTCGGCGCCGGGCTGGGCGAGGCCTCGGCCTGGTTCGCCCTGCACGGCGCGCGCGTCATCGCCACCGACCTGAGCGGCGGCATGCTGAAGCTTGCCCAGCGGGTCGCCACGCTGCACGGCCGCGCGGTGACCACGGTGCAGATGGATGGGGCGGTGCTTGCGCTCGCGGATGCATCCGTGGACGTCGTCTACGGCGCCAACGTGCTGCATCACGTCGATCAGGCGCAGTGCATCGCCGAGGTGCATCGCGTGCTCCGGCCGGGCGGTGTGGCCGTCTTCTGGGACCCGCTGCGCTACAACCCGGTGATCAACATCTACCGTCGCATGGCCACCGCGGTGAGAACCGAGGACGAGCATCCGCTCGGCGTGGACGACCTCCGCCTGCTGCAACGGACGTTCCATCGGGTGGAGGCCCGCTTTTTCTGGCTCGCCGCGCTGGGGGTTTTCGTCTGGTTCTTCCTCGGGTTGCGCGTGCACCCCAACGCCGAGCGGTACTGGAAGAAGATCATCACGGATTACGCGTCGATTGCGCCGTTGCACCGCGTGCTCGCGGCGGTGGATGGCGTGCTGCTCCGCATTCCCGGCCTGCGCTGGTGGGCCTGGAACATTGTCGTCGTCTGCCGGAAGTGACGCCGATGCTCTACGAACCTCGCGAATCGATCAACCCGCGCACGTTCGCGCTGCGGCACGCCCTGCTGGAGGAGCTCAAGCGCCGCCAGGTGCTGGTGCGCGCCGACGAACGGGCGCCGCTCGTCGCGCTCGCCAGGGCGCTGGATGTCATGTACAACACGTCGACGCGGCAGTTCGTGGTGGGCGGCACCAGCGGTGCGGCGGCACGGGTGCCACTGGATAGCTTCCGCTTCTACGACGCCCGCACCGACGTGGCGTCGGACGCCTGGCACCGGGAGGATGAGATCCTCCGCGCGAATCGCGCGCTGGCCGCGCGCGTCGTCGACCAGTTGCTGGCGCCGCCGGTGAACGAGACGCCGTGATTCGCACCCTTTCGTCGCCCAAGGCAGTTGGTACCGCGTGCGGTGCCACGGCATTTCTGCTGGCGTACCGGGGCGCGCCGACCGCGTTTGATGAGTGGCTGGCGCTGCCCATCGCCATTGAGACGGCCTTTCCCGGCACCTACCCGAAGACGGATCTCCTGGTGCAGGGGAGCATGCAAGGGCCGTTTCATCTCTACAAGCTGGCCAGTGTGCTCTGGACGATGGACGTGAACGTCGATGTGGCGTGGTACGTGCTGCTCGCGCTGTCGCTCGTAGCCTTCTTCCTGGTTGTCTGGCGACTCGCGGGCGCCATGGAGCTGTCCGACCGCGAGCGCGTGCTGCTCGTGCTGGCCATCGCCGCAACGCCGGTCTATCGGGGCACGCTGCACTGGTCGGCGCAACCGATGCTGTCGTTCATCACCGCGTCGGTGGCCGTGCCGGTGGGGCTGCTGGCGCTCACGGCAGCGCTCGAGGATCGACCGCATCTTGCGCTGCTGTACGCGGCCATCGCGTTTGACATCCATCCGTCCATCGGACTGTGCGCCGGCATCGCCGCGCTCAGTATCTCCACCGACTGGTGGACGATGCGGGCGCTGCGCACCGCGTGGCTTCCGGCCGCGTTGGTCGCGGCCCCGAACGTGGCCTACCTGCTGGGCCATCTGCCGGCGCCGGGTGCCGATGCCGGAGCCCAGACGTGGGAGGTGCATCTCACCTACGGGTATCACACGTTCTTTCGCGATCATGCCGACGGCTATCCGTGGTACGCCCTCGCGCTCGCTGTCGCGCTGGCCGGGGCCGCGCTGGGGCCGCGCGCACGGCGGGCGGGACGCGCCGCCCTGGTACTGACGGCGCTGGCGGCCGGGTGGATTGTCGTCATGAACTTCACGCCAGTCCCTGCCCTCCTCCCGCTGTATCTCATCCGCGCCTCGCTGCTGGCGAAGCCACTCATCGTTGGCCTCGCGCTGCTCGCGGTGACGCGCCGCCGCTATGCGGGACGCTACGCGTTCCTGACGCCCTGTGCAGCCGCGCTTGCGGTGGCCCACCCGGACCGCATCGTGGCGGAGGCGGCGCTGGCCATTGTGCTCGGCATCGTGCTGCGCCCGTCCCCCGATCGCCGGCTGGCCGCCGTCGGACTCGCCGCCTGGACGACCGGCATCCTGTTGCTGCTCGTCTTCCTCGCGCGGCAGGCACCCTCGCTCGATGCGCTGACCGAAGCCACCATGCCACTCCGGTGGGTAGGGTTCGCCGTCGGCCTCGCGGCGGCCGCGTTGCTCGTCATCACGCCGTCGGTCAGCGGCGAGCCACGCGCCGCGGTGCCGCGCTGGGCCGCGTGGTCGCTGGCCGTGGCGTTGCCCGTTTTGTCCATTGTCCTCGCGAAACCGATGGGCCGGGGATGGCTGCCCGATTCCCCGAGTCGCATCAGCACGCTATTGCACCTGTCGCGGCCAGCCGCCAGGGAAACGGGGGTGATGGAATGGGCGTTGCGCGCCTCACGGCCGGCCAGCCTCTTCGCCATCCCGCCCGTGGACCAGGCGTGGGTGCGGTTCCGCCTCGCCACGCATCGCGGCGCGTATGTGACGGTGCACGACATCAACCAGATGATGTATGTGCGCAGCAATGTGCGTGAGGCCGTGAACCGGCTCGCCACGCTCGGCGTCCTCGTGCGCGCGCCGCACAAGTTCGACCCGCGGCCGTACCTGCGTCCCACGTGCCGCCGGCTGGCGCAACTGGCCGGCGACCGTGTCGATTACTACATCCTGCCCGCAGAGGCGGCCTTTCCCACGGGAGGCGTGCTGGTGTATCGCGACAAGAGCTACGTCGTGCTCGACGTGCCGCGGACAGCCTCGCGGTGCTCGCCGGTGGCGCGCTGACGATGGCCGTGGAGCGCACCGCGCGCGCGCGCGTCGGAGTCGGGCGCTGGCTGGCCCGGCAGGTGACGCACGTCGGGCACGCCGCCGCGCTTTGCTCGCGCGCCGGGCATAATCTCGAGGTCTGGCGGTCCCGCGGGACGGTTCCGGCCGCGCCCACGCGCTGCACATTCTGCGGCGCGGGGTTCGAGCACCAACTCGTCCTGCCGCTGCGCACGAGCGCCGACGTGCGGGCCCTGGGCGATTACCAGGCCGTGCTCTGCACGGCCTGTGCGAATGCCCGCACCGTTCCCGTCCCGGAGGAGTCGGCGCGGGTCATCACCACGGACGTGCAGCGCGATTCGATGACCGGGATGCAGCGGGCGCTGCTGCGGCGTTTCATTCGTCAGCGGGTGGCGCGCGTTCGCCCGCTGCTGCCGTCCGTTGATCGGCCGCGGGTGGCCGATGTCGGCGGCGGAGCCTGTGCCTTTGCCAACGCGCTGGCTGCAACCGGATGCGATGTCACGGTCTTCGAGCCGAACGCGGCAAATGCGCCGTATGCCGGCGCCGGCGTGCGATTTGTCGCGGCGCCATTCGATGAGCAGGCCGTCCGCGCGTCGGGTCTCGCGGATGGCACGTTGGATGCCATCACGATGTGGCACGCCCTCGAGCACGTGCCGCATCCACCCGCCACGCTGGCCTTGGCGCGACGGCTGTTGCGTCCGGGCGGCGTGCTCTACGTCAGCGTCCCCAACCTCGACTCCCTGCAGGCGGATGTCAGTGCGACGCGCTGGTGTTACGCCGACATTCCCCGGCACCTCTCGCACTTCAGTCCCGAGGGGCTCGAAGGGCAGATGCAGCGGGCGGGGTTCAGCGCGGTCGTTCCGTACTGGTGGAACGCCGAGTATGAGATCTTCGGCTGGTACCAGACCTTGCTCAATCTCCTGACCGGCAGCCACAACTACTTCTACAATCGGGCCAAGAAGGGCAATGCGGCCGACGCCGGACCACATCCCACGTGGACGCGAGTCGCCACCACGCTCGCCCCGCTGCTCCTGCCCGTCGCCCTGACGGCTTCCTGGTGCGGCGCTGCATCGTCAAAACCGGCCTGTGTCGAGATGCACGGAATCGCGTCATGAAGCGCATCGTGATCACCGGAGGCACCGGCTTCATCGGCAGCCGCTTGCTGGAACGCCTCGCGGAGCAAGGCCTGCACGGCGAGCCCGTGCAGCTGATGGCGATCGCGCGTCACCCGGAGAACGCCCCCGCAACGCTCCGCGGCCGCGTGCAATGGTACGCGCTTGACCTCGCGACCGCACCGATGGACGCCATTGCCGCCGCGTGCGGGCGCGGGGCGCTCGTCTTTCATCTCGCGGCGAATGCCTCGGTCGGCGGCGGCGACGCCGCCGCACGACAGAACGTCCAGTCCACGGCACGGCTGCTCGAAGCGCTCCGCGACTGTGCCCCGCAACGCATCGTTTACGCCAGTTCGATCGGGGCCGTGGATCGCACGCCCGACGATTCGTGCTCCGAACCGCTCGGCGAGGAGGCGACGCCGCATCCGCTCACGCGCTACGGGGCGAGCAAGCTGGAGGGCGAGCGGCTGGTGGCCGCATCGGGAATGCCGTTTGCAATCGTGCGCCCGACCTGGGTGTACGGCCCGCGCATGCGCGCTGACAGCCACCTGCGCGTCTTTCTCGAGATGGTGCGCGCCGGGAAGCTCGCCACTCGCGTCGCCTTCCCGGGACGCGTCAGCGTCATTCATGTGGACGACCTCTGCGACGCCTTGCTCGTGGCCGGTGTGCATGAGTCGGCGCAGGCGCAGACGTTCTTTGCGACGGACAACGAGCCGGTCGCGCTCGGCACGCTCTTTCGCGAACTCGGCGAGATCACGGGACGGATGGCGGGCACCATCAAGGTTCCCGGTCTCGTCGTGGCGCTGGCCCGACGGGCGCGCCGCTGGTTTCCGCTGTCGGTGCAGTGCCTCAGTTCCGATGTCCTGCTGGCGAGTAGTGCGCGCCTCAGCGCGCTTGGCTTCACACCGGCGGTGTCGCGCCGCCGGGGCCTCGTCGAGCTGGCCCGCATGACTGCCCCCGCCGGCGCACGCTGGATTGTCACCGGTGCGGCCAGCGGCATCGGCCGGGCGTTGGCGGTGCAGCTACATGCCGCCGGACATACCGTAGTCGCGCTGGACCGCGATGCCAGCGGCCTTGAGGCGCTGCGTGAGGAGTGCCCAGGGATTGCACCGATCGTTGCCGACCTCGCGACCGAGAACGGGCGGGAGGTCTATTTCGGCGCCATCGCCGCCGGTTCATTGGCGGGTGTGGTGAACTGCGCCGGAATTGGCGTGCGGGGCGCGGCGCAGGAGATCCCGAATGACGCACAGGCGCGGCTGCTGGCCGTCAATACACTCGCCTTGGCCGATGCCTCCACACGCGCCGTGCGACGCATGGCGGCCCAGCCATCGGGCGGCATGCTCGTCAACGTGGCATCATCTGCCGCATTGCAGCCACTGCCCTGGATGGCCGCGTACGCTGCGTCCAAGGCTTTTGTCCTGAGCTACAGCGAAGCGCTGGCCGAGGAGCTCGCGACGACGGCGGTCCGCGTGATCACCGTCTGCCCCGGGGGGACGGACACCGGCTTCCAGGCGTCGAGTGGCGTGAAGCGGGTGGAAGGCGAGCGCCTGATGTCGGCGCCCCAGGTTGCCGCGCACATCCTGGCCGCCATCAACCACGGTCGTTCCACCACGCTCTTCGTGGGCGGACGCACGCACGTAATGGCGCTCATGGCGCGTGCGCTGCCGCGGCGGATACTCGTTCGACTCTGGGGACGGCTGATGGGAGCGATGCGCTAGGCGGACGGTCAGCAGAGGTGCACGGCCATCGCCTTGAACGAGGCCGTCACCACCACGCCCGGCCGCAGCGCCAGTTCCTTGGCCGACCGCGTCGTCAGCGAGGCCACGAGCGGAACGCCGTCCACCTCCACGGTCACCCGCGTGAGTGCGCCGAGGGTGGCGACTTCGACAATCGATCCACGGAAACGGTTCCGCGCCGAACCGGAGGGCGGTTCGAGCGACAACACGATCTCTTCGGCGCGAATCACCGCATAACCGGCACTGAGCGGGAAATCGCCGACGGTGTAGAGCGTCAGGGCGCCCGTCGTGAACTCGATGGCATGGTTGCCGTGCGCGAGCCGTGACGGTTCGCCGTCGAGCCAGTCGGGTGCTTCTTCCGCGAGCATCCGGGCCGTGCCGGCCAGCACATTCTCGGCGCCCAGGAACTCGGCGATGTACGGCGAGGCGGGGCGGCGGAACACGTCGTCGGGCGAACCCGACTGCAGGGCGCGACCGCTGTCGAGCAGGATCGCCACGTCGCCGAGCAGGCCGGCCTCGGTGAAATCGTGCGTCACCTGCAGGGTGGTCACGCCCCACTCGCGGTGCAGCGCGCGCACTTCGCGGCGCACGAGCGTGCGGCGACGCGGATCGAGCGAACTGAAGGGTTCATCGAGCAGCACCACCGCGGGCCGCCGCGCGAAGGCGCGCGCCAGCGCGACGAGCTGCCGTTCGCCCCCGGAGAGCGCACGCACGGGGCGGCCCGTGAGTGCATCGGCCCCAAAGCGACGCGCCACCTGCTCGGCGAGTTCCGGCGACGCCGCGCCGTACGCGATGTTGGCCGCCACGCTCAGGTGCGGAAAGAGGTACGCGTGCTGATACACCAGCCCCACGCCCCGCGCCTCGGGGGCGGTCATGGTGCAATCAACGCCGTGCAGCAGGAGCGATCCCGAGGTCGCGGGCACCACGCCGGCGATCGTTTCGAGCAGCGTCGTCTTGCCCGAGCCGGCCGGCCCGATGACGACGCCGTACTGTCCCGCCGGGACGGCAAAGGAGACGTCCGCAAGCCGAAACGTCCCGTGACGCGCACTCAGCGCGCGGCATTCGATCATGGCGCCGCTCCATCGTCCGCGCCACGCAGGGTGCGGAGCGCCGTCAGCGGAATCAGCGCGAGCAGTGCGAGCACGGCCGCCACCGGCAGCGCTTCGTTCAGGCCAAAGCTGGTGAAGCGGTCGTAACTCAGGACGCTCGCCACCTTCGGGTTGTACGTCAGGACGACGATGGCGCCAAATTCGCTGACCGCGCGCGCCCACATCACCACGGCCGATGCCACCAGGCCGCGGCGGGACAGGGGGAGCGTGATGCGCAGGAAGGCCCGTTGCGGGGTATCGCCGAGCGTTCGCGCCACGGCTTCGTATCGGGGGTCCACCTTCGCGAACGCTTCGCGCGCACCACTAATGAAAAGCGGCGCCGCGACGAAGAGCATTGCGGCGACAATGCCGAGAGGGGTGCCGACGACGCGCAATCCGGCCGTGATCATCGCACCGCCGACCACTGATTCGCGCCCAAGCAGGAGGAGGAGCGCGATGCCGGCCACCGGATGCGGGATGAGCAGCGGCAGGTCGAGGACCGCGGAGAGCACGGCACGCCCGCGGAATTCGCGCCGCGCGAGCAAGTAGGCGAGCGGCGTGCCGCCGAGCACACCGAGCAGCGTCGCCGCGGTCGCGGTCATCGCGGTGAGCGAAAGGGCGCCGCGCAGCTCGGCGTCAACGGCCAGCTGTCGCACCCCGGCGGCACCGCCGGCGCCGATCAGCTTGCCGATGGGCACCGCCAGAAAGAGCAGCAGGAGCGAACTGGCGAGCGCCGCCATCACCGCGATGAGGCGTTGGGCGCCCCGCGTCGGCGCGGTGCCAGCCATTGGCGTCACTTCACGATCCCCGCCGGGGCGCCCGTGCCGACGATGGATGGCTGTGCCAGCACATCGAGCCCCTGCTGGCGCAGCACGCGTTGCCCGTCCGCCGACAGGAGGTACCGGACAAAGCGCTCCGCGATCTCTCGATGCGGGGCGGCAAGCGGCACCGAGAGCGCGTACACGATCGGTCGCCCGCGGAACTCCACCGAGTCGGCCCCCCTGCCGCGCACGCGCACGTGCGCGGTCGCATACGAAGCCGAATCAGCCGGCGCGGACAGGTCAATCGCCTCCGGGAGCCGGACGAAGTTGAGTCCGAGGCTCCGCGCCATCGATTCGTACGACCAGATGTAGTCGAACTCGCCCGCCTGGAGCAGGCCAACGAGATCGGCCTCCTTGGGGCGCACATTGCGCGCCGGCATCGCCTGCAGCAACCGCCCGGCAAGTCCAGGCTGCGCGTAATGGCGCTCGGCGAGCTGAAGCACCAGGAGGGTGCGATAGCCGTTGGGGTCGAGTTGCGGGTCGCTGCGTCCCGTTTCAACGCCGTCGCGCAGCAGCACCCGCCACCAGTTGTCTCCCGTAATGGAATCGGCCCCGCGCGACCGGGGGGTGTAGGCCAGCACCATCCGGTTGTGCGCGAATCGCACGTACCACGTCAGGGCACTCGGCATCAACAACTGCGGAAAGACATCCTCGTCGGCGAGCGCGACGACATCGGGAATCTTGCCGAGTTCGGTAAGTTTCCTTGCGGTTTCGAGCGACCCGGCGCTCTCTTGCAGCGCGGTCACGCCTTCCCGCACGGCGAACGAATCGAGCGCCGCACGCAGCGGACGTGCGAGCGAGCCGGCGTTGAAGGCCACCAGCGTCTTGGAGGCCGTGCCGGTGTCGCCGGAGCGACCGCAGGCGGCCACGAAGGCCAACGCAAGAATCCACGAGCGCGTCATAGCCGTAGTGTCACTCAATTGCGCGCCCGTCTCAAGGCTTCCCGCACCCCTTCTCGTCCCCCTCTCTATATTCGGTCACACCTCAATCCAATGAGCCATGGCTGACCTTGCCCTCGAACTCCGGGGGATCACCAAGAAGTTTGCCGAGCATGTCGCGGTTCGCGACCTGAGTCTCGATGTCCCGCGCGGCAGCGTCTACGGACTGCTTGGCCCGAACGGCGCCGGCAAGACGACCACGATCCGGATGATCCTCAACGTGATCGCGCCCGATTCGGGTTCGATCACCGTGCTCGGCCTCCCCAACACCGCCGCGGGGCTGCTCGATCGCGTCGGGTACCTCCCCGAAGAACGCGGCCTGTACAAGAAGATGCAGGTGCGCCGCCTCCTGCGGTTCCTGGCGGAACTCAAGGGCGTGGACGGCCGCACGGCCGACCATCGCATCTCCGAATGGCTGGAACGCCTCTCCCTTCGCACCCCGGAAAAGGACTGGGGCGCCGCCAAGGTCGACGAACTGTCGCGCGGCATGCAGCAGAAGGTCCAGTTCATCGGCACGCTCCTGCACGATCCCGACGTCGTGATCCTCGACGAACCGTTCAGCGGGCTCGACCCGATCAACGCGCAGGCGCTCAAGGACACCGTCGTGGAACTGAAGCATCGCGGGAAGACCGTGATCTTCTCCACGCACCTCATGGACAACGCCGAGCGGCTCTGCGACTCCGTCTGCATCATCGCGCGCGGCGACAAGGTGCTCGACGGATCGGTCTCGGGCGTCAAGTCGGAGCACCACAAGCTGAATGTCGCGCTCTCGCTGGCCGGGTCGCCCTCCGATGCGGTGACCGCGGTGCTCGCCGACACGGGGCTCGTCTCCAAGATGGATGACAACAATCGGTATTTCGAACTCGAGATGGCGACGGGCGGCGATCCGCAGCGGCTCCTCCAGCGCCTCGTTGGCGCCGGGGCGCAGGTGCAGCGCTTCGAGCTGATCCAGCCGTCGCTTCACCAGATCTTCCTCGATCGCGTGGGCGCGGCGGGCGTGGAGGAGGGGATGAGCGGCCATGGCTAAGCTCTGGGCAGTGATCAAGCGCGAGTTCCTGGAACGCGTGCGGAACAAGTGGTTCATCGTCGTCACCATTTTCGGCCCGGTCTTCTTCGGCGTGATCATGGTGCTGCCGGCCTACCTGTCGGTGCGCGGCATGCGCGACGTGAAGGTGAGCGACATCCGCATCATCGACGCCACCGGCACCGGACTTGGCGACCGGGTGGCCACCCGCCTGAATGGCGGCCCGATGGGCGACGCCGCCTCCACCCAGGTCGTGGTCGTCGCGCCCAATGAAGTGGCGGCGGCCGAGTCGCTGGCCACGAAGGACGTGATGGCGAAGGTCCGGCGCGGCTACCTGGTGCTCGACTCCCTCACCATCCAGGAACAGAAGGCGTCGTACGCCGGGCGGAACGCGTCGTCGCTGAACGAGATGGAGTCGCTCCAGAACGCCCTGCGCTCGGCCCTGCTCGGCCAGCGGCTCGAGAAGGAAGGACTCGATCCGCGGCGCGTCGAGGTGCTCACGCGCATCAAGGTGCAGATGAACGCCGAGCGCATCACCGACAAGGGACGCGGCGGCTCCGGCATCGGCAGCGCGATCTTCGGCTTCCTCATCGCCTTCCTGCTGTACATGATGATCGTCCTGTACGGGCAGGCCATCCTGCGCGGCGTGCTGGAGGAGAAGACCACGCGGGTGGCCGAGGTGATCGTGTCATCCGTGTCGCCCGATATTCTGCTCGCCGGCAAGGTGATCGGCGTCGGGGCGGTCGGCCTGCTGCAGCAGGCCATCTGGCTGGGAAGCGCGGTGGCGCTCTATCAGTTCCGCGAGCCGATCTTCCTCAAGCTCGGGATGCCGGCGGCACCGGCCATTCCGCTGCCGCAGGTGCCGCCCATCCTGATCGTATCGCTCGTCCTGTTCTTCATACTCGGGTACGGACTGTATGCCGCGCTCTTCGCCGCCGTGGGGGCGATGTGCTCGAGCCAGGAGGACGCCAACCAGGCGGCACAACCGGTGGTGATGCTGCTCGTCTTCAGCATCATCTTCGCCCAGCCCGTGATGCTGAATCCCACGAGCCGTCTCGCGGAGATTGTGAGCTGGGTGCCGTTCTCGGCGCCGGTCATCATGCCGATGCGCATGAGCGCCATCCAGGTGCCATGGTACGAACTGGCGGCCACGCTTACCGGCGTGGCGCTGACGTGCGCACTCTGTGTCTGGCTTTCGGCGCGCATCTACCGGGTCGGCTTGCTCATGTATGGCAAGCGGCCGAGCATGAGGGAACTGGCGAGGTGGATACGGAAGGCGTAGGGGCAGACAAGCAACAGAGAAACAACAGACAAACAACAGAGAGACAACAGAGGTGAGAAGGCGATGAGGCATCGGCTCGGCGCGCGTTCAAACGCGCCAGGCCAATGCCTCTTCTCTGTTGTCTCTCTGTTGTCTGTCTGTTTTCTCTCTGTTGTTTCTCTCTCCTACCGTCCTCTCGTCGCCTCGATCAGCGCTTCCATATGCCCCAGGTAGCGCTCGAGGGCGCGCTTGCCGGCGGCGGTGAGGCGATACTCGCTCTTGGGCACGCGGCCATCGAAGCCTTTCTGGCAGGTCAGGTAACCGCCTTCCTCGAGCTTGCGCGCGTGCACGCTCAGGTTGCCGTCGGTGAGCGCGAGCAGGTCGCGCAGGTCGGTGAAGCTCAAGCGTTCGTTCACGGCCAGCGCGCTGATGATGCCGAGACGCACCCGGTCGTGGATGAGCTTGTCGAGCGCGGCCGGCACGGGCTCGCCGCCGAGCACGGGTGCCAGTGCCGGGCTCGCGGACGACGATTTGCGATCGCTGCGCTTGATGGCAGCAGACGTGGGCTTAGCCACCGTGGTACCTCGCGACGAAGTAGCCAAAGATCAGATGCGCCCCGCCGAACCCAGCACCGAGCATCCAGGCATGCACGGCCGGCGGGGTGAAGAGCGTGATGGCGCCGAGAACGACCAGCACCGTGCCAAGCGCGGGGACGACACGAACGGAGAAGGCGCCCCCCGAGACTACCGCCGCTCCGTAGCAGACGAGCCACATGCCGGGAATCACCTGCCACGCGCCGGCGGCCACGAGCGCAGCGGTCAGCAGGGCCCCCGCCACCAGGGCCGGCGCGAAGGCCAGCGCGAACGTGCGCGCGGGCCCGGCACGCAGCGACTGGCCCGACCGCCTGGCCTTGCGGGCGATGAACGGCACGGCCACGGCAATCGCCAGCACCGCCGCCGCGAGCCAGAGGAGCAGCCACGCCTGCGCCGAGGCCATCCTTGGCGAGAGCAGGGCGGCCGTGCCCCCGATGAGGCCAATGCCGATGAGGCCCGAGCCCGACACCGCCGTGAACGTCCCCGCGCGCATCATCGTCTCGCGAATGAACGCGAGTTGGTCCGCGGCATGATCAGCCAGCACGGAAGGTGGGCGAGAGGCAGGGCGAGACATGTGCTTTGAAATATAAAGAGAAACAACAGAGAGACAACAGAGAAACAACAGAAAGACAACAGAGCACACCCATTTCCGCGCTGTCTGTTGTCTCTCTGTTGTCTGTCTGTTGTCTCTCTGTTGTCTGTCTGTTGTTTCTCTGTTGTCTGTCTTAAACAAGAAGGACCGGCTCCCGGAAGCCGGTCCTCTTGTCCGCGGACGGTCGTGCCGCCGCGAAGACCAATGCCACGTTCGCATTGGTAACAGAAAAGCTATAATCGCTTCGTCATTTCGCGCCAGAGTCTCTGCACCAAATCTTTCAGCGTGCCGCGGCGGCGGCGCAATGCCGGTCGAAGGCCTGCACGAGGTCCTGCGCGACCTCGCTCGCCGTGCGGCCCTCGATCTGATGCCGCTCGAGCATCGTCACGATGCGGCCGTCCTTGAGCAAGGCAATGGACGGCGATGAGGGCGGATAACCGGTGAAGAACGCACGCGCCGCCTTCGTCGCGTCCACGTCCTGCCCGGCGAACACCGTGAAGAGCTGGTCCGGCTTCACCTCGTGCTGCAGTGCCGTCGCCACCGCCGGACGGGCGTTGCGCGCCGAGCAACCACAGACCGAGTTCACGACCACCAGGGCCGTTCCCTTCGCGTTGCCGAGGGCCTCGGCCACTTCCGCCGACGTGCGCAACTCCTTCACGCCAAGGCAGGTCAGTTCTTCGCGCATCGGCGCGACCATCGGTTCCGGATACATGATGGGACGTTCTTCCGTGTTGGGGGGTCTTCTCGCTGCGGGGGACGGCGGCCGGCGACGCCGCAGGGTGCCACGCGTCCCCATATGAACAATTGGCGTGTGCGCGACGTTCCGGCAGTCCCCGTGCGCGGTCGCTAACGGGCTAGCGTGAGGATCGCCGCCTGCGGCACGACGAGATAGCGCTCCTCGTCGAAGGTGATCTCCACGGCCGCCTTCCGGAAGAAGAGCGCGTAGTCGCCCACCTGCGCCTGCATCGGGACATGCCGCGTCTGTGAACCGGACGTGATGCGCCACGGCTCATCCAGGTGATCCTCGACCACCGGCAGCGGCTGGCCGGGACCGGTGGCCACGATCGTGCCGCCCTGCACCTGCTGCCCTTCGACCGCCGTGGCCGGCAGGTACAGGCCAACCTTGGTGCGCTCTTCGCCGTCCTCGACCCGAATGAGGACGCGATCGCCAACGACAATCAGTTCTTTCTTGCCTCGCTTCATCGCCTACCTCACCAGCCAGAGCTTCTTCTGCTGCCCCTTCACCCAACGCGGCGTTCCGTCCGTGCCGATCATCATGTCCTCTTCGAGCGCCATGCGGACCGCCTGCCCCTTCCACTCCGTGACCGGCGTTGTGGCCTGCAGTTCGATCGAGTACCACATGTTGGCGATCACCTTGGCGTCGCCACGCCCGGGCACGCCTTCCTGATAGTCCCACAGCCCGATCAGCGGCCCCGAGCCATGCCCGTGCATGCCGATGGCGTGCGAGTAGACGGTCCCGGTGATGCCGCGTGCCGCCATTTGTGAACGCGCAGCCTTGAGGATCTCGTTCCCGGTGCGCCCCGGCCGAATTTCCGCCATCACGATATCCTGCAGGGCGTTGCCGTTCGCCAGCGCCGTCCGCAGTCCCGCCGGCGCATCCGTTTCGCCCGGCTTTAGCACATAGGCCATGTGCTGAGTGTCCGAGTTCAGCCCCAGGGCCGTGATCCCGACATCGCAGTGCAGCACGTCACCGCGCTGGATTACGGGATCTGCACCCAACGATTCCTCCGTCGCCCCGGTGCGCTGCACTTCGATGCTGGGCTGGAACCAGGTCCCAAGCCCAAGATCGTTCACGCGCTGGCGCCACCACCAGACGAGGTCGCTGGTCTTCGTCTTGCCCGGTACGATGACCTTGGACGAGTACATCTCGCCCACCAGCTCCCACACCAGCTGCGTGAGCTCCCCGTAAAACGCCTCCTCATCGGCCACGCGCGAGGCGATGAACTGCAGCGGCAGTTCCTCCGCCGGCTTGAGCCGCGCGGTCCAGCGGTCGCCCAGTGCCTCGGTCATCCCGAGATACTCGCCGTGCGTCAGTCCGTCGGAGAAGGCGAAGGTGCGCGAGTAATCGATGCCGATCACCTTCGGGTTGCGCGCGTCCACCACCTTCTTGAGCAGCTTCCACTGCTCATCGCCCCAGAGCTCCGCCTGCTGGCCGCCCACCGGCGCTTCCACCGCCGCCGTCGAGCGCGTTGCCTTCCACACCCCGCCCTGCGATGAACCACCAAGCGCGATGCGCTCCACGCAGGATCCGTCGCCCACGTCGGTGCGCCCGCTCGCCGAGCAGACGTCGAACATCACGTAGATCGTGCGACGACGCGCCGCAAAGGTGGTCGGCGACACCAGTGACGAAAAGACGGGATCCTCGGCGTACTCGCGCATGGGGACGATCCACATGTCGATGCCATTGGCGCGCATCAGCGCGGGAAGGACCGTCTGCATGCGGACCTCGAGCCACTTCTGTTGGCGCGCGGCCTGTTCGCGCAGCGTGCCAAAGGGATGGCGGCGGTCGGCAAGTCGCGCCGCGGGACGCTGGGCGGCCAGCGGCACCGCGGCGCAGAGCAGGGCGGCGGCGAAGGCAACGCGCATAAAACGTGTCATGGGGTCCTGCCCGTAGATGGAATCTCAGGCCGGCGGGGCCGGCGGTTCGTCGCTGACCGCACGCTGGGCTTCCGACACGCGCTGCGCCGTGGAGGTGCGATGCTCCGCCGACAGCAGGAGCCGCCGCACGATCGTCACGACCACGGCCAGCAGCGCCGTGAACGGGATGATCAGCAGAACGCGCCACGCCAGGACCTGCGCGGCGATCGGCAACCAGTCGCTCAGCGACGCGACCCGGCTCCCGATCTTCTCCAGCCCGACCGCGGTGAGCGCCAGCGACATCATGATCTCGGTTCCGGCCTCGAGCGCGGCGAACGTCGGCGCGCGCCACCACCAGTGCCGAACCGTGTGATTGGCCAGGTGCACCGTGAGCATCACCAGCAGCAGCACGGCCCCGATGATGAGCGTCGACCCCACCCACAGCCCGCTCTCCGGCGACCCGTGCGACAGCACATAGGCGCGGTAGAGACGGAGCGTCACGCCCGTGACGAGCGCCATCTCCGGCAGGGAGTTCGAGAACCGCCGGAGCGCCGTCGGATCCTCGACGACTTCCCAGGCGATCGTCTTGCGGGGGAAGAAATCAGTCACGATGGATAATTATGGTGTGGCGATCACGCCCGCGAGCCAGGGGAGGCTCTCGCGGGCGTGGGCGCGCCAGTAGTTCCAGTCGTGCACGCCGGGAAATTCGTCATAGGCCAGCGGCACGCCGCGGGCCTTCAGTGCATCGCGGAAGGCCCGATTGCCTGCCAGGAACGGATCGCCCAGGCCAATGTCGGCCTTGAGCGCCGGCACGGCCGCACCACGCGTTCTCACCCGGTCGACCAGATGCACCGGGTCTCTCGCGTACCAGGCAATGGTGTCCTTGCCGAAGACGGCGCGCATGCTCTGTCCGACCGCGTTGCCATAGATGCGGGTCCACGTGGAGTCGGCGGTCCCGGCGGGCCGATTCAGCACGCCCCCCGGCGCCCACTCGAGCGGCCAGAGCACGCCCGAGTGCGACGCTGCAGCCGCGAACGTCTCGGGAAACTCGAGCGCCAGCAGGAGCGCCCCGTACCCGCCCATGCTCAGCCCCGCCACACCCCGGTGCGCCCGGTCCGCCTTCGTGCGGAAGGTGGCATCCACCCACCGCACCACGTCGTAGTTCACGTAGTCATCGTAGTGCGGCCAAGGAACACAGTAGCTGGCCGCGTCACCGGCATAGTTGGGGAGCGTGCGCACACACCCTGGCAGGTCCGGCAGCGAGTTCGACGTCATCCACCACGCGTCGTCGCCGTCTGGCATGACGACGAGCATCTCACGCATCCCCCGTGCCACCAGCGTGTCCATGGAAGCGTCGATCTTGCCCGCCTTCACCCAGTTGCTCTCGTTCCCACTCCAGCCGTGCAGGTAGTACGCCACGGGATACCGGGTCGACGATCGGTCATACGAGGGCGGCAGGTAGACGACCAGTTTCTTGTAGGCGCCGAGCGCGTACGACCAGAGCGAATCGGTGACGACCCGCCCGGGGCGGACGGCCTGCGCCTGCACCACGGCCGGCGTGAGTAACGTCAACGCCAGCACACTGGTGACGAGGCTCCGCATCCCGGCCGGCATCTGCTGGGTTCGATCCGAGTTCACTTGGCGGCCGCGATGCACTCGATCTCGACGCGCGCATTGAGCGCGAGGCCATTGGCGCCAAAGGCCGAGCGCGCGGGGAAGTTCGGCGCCGTGAAATAGGTGCGGTAGACCGCGTTCATCGCGTCCCACTCCTTCATGTCGGCCATGAAGACCGTGCATTTCACCACGCGGTCCATGGACGACCCCACCGCGGCGAGGACCGCCTTGATATTCTCGAGGGTCTGCTTCGTCTCGACAGCGATCCCGCCGCTCACCACCGCGCCGCTCGCCGAGGCGTCGGTGCCGATCTGCCCAGCAAGGTAGATCAGGTTTCCCACCCGCACGGCTGGCGAGAAGGGGCGCGTCGGCGCCCCATAGGGGTGCAGGAAGGCGACATCAGCGGCGGGCGCTGGCGCCGTGCGTGCGCTTGAGAAGTGGCAGGCGCCCAGCAGGCCGGTGGCCGCGAGTGTGGCGACACGGAGCATTCGCATCGTTCGCATCGGTTAAGGTTTCCCCAAGAGTGCGCCTTGGTCTCGAGGCGGCGCAACCTCCACGCGCTACTTCTTCTCGCCCGAACCCGGGCGGAGCCATAGCACGTGCTCGGTGGCCTGCTCCACCGCGCGCCGACTGTAGACCAGCGAGAAGTACTGGTCGGCGCCCCACAGCGGCAGGAGGTCGCCGTAGTGCGGACTTCCCGGCTGCCCGCTCTGTCCGGGCACGCTCGTCGCCACCGAACGATCCCAGTCGGCCACGTCGATGATCTCCCGGTACGACGCGCCGTGCGTCTGGCGGTCTCCTGCTCCGCCGGAGGCGTAGACGGTGTTCGCGTCGCCGGCGCGTGATACCGCGGGCAGGTCGAACGCCTTGTCCAGCGGGTGCGGGAAGCGCGCCGTGTGGAGCGTCCCCCACCGCCAGCCCGTCGAGTCCGCCCCGTAGGTCTTCAGCACCACACGCTCGACGTCATCCAGCGCGGCGAGCAGCAACGCATCGCGCGACGACGCCGGGCTTGCCCCGAAGGCCGCGTCGGGGGAGCGCAGCAGGGCAATCAGCGCCGGCAACGACCAGCGCGACCCGATGGCGGCGCGCGCCGCGGCCGGTACGCGCGGGGCAAAGACCCGATCGCCAAGCGCATCCACCCAGGCGTGGAACCAGACCACCTGAATGGCATCGCGCGACATCCGGTAATCCCACCGCGCGAACCGCTGCACCGACGGCTTGTCTTGCACTCCGATCCGCTCAGCGGCCGACACGAGCAGCGGCACCAGCGCCGCCGCCGGCAGGGAGTAGTCATCGTGCTGCAGGGCCTGCATCCGCTCGACGGTCAGGCGGCGTTCATGCGCCAGCACGTCGCGCAGGCGATTGCCGCGGAACGGTGCGGTGAACTCGTAGTTGAGGGCGTGACGGTAGCCGGGCGGCAGGATGTTGTCGTTGGCCGTGCCGATAAAGCCGCTTGGCGGATTGTACGCCATCGGCAGTGAATCGAATGGCAGGAAGCCGGACCATTCGAAACCGCCCGTGCCGGGGACGGGCAGCGTTCCCGTCCAGTGGCGCAATGGCATCAGCCCCGCAGCGACCCATCCGATGTTCCCGTCCACGTCGGCATAGACCAGGTTCTCCGTTGGCAGCTTGAAGCGCGCCGCCGCCGACTTGAACGTCGACCAATCACTCGCGCGATCGAGCGAGAGCGATGCCGCATACCCGGCCGTTCCCGGCTCCGCCCCCACGAACTTGAGGGCGAAGGCCCGCTGTCGGCTTGGGTCCTCACCGACGATCGGTCCGTGCTCCGAGTATTCGGTGGCGATGACGCGCGGTGCGGCGCCCTTTACGTGGATCGTGTCCACCTCGCGGCGCAGCGGTTTCCATTGTCCGTTGTTGAGGTAGCATCGTCCCCCCGCATTGGGGCACGCCCCGACCGTTTCGACATAGAGATCCTGCTGGTCCATTCCGACAATCGTGATGCCAAATGCGATGCGGTCATTGTGTCCGATGGCGACGCCGGGCAGGCCCGGTTCGCCCGAACCTATGACGTCCCACCCCGGCCCCACGAGATGCGTGAGGTAGCGCAGTGACGGGTTCTGGATGGCGCGGTGCGGGTCATTGGCGAGGAGCGGCTTGCCGGTGGCCGTCTTCGCGCCGCTCACCACCCAGTTGTTCGAGCCCTGAATGGCGGAGTAGGTGATCGGACCGGCGGTCTCGATCATCGCGGCGATCGCCTTCTCATCGATTCCGGCGTAGTCGAAGCCCGGCACGGGGTCGAGGTCGTGCGCCGGATCGAGCGGCCAGAGCTGCTGCGTCAGCTCCTTCCCCAGCAGCGACAGGCGCCGGGCACGCGTGGCCTCGGCGCTGGCGTTGCGCGTCATCGAGAAGGCGGCGAGGCGCTGCAGCGGAACGTCCGGTGTCCACGGCATTGGCTCGATACCGAGCATCGTGAACTCGATCGGGAGTGCGCGCCGCTGCCGGGCGTCGGCGATGGCAGCGTTCACCCCCTGCACGAATGCTTCCATGATGACCCGGCCGTCGGGGGCATAGCTGGCGTATTCCGCATTCCAGTCGCCGCGGTAGCGCAGGGCGCGCGCAATGCGGTCACGCTCGACGTAGGCGGGTCCCAGCACTTCGGCCAGCCGTCCTTCGCCCGCGCGCCGCCACATCTCCATCTGCCACAGGCGGTCCTGCGCGGCGACGAAACCCTGGGCGAAGAAGAGGTCGTGCTGTGTCTTCGCGTAGATGTGCGGGACGCCCCACCGGTCGCGCCGCACTTCGACGGCGCTGTCAAGACCGGCCAGAGGCACGGTGCCGTCGAGGACGGCCAGGCGCGTGCGCGCCGAGTCCAGGAGGGCGGAAGGCGCCTGCGCCGTCAGCGGCGCAGCGGCGAGCAGCAAGAAGAGCGCGCGCTTCATGGAGCCTCACAATGCAGGAAAGGCGCGGAACACCCCCTCCGCCTCGCATTCCCTGTCTGTTGTCTCTCTGTTGTTTCTCTGTTGTCTCTCTGTTGTTTCTCTATCGAATGATGTGCCCTATCCGTCCCCACCGAATATCGGTGATGAACGACAGGACCTTATCCGACTCGGAACTCGGCACGAACGTGTAATAAATGAAGATCGGGCGTCCGCGGACGTTGTCGCGCGGAACGAAGCCCCAGTAGCGCGAGTCCTTCGAGAAGTAGCGATTGTCACCCATCATGAAGAAGTGACCGGGCGGCACGACGAGCGGCCCCCAGTTGTCGTGCGTGGGCTGGTCCGGCGCCGCCCCGAAACGCGACGCCTTGAGCCCCACCTTCTTCTGCCAGTCGAAGAGCGGGTGCGTCTCGTCGGGATCGCCCTTGGGGTTCTGCTCGGCGCCATATCCCTGGCGCTGGGCGATACCGTCGACGTACAGCACGCCCGCACGCATATAGATGGTGTCGCCCGGCATCCCGACGAGGCGCTTCACCAGTGTCGGCGTCGGGTCGTTGCCGATCTCCGCCTCATCCGGCTGGTACGGCGACTTGAAGACCACCACGTCCCCGCGCTTCGGATCGGAGTAGCCCGGCAGGTTCACGCTGGTGAACGGGACGTTCGGTCCGTAGACGAGCTTGTTGACGAAGAGCCAGTCGCCGACCAGCAGCGTCGGGATCATCGAGCCCGATGGAATGCGGTACGCCTCGACGAAGAAGGCGCGAATGAACAGGAAGATCGCCAGCGTGGCGGCGATGGACTTGAAGTTCTCCCAGGCGCGGCGGGCCATGGGGGGGTTGCCGCCACGGGCGGCGGCGACGGCACTCTTCGGCGTGTCGGTCTTCTTCTTGGCCACGATCGCTGGACTCGAGGGAACGGGTGCGCTCAGTACCCCGCAATCTAACAAAAAGGGGCGCCCCTGCGGGCGCCCCTCTCGCTCTGGCAAGCGTGCCTTACTTGGCGTGCTTGAAGATGTACTTGGTCATCTCGAACATCGTCACGGCGGCCTTGCCACCGAACAGCGCCTTGAGCTTGTCGTCGGCGTTGATCTGACGCTTGTTCTTCTTGTCCTGGAGGCTGTTCTTCTTGATGTACGCCCAGGTTTTCTTCATGATCTCGGTGCGGGGCTGCGGCTTGTCGCCGACGATCGGCGCAAGGATCGCATCCGGCTGAACCGGCTTCATGAACGCGGCGTTCGGCTTGCGGGCGGTCTTCTTCTTCGCCGGCTTCTTGGCGACCTTCTTCGCGGCCTTCTTCGCCGGCTTCTTCGCAGCCTTCTTCTTGGCAGCCATTCGGATTTCTCCTGGAAAGGATGTTCGCGGTCGGCGCTCTCCCGGTAGAACACGCGCCCCGACGTCTCGAAAGTAAATTGTTTCCCTCTGAGCGCAATAGCGTTTCCCTCTGAAAACGACCGAATTTTCGGGGACCCCCAATCCGTTTCCAGAGGGAAACCGCCCGTGGCCCGGCGCACACGGGCGCTCCCCCCGGCCAAAATGGGCACCGGCGCGGCTGGTTGAACGGTCGTTTTTCAGAGGGAAAACGTCGCTACGGCGTGTGCGTCCCGGTCCAGGCGCGGAGGAGCGCCATCATGCGCAGGTCGGCGGAATCGGCGCCGGTGTCCTCGTCTTCCACCTCGCCATAATCGTGCGGCGTCTCGAGGATGCAGGGCACCGTCAGCGCGCGCCGGTCGGCCAGCAGCCACTGGAAGGGCGCCGCGCCGATGGCCCCCTCCCCCAGCAGGGCATGGCGATCCTTGTTCGACCCGAACGGGTGCTGGCTGTCATTCAGGTGGAAGAAGGCGGGCGGCTCGCCAATTGCCTGCTCGAACCGGTCGAGCACGGCGGTCAGCGACGCCGCGCTCGTGGCAATGTCATGCCCCGCGGCGAACAGGTGGCAGGTATCCAGTCCATACCCGGTGCGGTGGCGCAGTTCCGCCGGCACCTGAGCCAGCATCAGGGCGATCTCTTCCGGGGTGCGCCCCATCGTCTTCCCCGCCCCCGCGGTGTTTTCCACCAGCACGCGCGCCGTCCCCGGTACAGCCGCCACGGCATGCCGGATGGTCTCACCCACCTGAATGGCGGCCCGTTCGGGGTCGCCGGTTCCGGCCGAGCCGGGGTGAAAGCAGCATCCCAGCGCACCGATGGCCTGCGTGCGCTCGAGTTCCTTGGTGAGCCCGGCGCGGGCCCGCATTGCCTTCTCTTCCTCCGGAGAGGCGGTGTTCAGCACATACGCCGCGTGCACCAGCACGTCGCCGGGGTTGATCCCTCCCTCGGCCAGCGCGGCGTGGAACTTCGCCGCCTTCTCCGCACGCATCCCGGCGCGTTCGCCATAGTACGTGGGCGGCGCGGTGAACAGCTGCAGGGTGGTCATCCCGGCGGAGGCCGCGCGTCGCGCCGCTATCGCAATGCCACCCGCGTCGTTCGGATGCGATCCGAGCAGTCGCCTCACTTGGGCTTGCCCGGCAGGCTGACGGCGGCGGCGCTCCGCAAATCGAGCATCCGCGCCTCGTTCAGGTACTCCACCGACGCCGCCCGGCGTTCGCGCTCGACGGCGCTGAGCCGCTTCACGACGTCGGCAATCCGCCGGGCCTGCTCGCCGATGACGAGCATCGATTCCTTCATCTCCGCCTCGCCCACCAGCCCGTGCTCGATGAGGGAGGTGTGGGTCAGGAGTGCCGCGAGGGGGTTGTTGATCTCGTGATGCAGGGCGAGCGTCGTCTCGCCGATGCCGGCCAGGTAGCGTGCCCGGCGCAGCTGTTCCTCGGCCGCCTTTCGCGCCCGCGCCACCTCGATCTGCCGTCCGGCGATCCGCAGGCGGGCCTTCAGGTTGTCGGGGGTCACCGGCTTGGACATATAGTCGTCCGCCCCGGCGTCGAGTACCGCCGTCAGGTCCTCGGAGGCGTCGCGTACCGTGACGACGAGGACGAAAGTCGTATCCCCCGCCTCGTGTGCCCGGATGCGGCGGCAGACCTCGAGGCCGTCCATCCCGGGCATCTGCCAGTCCAGAATGACCATCGCCGGGATCTCGGACTGGAAAAGCGTCCACGCCTCGAGGCCGTCGCTCGCCAGCACGGGGTCGTGCCCGCATACCCGCAGCACTTCCTCGTGCAGCAGCCGCATCAGCGGATCGTCATCGGCAATTAGTACGCGCACAAAGCCACGGTCGTCGGGGATGGCGGCAATTTGGGCAGTTGCCCTTACAGTCGCGAGGGGGGAACCGCTCCGGGACGTGCGCGGGCCGCACGGCCGTGAGGGTTGCCGTACGGTTATCTTTGGAGAGCCCTTATCCCACTCGTTCGAGGCTCGACGTTCCATGAACATTCCCGCCGCCCCGGTCAACGCCCTCCGCCGCGTCCCGCCCCCGGTCAACGAACCGGTCAAGTCATACGCTCCCGGCTCTCCCGAAAAGGCTGAGCTGAAGCGCCGCCTCGCCGCCATGTCGGCTGACTGCGCCGACATCCCGGTGGTCGTCGGCGGCAAGGAGATCCGCACCGGGGATCTCGTGGACGTGCGCTCACCGCATAACCACCAGCAGGTCATCGGGCGCTTTCACCGGGCCAAGCCCGAGCATGTGCACGCGGCCATCGCCGCGGCCGCCGAGGCGCAGAAGGAATGGGCGTCGTGGCGCTGGGAAGACCGCGCCGCCGTGATGCTGCGCGCGGCCGAACTGCTGGCCACCACCTGGCGCAGCACGCTCAACGCCGCCACCATGCTGGGCCAGTCGAAGACCGTCTACCAGTCGGAAATCGACGCCGCCTGCGAAATGACGGATTTCCTTCGTTACAACGTCCATTTCGCGCAGGAACTCTACGCCGAGCAGCCCGTCTCGTCGCCGGGGATGTGGAACCAGACCGACTACCGCCACCTCGAGGGCTTCGTCTACGCCGTGACGCCGTTCAACTTCACGGCCATCGGCGGCAACCTCTCGTCGTCGCCGGCGCTGATGGGCAACACGGTGCTCTGGAAGCCCGCCAGTTCGGCCATGCTCTCGGCCTGGTACATGTACCAGCTGTTCGTCGAGGCCGGGCTGCCGCCGGGCGTCATCAACTTCCTGCCGGGCGAGGCCTCGGCCATCTCGGCCGTGGCGCTTTCGGATCCAGGCCTCGCCGGCGTGCACTTCACCGGCTCCACCGGCGTCTTCAACTCGATGTGGGAGACGATCGGCAAGAACATGAACCGTTACCGCTCGTATCCGCGCATCGTGGGCGAGACCGGCGGCAAGGACTTCATCGTCGCACATCCAAGCGCCGACGCCAAGGCGGTGGCGGTGGGGATCGTCCGCGGCGCGTTCGAGTATCAGGGCCAGAAGTGCTCGGCCGCCAGCCGGGCGTACATCCCGAAGTCGCTCTGGAAGGACGTCCTGACGTACGCGCAGGAGATGATCGCCGACATCAAGATGGGCGACGTCGCCGACTTCCGGAATTTCATGGGAGCCGTCATCGACAAGAAGGCGTTCACGAGCATCAGCGAGTACCTGACGGACGCGAACAAGAATGCCAAGGTGCTGGCCGGCGGCAAGGCGCACGGCGAGAAGGGGTGGTTCATCGAGCCGACGCTGGTGCAGACCGACAATCCGTCGTACCGCCTGCTCTGCGAGGAGATCTTTGGCCCGGTAATGACGGTCTACGTGTATGACGACGCCAAGTGGGCGGAGACGCTCCAGATCGTCGACCAGACCTCGCCCTACGCCCTCACCGGCGCGGTCTTCGCGCGCGAACGCCGCGCGATTCTCGAGGCGCACACCGCGCTGCGCAACGCCGCGGGCAATTTCTACGTGAACGACAAGCCGACGGGCGCCGTGGTGGGTCAGCAGCCGTTTGGCGGCGCCCGCGGGAGCGGCACCAACGACAAGGCCGGCTCGAAGATGAACCTGATGCGCTGGGTCAGCGCCCGCACCATCAAGGAAACCTTCGTCCCGCCGACGGACTACAAGTATCCATTCATGGCCGAGGAGTAGGCGACGTTGTCCACGATCCGCTTCATCACGACTGACGTCTTCACGGGCGTTCGCTTCGGCGGCAATCAGCTGGCCGTCATCCCGGACGCCCGGGGGATTCCGGAGGAGCTGCTCCTCCCCATCGCCCGCGAGTTCAACTACTCCGAGACGACCTTCGTGTATCCCCCCGAGCAGGCGGGCCATACCCGGCGCGTGCGCATCTTCACGCCCGGGGGTGAGGTGCCGTTTGCCGGCCACCCGACGATCGGCACCGCAATCGTGCTGGCGGCGACGGGGGAGATCCCGGTCAGCGACGGGGAGGCGCGCATCATCTTCGAGGAGAACGTCGGTCCGGTGCCGGTGGTGATCCGCGGGGTGCATGCCGGCGGCGGGTGGGCGCAGTTGTCGGCGGCGAAGATGCCCGAGATCGGGCCGCCGGTCCCCTCGCGCGGCGTCCTTGCGAAGATGCTCGGCCTGTCCACGGACGACATCATGGCCACCTCGGAGCGGCCGCAGGCGGTCTCGTGCGGCCTACCGTTCCTGATCGTCCCGCTCACGAGCGTCAAGGCAGTGAGCCGCTCGCGCGTGAACGTGGAGCGCTGGGAAGAGACGCTCGCCAACGCCTGGGCGCCGATGATCTTTGTGTACGCGGCGGATCCGGAGGGGGGCGAGCGGCACTACCGCGCCCGCATGTTCGCGCCGGGGATCAGCGTCCCCGAGGATCCGGCCACCGGCTCCGCGGCGGTCACCCTCGCCGGCTACCTCGCGGCGCGGTCACGCGTGCGCGGCGGCACGCTGGCGTGGACCATCGACCAGGGCGTCGAGATGGGTCGCCCCAGCCGTCTCGAAATCGAAGCCGACAAAGCCGACGGCACCATCACCGCACTGCGCGTGGGCGGGGAGGCGGTGTTGGTGTCTGAGGGGCAGATGAGGATCTGAGAAGAGAGACAACAGAGAGACAACAGAGAGACAACAGAAAGACAACAGAGAGACAACAGAAAGAGCGCGCCACGGCATCCGGCCCCGGCGCGCTCTGTTGTTTCTCTGTTGTCTCTCTGTTGTCTCTCTGTTGTCTCTCTGCCCTTACGGCAGCCTTTCGATCTCCCGTGACAGCCTCCGATCCGGCATTCCGAGCTCTCCCGAACTCCGACCGGTCGCCGAATCAAAGACGCGCATCCCGGTCTGCCAGAGCACGGCCTGATCGCGGCCGTTGCGCTTGGCCACGTAGAGGGCCTCGTCGGCCCGTTCCGTAAGGATGCGCACCACGTCGACCGCCGCGGCGGCGTCCGAGGCGACGCCGATGCTGATGGTGATCGTGATCTGCCCGCGAACACTCTGGAAGTAGCGGGTGCGGAAGGCTTCGTTGATGCGCCCCGCCAGGTGCATCGCGCCGGCTTCATCCGTGTCCGGCGCCAGGATGCTGAATTCCTCGCCGCCGAGTCGTGCCACCACGTCGCCGGCGCGTGCCGTATCGCGAATGAGCGCACCGATCTCCTTGATGGCCTCGTCCCCCGTCAGGTGGCCGAAGTCGTCATTGATCCGCTTGAAGTGGTCGACGTCGAGCGCCAGCACCGCCACGCGCCACTTGGCGCGAATGCCGCGCGAGACTTCGCGGTCGCTCAGCTGCTTGAAGCCGCGCCGGTTGAAGCAGCCGCTCAGCGGATCGGTGAGGATGATCGTTTCGAGATGGCCGCGCAGTTCATTGTACGCGCGCCCGATCTGCGTGATGTAGTCGGGGAATTTGTCGCGCCCGTCCGCGTATGGTTCGCTGAAGTCGCCGTCCCGTGCCTTGTCGAACAGGTGCGTGAGGCGTTTCATGCGGACGCCCTGATGCCCAAGCATCCACGCGTACGCCAGCGAACCGGCGCCGAAGAGCGCAAACGTCCACAACTCCTCGATCGGCGATGAAATCATCCCCGCCGCATTCGACACGGCGACGATGCTCCCGTAGCTGATGCCGACGCTGCCGAGCATGAACAGGGTCGTGCGCCAGCCGAAGGAGAGCTGGCTGAACTGCACGAGGAACATCGAGATGATCAGGGTGCGATCGTACTGCGCGGGCGGCGTCAGGAGCAGGGCGCACACGTGAACCGCCAGGGCGTCGGTCGCCAACTGGGTGCGGACGAGCGCCCGCGACGCCTGCCGACGCGTCCGCGCGCGCCACTGGATGACACCCGTGATGGCGATATAGATCGCCGTCGCAAATGCGAACCCCAGCGCGGCAATCTCCGTTCCCCACGCGAGCGCCCCATACGACTCGGCAGAAACAATTTCCAGCGAGCGCAGTAGCAGCGCGCCACCGGCCAGCGCCGCCGCGATGCCCATGCGGTAGGTCCCCTGCCAAAGCAGGACCTCGGCGCGGGCAGCCGCGTCTCCAGTGGCGTGGGTGGGGTCGGTCACGGCGATTTAGACGCGTTAAGAGTGACCAGATTTGTCACTCTGTCGCGAATTTAGCAACCGTTACGCGCCTTGCAGCGTTCAGAACCGAGCCTCCACGCTCAGGTCCACCCGCACCGCCTTTTGCGGATACAGCCCGCGTGCCACGTCGAACCGGATCATCCCGTCGAGGATGGACGCACCAACGCCGACTCCGCTCATCGGACGACCAGGCGACGAGAAGTTCTTCCGGTCGCCCGCCCAGCCAACATCGCCGAAGAGGACCGGCTTGACGACTCGCCGTGACATGGCCAACTCGGCGCGTCCCATCCAGAAGGCGCTGCCGCTCATCGTCCCGGGACGGATGCCGCGCACCGTCTGCAGGCCACCCAGCTGGAAGTTGCGTTGCGCCGGGGCGGTGCCTCCCGTGCTGCCGGCCGACGCGGTGACTGCCAGTTCGGTTCCGAACGGCGTGCCGTGCGACACGGTCAGGTCGAGCAATCCGCGCGTGTAGTCGAAGTCGCCGGCGGCGGCCTCGGCGCGTCCATCCACATTGACGCGCAGGCGACGCGGGTCGAGCCCCCATCCTTTCTGCACGCGCGCCGCGCCGCCGAATTCCACCGCCTTGGCGGCGGTCACGTTTGGCAGCACGCGATCATCCTGCGCGCCGCGGAAGAGCGTGAAGCGCGTCGTCATGGGCGCGTTCCACTGCTGCTCGGCGAAGAGGCGCCATTCGGTCCGCCCGAACCGCGGGGTGGCGCCCGACAGTTCCGCGCCCCACGCGCGGTAGTAGAACCCCTCATCGCCGGCGTACAGCAGCGATGCCAGCCCGGCGCCAAACGAGAGCGGTGAACCGAAGTCGCTGGCCACGGCCAGCCGGCGGAAGAGGGTGCCTCTCAAGGTGGAGCGTCCATTCGAGCGTTCCATGCCGAGGTCGCCGTTCAGCTGGCGGTCGGCCCACGAGCCGCGCAGGCCGGCCATCGCGGTGTAGCCGCGCCCCAATGTCATGCTCGCGAGGGCGCCGGTGCTGAAGCCCTCCACGCGATTGTAGCGCGTCTGGCTCAACCCCCAGACGATGACCGGCTTCTGCGGCATCCACGCCGCCTGCAGGTCGAAGCTGAGCGCCTTCTTGAGGTCTTCGATGTCGTTCGTGCCGAAGACGGACTCGCCCGCCCCCATCAGCGACCCCACGAACTCGGGCGATGATGCGAGTTTCAGGCTGTCACACGGCATCTGCACGGCCATCTGGAGCGCACCGTTGTACTGCGTGCGCATGCGTGTATAGGTGCTTCCGGTCGCGCATTCCTGCTTGCGCAGCGCCTGGGCCCTTGCGTCGCGCTGCTTGCGGAAGTCGCGCAGCAGCGAGTCGCGGGTGACGGAATCCACGCCCGCCTTGCGCAGCGAGTCGCGGACGGCGGCATAACGCACCGCCGGACGCGGAAAGGCCGGCAGCGAATCGAGGCCGTTGACGGACGCGTAGCGAAACCGCTGCTCCACCTGCACCGGCACGCGCATCAGGCTCACCTGCGCGCCGGCTTCCAGCACCTGCAGCTTGGGCATCCAGAAGCGCCCGTTGTACAGCCCGTACTCGATGCTGATGGCGTCCACACCCACCTTGAGCGGCGAGATCATCGGCTTCACCCAGAACGGGACGTCCTTCATGTCCTCCTTGGCCTCGTCCATTGACCAGACGTCGATGGGTACGCTCAGCCGATACACGGCGCGCACGAGATGCGCCGATCCCTGGTCGAACCAGAAGGAGCCGACCGACAGGTTCCACTTGGGAACGCGGGCCTCCACCTTGATCTCGCGCAACGTGAGTTTGCTGTTGTCGGGGAGCGTCATGATCACCGAGTCGCCCGTCTGGTACGTGTAGTACGCCTCGGATCCCTCGGCGATCGGATGCACCAGCTCGCGTTCGTCCACCTCGGTCTTGGCCATCCCGCTGCCGATCCAGAGCTGTTCGCGCCCCGGGAAGTAGGGGATCGGCGGATCGCTCCCCATGTCGACGTTCTCGTCCACCTCGTCCTTGGGCGCGACCGGGAGGGCGGTGCGCGAGCCCTTCACCTCCACCCACGCGCCGCGGGCGCGGTGCCAGCGCACGTTGCTGATGTCCTCGTGGCGCATCAGCACGCGTTCGCGCCCGAAGGCGCGGAGTCCCATCCCCACCGAAAAGCGCTGGTAGGTGCGCGCTTCGTAGCTGACCAGGAGCGAGTCCTGCTTCAGGCGCGCGGCGCGGGCGCGCAGGAGCAGGTCGCGCGCGGTCGCATCCTTGAAGGCCGTCCGGCGCATGTCGTCGGTGACCGCAATCCGCCGCGGCGTGGCGTGATCCTCGTCGTCGTCGTCCGAGCCGCTGCCGCCAATCTGGATGCCAAAGCTGACGTCGCGCTCGTTCTTCTTCGTGGTATCGGCCGCGGCGCGCGCCTTGGTGCTATCGCCCACCGGGCGCTTTTGCACGCCGGCTTTCACCTGGACCTGCAGGGCGGCAACGACGACGAACGGCAGGACGTGCAGCAGCATGCGAGAACTCCCGGGCGTGGACCGGTTTGGGGGTCACCCAATGGTACGCGCCGCGCGAGCCGCCGGTTTCGAGGGGCGCGCCGGCTCCGGGCTACTTCGCCGGCGGCGCTCCCGGCGCCGGTTTCGTCGGCGCGGGCTGGGGTGGGCCGGCCGGCGCGGGAGCCGCGGTCGGCGCGCGCCGCAAACCGCGCGCGGCGCCGATCGAGTCGCGACGCGCACGGTCACGCGACGCCATGGCGTGCCGCTGACTCCGCCGGTCGGCCGCCTCCTCCCGGTCCATCCGCGCCGCATCCTGCACGAGCAGCAATCCCAGCAGGGCCGGCGCCAGCAGTGCCGCCACCCCGCCGGGGAAACGCGGTACCTGCGAAGGATCTCCGGCCATGCGCCGGATCAGGTCAGGGAAGCGCTTCTGCACCCAGACGGTCAGGATGATGATCGAGACGCCAATCATGGCCAGCACGATGGGGAACGCCGTCGTCACCTTGAAGACATCGAAGGCGAGCCATCCGAGGAAGCCGAAGACGCCGAACAGCCCGACAATGAGCAGCACGCGCCGTCGCAGGATGACCGATGCCGTGATGACGAGCAACGACACCGGCGCGAGATACCAGCGCAGACCATAGTCGAACTGGAAGAGCATCAGGCAGCCGAACCAGGTGGCCACGGCCACGGGAAGCCAGAGCCAGGCGCCGTAATCCTCGTCGCGCCGGCGGCGGTCCACCGTGTACGCGACGGCCGCCAGCAGGCTGGCGATGATCACCCACCGCCACCCCATCGCCGCGCCATCAATGCCCGGTCCCGGCGCCCATTCCCGCAGCAACCGTTCCGGAAGCGTGATGCTCACCACCGCGACCGGAATCATGAACGGCGAGAAGGCGAGGAACCGCATGGCCACCAGCGCCGCGCCGACCGCCGCCAGCTCGATGGCGAGCGGCTGGCCCTGACAGACGGCGAACGGATGGTGTTCCTTGACGCAGAGGGCGTCGAGTTCCGGTGTCCACACGCCGATGAAGCGCAGCAGCGCATACATGGCGATCGGCGCCATCCCCACCGCCAGCAGCATCGACACGCCGCGGGCGAAGCTGAACCCTTCCCGCTTCATTACGTGCGCCACGACCAGGAAGATCGCCGCATACCCGAGCGACAGCGCCAGCACTCCCCCGTCGCCGAGCACCTTCCAGCGGTCCACCATGAACCAGCCGAAGGCGAAGAGCACCACGATGGCGCCAATCGCGTACGCGATGGCGATACCGTTGAACGAGCGCTCGGCTTCCTGCGGACGCTCAGTCGATTCCACCGCTCCCAGCAAGGTCTGCAGGGCGGCGCGCTGCTCGGCGGTGATGATGCCCTGAGTGACGCCGAGATTTAGGAGCTCGCGAGTAGTCATGAGTCGAGAGAGACGACAGAGAGACAACAGACAGACAACAGAGATACAACAGACATACTCCCTTCTCGTCGGGTTGGCTATCGCCGTGCAGGCCGGCCCGCAATGGAGTATTTCTCCTCTGTTGTCTCTCTGTTGTTTTTCTGTTGTTTTTCTGTTGTCTCTCTGTTGTCTTTCTGAACATGGATCTGTCACCCGAGCAATACTCTCTCCACGCCCATCGGCTCGCCGACTGGATCGCCACCTACCTGCGCGACGTCGGGGAGTACGAGGTGCTGTCGAGCGTGAAGCCCGGCGCCATTCGCGCGCAGCTTCCCAAGGCACCGCCGGCGGCCGCGGAATCGCTCGACGACATCCTCGCCGACATCGACCGCGTCATCATGCCCGGCGCCACGCACTGGAACCATCCGGGGTTCCTCGCCTATTTCGCCAACACGGCGTCCGTGCCGGGCATCCTCGGCGAGATGATCGCGGCGGCGCTGAACCTCAATGGCATGCTCTGGCGCACGTCACCGGTCGCGACCGAACTCGAACAGGTGGTCACCGATTGGCTGCGTCAGCTCTTCGGCATGGGCGACGGCTGGTTCGGGATGATCACCGACACGGCCTCCATCTCCACCATGTACGCCCTCGCCGCCGCGCGCGAACGCGACCCCGCGCTCGGCATTCGTCAGCGTGGGATGGCCGGGCGCCAAGACCTCCCGCGCCTGCGCGTCTACTGCAGCGAGCACGCGCACTCGTCGGTGGACAAGGCGGCGATGACGCTTGGCCTCGGTCTCGAGAATGTCGTGCACGTGGCGAGCGACGCCGACTTCCGCCTGCGCCCCGAGATGCTCGCTCGCGCCATTCAGGCCGACCGCGCGCAGGGATTTCGCCCCATGGCCGTCGTCGCCACGGCCGGCACGACGAGCATGACCAGCGTCGATCCCATCGACGCCATCGCCACCATCTGCCAGCGCGAGAGCCTCTGGCTGCACGTGGACGGCGCCTACGGCGGCTCGGCGATGTCCGTCCCCGAACTGCGGCCGCTCTTCGCCGGACTCGAGAAGGCCGACTCGCTCGTGGTGAACCCGCACAAGTGGCTCTTCACCCCCATGGACTGCTCGGTGCTCTTCACGCGCCAGCCCAAGGTGCTCCGCCGCGCCTTCTCGCTCGTCCCCGAGTATCTCACCACCACCGAAGGCGACGACGCGCTCAACTACATGGACTACGGTCTCCAGCTCGGGCGCCGCTTCCGCGCGCTCAAGCTGTGGATGGTGGTGCGCGCCTTTGGCGCCGACGGGATCGCCGACCGCATCCGTTATCACTGCCAGCTGGCGCAGCGTTTCGCCGAGACGGTGAAGGCCGCCGGCGACGGCTGGGCCGTGTGCGCCCCCGTGCCTTTTTCAACGGTCTGCTTCCGTCACGTCCCAGCGGGTGAAACCGACGAGGCGGAGATCGCCGCGCACAATGCGGCCATTATGTCCCGGGTGAACGAGAGCGGCGACGTCTTTATCTCCCATACCAAGCTCGGAGACCAGTACGTCCTGCGCGTCGCCATCGGCAACCTGCGCACGTCGGACGCGACCCTCGAGCGAGCCTGGACCTTGCTCCGGGCTGCCGTCGCATAGGCGGTCTTCCTCGCAGTCTCTAAACCGCGACCCCGGGGCAAATCGCCAGTCCTGAGACGCCGAAGTTGACGGCGCATTAACATTCAGAGGATCCCAACGTCCCAGAGGGGCGTGGGCATTCCCTCATCCGACGACAGCCTGCGATCTTCCCCGGGGATCGGCCGGGACATCAGGAGAACCTTGCACATGAAGCTCAGGATTGCCGCCCTCTTTGCCGCCGCCGCTTTCGCCAGCGCATGCGACAACGCCGCCACCGGCCCAAACGCCGCCCGCGAAGCTGCCCTGCTCCAGTTTGACGCGCAGGCAACGATGGACTCGGCGACGCTGGTTCCGCGCGGCCCGGCGTACGAAAACGAGGGTCCGCCGGATGCGCTCAGGCTGACGGATGCACAGAGGGCGGCCATCAAGGCATTGCACGATGCCTTCGCGGCCGCGCACAAGACGCAGTTCGACCAGCTCAAGGCCATCCGCGAGGAGGCCCGTGCCGCCATTCAGGCGGGCAAGACGCGCGAGGAAGTGCGGGCAATCATGGAGAAGAGTCGCGCGATCATGGAAAGCATGAAGACCGACTTCGAGGCGCTCCGCGCCGCGATCGCCGCCATTCTCACGCCCGAACAGAGGGCGTGGGCCGCGGAGCATCGCCGCCAGGGCGGTGGCCCGATGGGCGGCCCTGGACTGGGCGAGCGCGGTGGTCCGATGGGCCCAATGGGTCCCATGGGCCCAATGGGTGGTAACCGACCGTAACAACCAGATAGTCGGCAATGCAGGGAACGCGGAAGGGCCGGGAGCAATCCCGGCCCATCCTTATCCCCCGCACCTTGCACCACACCGTGCCCGTGCTCTTGCACCCTACTTAGCGTTTGCGCAACTGCTCCGGCACCATGTACTCGTCCGTCGGCGGCCGCTTCGGGAAGTTGAACAGTCCGACCACCTTGCGCCGAATGTCGTCGAGGATCTCGTACATCGTCGGGATCACGAGCAGCGTGAGGAACGTGGACGTGATCACGCCGCCGATGATCGCGCGTCCCAGCGGCGCGCGGAAATCGGCCCCTTCGCCGCGGCCGAGCGCCACCGGAATCATGCCCGCGATCAACGCCATCGTCGTCATCATGATCGGACGCAGGCGCACGCGCCCCGCCTCGATGATGGCCGTGCGCCGGTCCATCCCCTGTTCCTGCCCCCACTTGGCGAAGTCGATGAGCAGGATCGCGTTTTTCGCGACGATGCCCATCAACAGGATCACCCCGATCATCGACATGATGTTCAGCGTGTCCCCGGTGATCAGCAGCGCCAGCACGACGCCGATGAGCGACAGCGGGAGCGACATCAGGATTGCGATGGGCTCCAGGAAGCTGCCGAACTGCATCACGAGGATCAGGTACATCAGCATCACGGCGAGTCCCAGCGCCGCCAGCACGCGGCCGAACACTTCCTGCTGGTCCTTCACCTCGCCGCCAGATGAGAACCGCACCCTCGGCGGCGGCACGTAGCCGGCCATCGCCTCGGTGATGGCGCCGTTGACCTCGCCGAGGCTGCGCCCTTCGGCGTTCGCCTGGACGATGACCACGTGGTCGCGGTTCAGGTGCGTGATCACTGCGGGGCCGAGCCCCTGGCGGACGGTCGCGATCTGGCCGAGCGGCATCGTGACACTCCGACCCTGCTCGCCCACCGAGAGCGGGAGCTGTTCGATGTCGGCCGCGCGTCGCCGCGATTCCGGTGACAGGCGCAGGCGGACCTTGCGATTCTCGCCCGACGGATCCACCCAGTCGCCGGCATCGATGCCCGCGAAGGCCGGGCGCATCGCCTGGGCCACCTGTCCCACAGTGACGCCGAGCGACCCGGCGAGTCCGCGGTTCAACTCCACCTCGAGCTCGGGCTTCTGTCCCTTGGTGCTCAGGTCCACGTCCACCGCGCCCGGCACGGTCTTCACCAGCTTCATCACCGTGTCGGCCACGGCGGCGAGCACGCCGGCCTCGTCGCCGCGGATCTCCATCTGGATCTGCTTGCGGGCCCCGCCCATGCCGCCGGTGAAGACCGCCACCTTCGCGCCGCCGATGGCCTTCACTTCGCGCCGCAGGATCTCGCCGAACTGTTCCTGATGAATGTCGCGCGACGCCTTGGGCGTCATGCGGATGTAGACCTGGCCCTGGTCGGTGGCACCGACCGCCGAGCCGGCGTCCATGGACGTCATCCCGCTCCCGATGGTCGCGAACGTGTAGCGCACCAGGCCGCCGTGGCTGCGCGCCAGGCGCGCCGCCTCCTCGGTCTTCATCTTCGTGTATTCGAGATTCGACCCCGGCGGCGTCTGCACGGTCATGATCAGCTCCGAACGGTCGGACTGCGGCGCGAAGCCAAAGCCGCCAAACGTCGCCTGCAGCCAGAGCGCGCCGAAGAACGACGCCGTCGCGATGGTCACCATGCCCAGTCGGTGATCGAGCGCCCAGCCGATGACTCTCGTGTACTGCTCCGCCCGGCGGTCGAACCAGCGGTTGAACTTCTCCAGGGTGCGGGCAATCGGGTTCCGCCGCTCATGCGCCTCGGTCTGCGGATCGGGCCAGTACGCGCTCAGCATCGGGTCGAGCGAGAACGACACGAAGAGCGACACCAGCACGGCGCAGGCGATGGTCAGCGCAAACGGCTTGAACCACTGGCCGGCGATGCCGTACATGAACCCGATCGGCACGAAGACCGCGACAATCGAGAACGTCGTTGCCGCCACGGCGAGACCGATTTCATTGGTCCCCTCGTGCGACGCGCGGAAGTGGTCTTTCCCCATCTCGATGTGGCGTACGATGTTCTCGCGCACCACGATGGCATCGTCAATCAGGATGCCGATGGCCAGCGACAGGCCCAGCAGCGACATCGTGTTGAGCGTGAAGCCGAACGCCCAGACGGCGATGAACGAGGCGAGCACCGAGACGGGCAGGGCCAGGCCGGTGATCACCGTCGAGCGCCACGAATTAAGGAAGAGGAAGACGACCAGCACCGTGAGGGCCGCGCCCTCGATGAGCGCCTCCTCCACGTTGGCGACGCTGCGCTCCACGCGCTCGCCGCTGTTCTGCACGATGTCGATGCTCGTGCCCGGCGGCAGCGTCGTCCTGATGCGCTCCACCGCCGCGAGCACGCGCGTGCTCACCTCGGTGGTGCTGTACCCCTTCGCCTTCTTCACCAGGATACCCACGGCATCCTTGCCATTGTAGATGGCCGCCGTGGAGGCCTCGGCGGTGCCGTCGCGTGCCGTCGCCACTTCACCCAGCCGAATGGCGCGGCCGCCGCGCTGCGCGACCACGAGGTTCATGAAGTCATCCGGCGTCTCGAGCTTGCCCTTGAGCCGGATGGATCGGTCCTCGAGCGAGCCGCGTACCGCGCCCACCGGCACCGCGAGGTTCTGCTGCTGCAGCGCGCCCAGCAGCTGCCCGATGCTGATGTTCGCCTGCTTCATCGCGTCGGGACGGATCTCCACCGTCAGTTCGCGCTGCACCCCGCCCACCACCGACGCCTCGGCGACGCCGCTGATGCCGCGGAGTTCACGCGTGATCCCCGGGTCCGCGATGCGCGTCAGCTCGGGGGACGTGAGCACCGTCGAGTTGAGCGAGAGCTGCACGATGGGCAGGTCCTGCGGATCGAACCGGCTGAGCACCGGCTCCTTCATTTCCGCCGGCAGCTCGCTGCGGATCGTGGAGATCTTGTCGCGGATGTCCTGCGACGCCTGCTGGATGTCCTTCTCGAACACGAACTGGACGGTGATGTTCGCAAAGCCGTCCTGCGCCGTGCCGCTGATGCGGTCCACGCCGCTGATGCCGCTGACCGCCTCTTCCACGCGATCGAGCACCTCGCGCTCCACCACGTCCGGCGCGGCGCCGGGATACGCGATGGCCACGTTGACGATCGGCTGGGCGATGTCGGGGAACTCGTCGGTCTCCAGCTGCCAGAGCGCGAAGAGTCCGAATACCACCAGTGCCACCATCGAGACGATGGTGACGATCGGGCGCTTGATGGCGAAATCAGAAATGAACACGGATGGGCCTCGTTAGCGCTTGGGGTGGTCCGTCGGCACGCTCACCTTGAGCGGCGTGCCGGGGGTGATGCCCAGCGCGGCGCCCACCAGCAGCGTGTCGCCGCGGGCCACGCCCGCCTTGATCTCCACGCGCTCGGTGGCGTCGTCGCGCGCGCCAAGCGTCACTTCCACGCGTTCCACCTTGCCGCCCTTGAGGCGCGACACCAGCGGACGAATGCCACGCAGGTCCACCGCGTTCATGGGCGCGGTGAGCGCCTCATGCACCGTGCTGCTGACGCGCCCTTCCGCAAAGAGCCCCGCCACCAGTCCGGCCCCCGCGTTCGGAATGCGCGCGATCACGCGCACCTGCCGCGTCGTGGCATCGGCGGCCGGCGCGATATGCGTGATCGTTCCCTTGAATCGGCGATCGGGATAGCCGGTGACCGAGAAGGTCACCGGAGCGCCCACGCGCACCGCGCCCAGCTGACTCGCCGGAATGTTCGCCTCCAGCCGCATCGTCGACGGATCGATGACCGTGAACAACGGCGTCCCCGGCGCCACGATGTCGCCGGCGTTGACCGTGCGCTCGGCAACGAGCCCGGCGTACGGCGCCTTCACCACCGTTGCGTCCTTCTGTTTCTGCGCCTGCGACAGGCGGGCCTTGGCGTCCTCGTACTGCGCCTGCGCGGCCAGGCTGGCGCGGCGGGCGTTCTCGGCATCACGGTCGCTGATCGCGCCCGCCGCGCTGAGCTTGGTCGCGCGCTCGAGTTCGCGCTTGGCGATATCCGCGGCAAGCTCGGCCTGCGTCACGCCGCTGCGCGCGCCGAGCCACGCATCGGCGATGGCGCGATCATCGATGCGCGCCAGCGGCTCGCCGGCGGCTACCCGGTCGCCGGGTTCGTGCAGGATCGCCAGCACCTGGCCGTTCACTTCGGCGCGAATCGCCGCGGTGCGTTCCGCGGCGAGCGTGCCGCTCAGCGCCGGGCCGGTGGCGAGCATCGAGACCTCGGTCACCACGATGGCTTCCGGACCGACGAGAACTTCGGTCGGCGCGCCGGCGGACGGCTGGGACTGGCGGCCGCAGGCGGCCGTTGCCGCGAGCGAGACGAGGAGGATCGTATGGCGAATGGACATCGGAGTCATTGGGAGTGAAAGGGCACGGGCACGGTGGGGTGCAAGGGCACGGGCACTGTGTGGTGCAGGGTGCAGGGGAGTCATTAGCGCATTCCTCCCGTCGTGGAAGCGGACGACATGCCGGCCGGCGCACCGCTCAGCGGCAGGTCGCGGAGCAACACCAGGCGCAGGCGGGCCAGTTCAAAGTCGCGCGCCGCCAGCACGCGATTGATGCGCGCCTGCTGCAGCTGCGTGCGCGACTGGTCCAGTTCCAACTGCGTGCTGATCCCCTCCTGATAGCGCACCTCGGCGATGGCGTATGCCTTGGCCGCCTGTTCGTCGGTGCCGACGCTCGCCGCGTACGCGGCCTGCGCCTGTTCGTACTGGCTGATGCTCACGCGGGCGTCGAGTTCCGCCGCCTCGCGCGCCTGCTGCAGGCGCTGCTGCGCCTCCGCGTAGTTGGCCTGCGCCACCATCTTCTCGCCCAGCAGGCGCCCGCTCGTCCAGATCGGGAAGCTGAAGCCCATCGTCGCCGTCCAGTTCGGGTAGAACTGCGCGAACGAGTTCGGCAGGAAGGTGCCATCGCGCGGATAGCCAAAGCGCTGGTAGCTGCTGCTCAGCTGAATGCTCGGCAGGCGCTGCCAGTTGGCGGCGCGCAACGCGTAGCGCTGCGCCTCGAGCGCGTCGGCGGCCTGCCGCACCGCGGCGCGGTGCTCCACGCTCGTGTCGGGCACCGCGCTGGCGTTCTCGCGCGGCAGCGCCACCGGTCCCGTCAGCACCGTGCGGGCGGTCTGCGCCATCGCCTGTTCGGCGGTCAGGTCGTCGCGCACCGAACTGGTGAGCGTCATCGGTCCGGACAGCGAGAGCCCCAGCATCTGCCGCAGGTGCATGTACGCGATGTCGCGGGTGGCGCGCGCCTGGATCGCCATCGGCCGCGAGTTGTCGCGGGTCACGCGCGCGCGCAGCAGGTCAAACTCGGCGCTCGTTCCCACCTGGCGCGCCAGTTCCGTCTGCTTGAGCGCGCGCTCGGCCTGCGCTAGCGCGCTGTCGGCAATCGCCGCCATGCGATCGGCGGCCACCGCGTTGTAGTACGCCTGCGCGACGTCGATCACCAGTTGGGCGCGCGCGGTCGCCACGCCGGCCTGCGCGGCGCGTTCGGCCGCGTCAGCGCCCTTGTTGGCCGCGGTCAGCTTGCCGGCCGTGAAGAGGTTCTGGCTGAACTGCAAGCCGAGCGTCACCGTGCTGGGCGCGGCGAAGATCTTGGCGATCGGCGAACTCGCCAGGTCGCTGCCGCCGCTGCTGCTCGAATCCGAGCCGCTTCCGCTCGAGCCGCCGTTCGAACTCCCGTTCGACGAACTCCCCGCGCTCCTGCTGATGGCCTGGAACTGGCTCTCGAGCGTGCGCTGGTAGCCCGCGGTGCCGTTGAGCTGCGGATAGAACTGCGCGCGCGCCTGATAGCGCTGACCCTGCGTGCGCTTCAGTCCGGCCTCGGCGATCTTGAGCGCCTCGCTGCGCTGTTCCGCCAGCTTCAGCGCGTCGGCCAGCGACAGCTGGGCCGGCGCGGCCGAACCCTGGGCGTGCGCCATCGCGGGGAGCGCGAGGGCGAGCAGCAGGCTGGCGCCACGGGCGGCGCGTGTCGTACCCGAGATGATTCGCATGAGAGATGGTCTGTTCATATGAAGGCCCTCCGGGTCAGGCGCTGCGCTTGGCGCGCGCGGTCGAAGGGCGGCGACGGGGGGCAGTCTGCTCGGCGTGATAGCCGATGGCGGCAAGCATCAGGTCCACGTATGCGGCGGGCACCTGCTTGGCCGGAGGCAGCGCCTCGGGCATCATGTCGCGCCCCATCGCGTCGGAGAACAGCGCACCGAGGAGCATGGCCGAGGCATTGATGGCATTCGCATCCTTGGCACAGCGACCGTCGCGTGCGAGCGCCGTCAGGTACCGTTGCAGGCGCGTGTACCCGCCGAGCGGTCCCTGCGCCATGCAGCGGCGCAGTTCCGGACGTTCGATGAGCTCGGTCATTCCCTGCCGGATGGAGGGGCGGTGCGCGAGGATGTTGCTGTACTCCACCGAGGCCCACGCAATCAGTTCGGCACGGGCGTCGCCGGGGGCGTCCGGCAGCTGGGAGACCTCGCGTTCATAGACGCGGGTGCGGATGGCTTCGCCAAGGAGGGCGTCCTTGGAGCCGAAGAGGCGAAAGAGGGTCACCTCGTTGACGTCGGCCGCCTCGGCGATGAGCCGGGTGGTCGCGCCGCGGAAGCCGTGCTCGGCGAAGACTTTCGCCGCGGCGTCGAGGATGTGGTCGCGGGTGGGAACGGTCATAGGGGCTCGCGTTGAATGCAAGTAAGCACTTGCTTGAAAGCAAGCAATTACTTGCAATGAACGCAAGGGCGGGGGGCGGGGTTCCCGGGGGACCGTCCAGTGCCTCTGGCGTCCCTTCCCTGGCGTTCGCACCATCAATCCATGCGAACTCTCCCCACATCCATAGATCAGTTCCTCCGCGCCCGCCGCATCGCCGTCGCCGGCGTATCGCGCGATCCGCGCCAGCCCGCCAATGCCATCTTCCGCCGCCTGCGCGACAGCGGGCATGACGTGGTGCCGGTCAATCCGAACGCCAACGCACTGGAAGGGGCAACCTGCTACCCCGACCTGGCATCCATTCCCGGCGAGGTCGATGCGCTGATGATGGCGGCGCACCCGGCCACCGGCGTGGCGCTCGTGCGCGAGGGGGCGGCGCGCGGCGTGCGCGCGGTCTGGTTCCATCGCTCCATCGGCGATGGCAGCGTCTCGGCCGAAGCGGTCGCCGAGGCGGAGCGGCTCGGGCTGCAGGCCATCGTCGGCGGCTGCCCGATGATGTACTGCGAGCCGGTGGACCCGTTCCATCGCTGCATGTGCGCCGTGCTGCGCTGGACGGGGCGCGTACCGTCGTAGTCCGGTCGTCGCCGGGCGCGACGCGCTGACCCGCTACTTCGCCCGCTTGCGCGCCTCGTCGGAAATCGTGATGGCCGGCTTGCCGCGCATGATCAGGTGCCTCCGTCCGTCGCGCTTAAGGTGCGTTCGGCGCGCCACCACCGGTCAAGCCGCACCGCTCCGGCGGCGATCAGCCAGCCGAGCGCCGACGCCGCGATCTCCCACCACCCCGGTGTGCGCATACCCGCAATCAGCGCGACGACTTCGAGCATCGCCAGGTACCCCGCCGGTATCACCCACGGCGAGGTGCCGATCATCAGCGAGACAAGCACCACGAACGTGAGCGCCGCCGCCACGACCTGCACCAGCGGCTGGTACGACTGGAACGGCCAGACCGGCCACATCCACGCACCCACCCGCGTTGGCGTCCACTCGCCGCGCACTTCATGCTCGAGCCGGGGATCCACCTGCAGCAGTATGACCTGCTTGAGCGTGTCGGCCACGCCGCACGCCGCTTCGAGCGGCGGCCGTAGGCGCATACGCGTCCCAATGGTGTTCTCGAACATCAGGAGCACGCAGTCACGGTCGGTCAGCGTCCGCCCGAGGGCGCTGCTCTGCACGCGGGCGTAGGTCCGGTCGCCGACGCCGACCACGCGCACATACTTGTTGCCGCTCTGCGCCGTGTTGGGCACGACGATGCACGCCGTCGTCTCCCGCGTCCCCGCGGGGCACGAGATGCGGTCCACGGTCTGCCAGACGCCCGCGCCGCCGACGAGTTCCACCGGCTCTGGCCACATCGTGTTCAGCTGGTGCAAGCCGAGGAACCCGATGAGAACCGAAAAGGCGATGGCCAGCCGCACTCGCGGTTGGGTCGCGCGCGTCGCCATCCACCAGCCGAGCGCGGTCCCTGCGATGTTGAACGCGATATCGGTGGCCTGGCTCGTCCGCCCCGGCACCCACTGCTGGATGAACTCGATGCTCCCGCTCACCACCAGGCCGGCCAGCACGGCGTGCCACCAGCGCCAGCGCCCGCGGCTGGCAATCCATCCGAGCGGAAGAAACAGCACGACGTTCTGCGCGTAATCGACGCCGGCCATCGTCTCGGTGAAGAAACCCCAGAACCTGACGGACGTCCCCTGCCCCACGGGCTGCAGCGTGAGCAGCAGCGTGGTCGCCAGCCAGAGCGCGGCACTGGCGCGCGTAACGAGAGCGCGCGCGTCCCCCTTCATCGCTAGTCCGCCTTCCCCGCCAGCCGCGCCTCGCGGAGCTCGATCACCGCGCTCTCCCGCATCTGGTCGTCGAAGGCGTTCTCGCTGCGCGAGATCACCAGCGTCGCCACGCCGTTGCCAATGAGGTTGGTGATGGCGCGCGCCTCGCTCATGAAGCGGTCCACGCCGAGCAGCAGCGCGATCCCCTCGATGGGAATCACGTTCACGCTCGCCAGCGTGCTTGCGAGCACGATGAATCCGCTCCCCGTCACGCCGGCCGCCCCCTTGGACGTGATCATCAGGATGAGCAGGATCCCCAGCTGCTGCGACAGCGGCAGGTCCTTGCCGTAGACCTGCGCCAGGAAGATCGTCGCCATCGTCAGGTAGATGCTCGTCCCGTCGAGGTTGAACGAATACCCCGTCGGCACCACGAGCCCCACCACCGGGCGCGCGCATCCGTAGCGCTCGAGCTTCTGCATCAGCCGCGGCAGCGCCGCCTCCGACGAGCTCGTCCCCAGCACCAGCAGGATCTCCTCGCGGATGTAGTTGAGGAAGGCGAGGAGGCTGAACTTGTAGTAGCGCGCAATCAGGTTCAGGACAATGAAGATGAACAGCGCCATCGTCGTGTAGACATCGAGCATCAGCCGCCCGAGCGGAATCAGCGTCTTGAGCCCGAACGTGCCCACCGTGAACGCCATCGCGCCGAAGGCGCCGAGCGGCGCGACCTTCATGATCAGCTGGACGATGCGGAACATCACCTCGAGCGTCTTCTCGAGCACGTCCATGAGCGGCGTCACGCTCACCGGCATCGTTACCACCGCCATGCCGAACAGCACCGCGAAGAAGACGATCTGCAGGATCTCGCCCTGCGCGAACGCCTGCACCGGGCTCGACGGCACGATGTGCATCAGGTAGTCCACGAAGCCCATCTGCTTGGCCTGCGTGGCGTACGCGCTCACATCGCCGCTCACGAGCTGCGACGCGTCGAGCCCCGCGCCGGGCTTGGTGTAGTTCACCACCATCAGCCCGATGGCGAGCGCAAAAGTGGTCACCACCTCGAAGTAGATGAACGCCTTGCCGCCCACCCGGCCGATCTTCTTGACGTCGGCGATGTTCGAGATGCCGAGGACGATCGTGAGGAAGATGATCGGCCCGATGATCATCTTGACCAGTTTCACGAAGGTGTCGCCGAGCGGCTTCATCTCCTTCGCCAGCTCGGGATTCACCACCCCGAGAATCACGCCGATGGTGACGGCGAGCAGGACGCGGAAGGTGAGGTTGTGGTGGATGCGGCGCAGGTTCATGGCGTGTGAAGATCGGCGCTTTCCCAGACCAGCGCAACGCGCCGCGGCGGCGCCTACTGAATCCGCGCCCCTTCGCCCTTGATCTGGACGTCCATCACGTCCTTGGTGTACTTCGACTCATCCACCTTGGTGCCGCGCTCCTTGGCCATCTCCTTGGCCTGGGCCAGCGCCTGCGCCGCCGTCAGCATCTTCACCTGCACTTCGCCCTCGACGGTCGCCTTCTTTCCCTTGGCGTCGAGCGGGAAGACGATCACGCCATCATCCACCTTGAAGCGGATCGACTCCAACGGCTTGTCGCTGGCGATCTTGATCCAGCAGCCGCGCTCCTCGCAGACCTCGATGATCGCCCCCTCCACCTGGACCTTCTGGCCGTGATAGGCGTGCGGATTCTGGAGGATCTTGGAGATGGGCGTCTTCTCCTTGAGGGTCAGCGGCTTGCCGTACTGCTTGCCCTGTGCCTGCGCGGTGGCGGTCAGGGCGACGAAAGCCAGCGCGATCGTGGCCGAGCGAATGAGCGTCATTGGGGTAGTCCGGAGACGGGAGTTTGCGGCTCCCCTAACGTCAACGAATTCCGCCCCCATTTCCAAGCTGGGAATTGCCCTACACATTGTCAGGGTGCCCTGCCATAGGAACGGCATGGAATTGCGGGTACCATAAGAGACTGTTCCTTCACCCCCGCACTCCGCCCTCTTCACCCCCTCTTTCATATGATCTCATCTCTTCGCAGCATCCGCTTCCTCGCGGCCCTGATCGCGGTGCTCCTGATTCCGGCGCTGGCGAGCGCGCAGGCCAAGCCGGCCGCCAAGGCGCCAGCGGCGGCCGCGGCCCTGGTGCAGACCGGCCCCGGCGGCTGGATCAAGGAATTCGGCACCATGTGGACCTTCGACGCGCCGCCGATGGACTACTGGAAGGGCCGCTACGGCTTTGAGCCCACCAAGGAATGGCTCGAGCATGTGCGCCTCTCCGCCGTCCGCATCCCCGGCTGCTCCGCGTCGTTCGTGAGCGACAACGGCCTGGTGATGACCAACCATCACTGCGCCCGCGGCTGCATCACCGCCGTCTCGCCCAAGGACACGAGCTACCAGGAGGCCGGCTTCACCTCGGCCAAGCTCGAGGACGAGAAGAAGTGCCCCGGCATGTACGCCGACCAGCTCGTCGGCACCGAGGACGTGACCGCCAAGGTGCGCGCGGCCGTGACCTCCAAGAAGACCGCCGAGCAGGTGGAGCAGCGCGACAAGGCGATCAACGACATCCAGGCCGCCTGCTCGGTGGGCGGCCTCACCTGCCAGGTCGTCACGTTCTACCAGGGCGGCAAGTACTCGCTCTATCGCTACAAGCGCTACATTGACGTCCGCCTCGTGATGGCGCCGGAAGAAGGGACGTCGTTCTTCGGCGGCGATCCGGACAACTTCACGTATCCGCGCTACGACCTCGACCTCACGCTGCTGCGCGTCTACGAGAACAACGCCCCGTTCAAGGCGCCGCACTACCTCAAGTGGAACGCCAAGGGCGCGGGCGAAGGCGAGCTGACGTTCGTCGTCGGCAACCCGGGAAGCACCGGCCGCCTGCTGACCATGGCGCAGATGGAATTCCTGCGCGACTACCAGTATCCGTTCCAGCTTGCCAACTACAAGGCGCAGATTGCCTTCTTCAAGGCGCTCGTCGCGCAGAGCGAGGCCAACAAGCGGATGTACGAGAACACCGTCTTCGGCCTCGAGAACTCGCAGAAGGCCGTCACGGGCTACAACGCCGGCCTGATCGACAAGAACATCATGGCCAAGAAGGCCGCGTTCGAGAAGGATTTCCGCGCGCGCATCCTGGGCAAGCCCGACCTCGCCGGCAAGTACGGCAAGTCGTGGGACAACATCGCCGCCGCGCAGAAGGAATTGGGCTCGTTCTTCGTCGCCCAGCAGTTCCAGGGGTTCGCGGGCTCGACGCTGCTGAATCTCGCCGCCGGCATCGTCCGCATTCCGGAGCAGGAGAAACTGGCCGATTCGCTCCGCCTCCAGGCCTATCGCGGCCCGGGCCTCGCGCGCGCCAAGGGACAGATTGGCGCCAGCATGCCGGTGGACGTCGCGATGGACAAGCAGCTCCTCGCCATGCAGTTCGAGCGCGCGCTCAAGGCGCTGGGCCCGAACGACCCGTTCGTCAAGCTCGCGCTGAACGGCAAGGCGCCGGCTGAAGCCGCCGCCGCCCTGCTCGACAACACGACGCTCACCAAGGTCGAGGCGCGCAAGGCGCTGCTCGACGGCGGCGCCGCCGCCGTGGCCGCCAGCACCGACCCGCTCATCGTGTTCGCCCGCCAGGTGAACCCGATGGCCACCAGGCACTCGATGCGCGCGATGAAGCTGAACACCACCATCAGCGCGAACGTCGAGCTGGTGGGCCAGGCCATCTACGCCGCCTACGGCGAGAGCCTGCCGCCGGACGCCACCTTCACGCTGCGCATCACCGACGGCGTGGTCGCCGGCTTCCCGTACAACGGCACCATCGCCCCGTACAAGACCAGCATCTACGGTCTCTACGGCCGCAGCGCCGAGTTCGACAACAAGCCGCCGTTCCAGCTCGCGCCGCGCTGGGTGAACGCCCGCACCGCGGTGGACATGACGACGCCCATCAACTTCACCAGCACGCACGACATCATCGGCGGCAACTCCGGCAGCCCGGTGATCAACGCCAGGGCGGAAGTGGTGGGCCTGGTCTTCGACGGCAACATCGAGAGCCTGCCGAACCGCTTCATCTTCACCGACGACGTGGCCCGCACGGTGGCCGTGCACACCGCCGGCATCACCGAGGCGCTCAAGAAGGTGTACGGCCTGCCGCGCATCACGCAGGAGCTCGAGGCGGCCGCCGCGAAGAAGTAGTATTTAGTATCAAGTAGTTACCAATACACCCGCCGGTCGCGCGCGTCGCGGCCGGCGGGTGGGTGCTATTGACCCAATTGCCGACGCGGCGTGTATTCAACACATGCCCTCTCGCCTCGTTCTCCTCGCCGGCGCGCTCTGCGCCCTCCTCGCCCTCCTCGCCCCCGCCGCGGCGCACGCCCAGGCCGGCGGCCCCGTGCTCGCCGTCGCCCCCGACACCAGCGCGCGCCAGCTCATCAAGCTGCGCGACGGCTCCACCGTCCTCGGGCGCATCACGCAGTCCTGGGGCGACTCGGCGCGCGTCGAGTCCATGGCCGGCACGTTCGTCGTGCGCGGCGCGAATGTGCGCACGGTCACGCTCGTGCGGGCCACGTCCATCCACGGCGGGGAGTACTGGCCCGACGACCCCAACGCCACGCGCCTGTTCTTCGGCCCGACTGCGCGCACCCTGAAGAAGGGCGAGGGGTATGTTGCCAACCACTGGGTGCTCTTCATGGATGGCTATGGCGGCGTCACCGACCGGTTCACGCTCGGCGGCGCCATGACGCTGATTCCCAGCGACAACTTCATCAAGAACAACGTCTATTTGCTGTCGGCCAAGCTCGGCCTCACGCAGTCCGAACGCCTCAACACCGCGGTCGGACTGTTTGTCGGCGGCGCGCCGTTCAGCGACGTCGCCGGGAGCGTGAACACCTTCGGTATCGCGTACGGCGCAGCGACGTGGGGCGGTCTCGATGGTGCCCTGACCCTGGGCGGCGGATACGGGTTCGCCGAGGGAAAGGCCGCGCGCAACCCGATGGCGATGGTGGGCGCGACGCGGCGACTGTCTCGCCGCTTCTCGTTCGTCACCGAGAACTGGATCTTCCCGAACGTGCAGGACCACCCGCTCGTCTCGGCGGGGCTTCGCACGACCGGCGAAAGCATTTCCTGGGACATGGGGTTCGTGACCGTCCTCGGCACGGGCGGCGGGACCGTCCTCGTGCCGTGGTTCGGCGCCGCGTGGAAGTTCTAGCGCTCCTGCGAGCGCGCAACCGCCCTAGCCATGACGAACCCCTTCTCCCGCCGCGACTGGATCAAGACCGTTGGGGTCGCCGGCGCCGCCGCGTTCGTGCCGCACGATGGCACGGCCACGCAAGGCAATTCCCCCGTGTCCGAGCACCACACCGTGCCCGCGCCCCTGCACCAGCACTTGGCCACCGGCGACATCATCGAACTCTATTCCACGTCCGATGTCTTCACGCCGGCGCGCGGCGACTCGTTCATGCGGTTCTCGTTCGACTTTCCGGAACCCGCGGTCGTCTTTGGCGGGCATCGCTTCAGCTTTCTCGTCTTCACCGACGAGAACACGTACGCCATGGACCGCGCGCTCATGCGCACCAGCGGCAATGAGGACGCACTCGAGCTGACCTGCACGGGGATGGTCTGGGCCGGCGGACAGGAGAAGGCGCCCGGCACGGTGACCGTGAAGTTCGCGCGTCAGGGTTCGACGATCACGTGGGACGTCACCGCCGAGATGCACCGCCCGGTGAAGACGGTGACCACCGTCATCCGCGACGTCCCGCGCGGCAAGGTTTCCTTTGGCGGCGGCACGCCGCAGGACACTCGCGACGGCGACGTGCTCGGCGGCTACACTTTCGGCGCCGGCGACCTGCACGGCGGGCAGACCCCGCAGAGCATGAACACCCCGGTGGCCATCGTGCAGGCGGGCGACGCGGACTTCCACTATTTCACGACGCTCGACAATCGCGTGCGCCCCAAGCGCTACTTCTTCCAGGCGGGCGAGCGCGGCTTCCGCACCGAGTGCATCTACGAGCATGACGCCTGGCGCAACGACGCGCGCGTGGTGGTGCCGCGCTGGCAGATGGGGCGCGCCGTCACGTTTGAAGAGGCCATGACGCCGCACATGCAGCACATCGAGCGCGCCTTCAACCTCCAGCCGTGGGAGACGCGCCCCGACATGCCGCAGTGGATGCGCGACGTGGCGATGGTGACGACGCTGCACGGGATGCACTACACCGGCTTCATCTTCAACGACTACGCGCGACAGCTGGAGATCCTGCGCTGGATGGCGACGCAGATTCCGCCGCACCGCGTGCTGGTCTTCCTGTCGTCGTGGGATGGCCGCTACTACTGGGACTATCCCAACTATGTCGTCCCGCAGCGCATGGGCGGCGAGGCGGGCTTCAAGCGGCTCATCAGCGAGGCACGATCGCTGGGCTTCAAGATGATGCCGATGTTCGGCACCAATGCCGCCAATCGCAGGCAGCCGGTCTGGCCGAAGATTGCCTCGAGCGCCACGCACAAGATTGACGGCGACCAGTACGACATCAACTGGGTGGACTGGAACAACGACCGGCACCAGGACGCCTGGCTCACCTACATGAACTTGGGCGCCGACAGCTGGCGCAACTATCTCACCGCGCGCATCGCCGAGGTGATCGAGCGGTACCAGGTGGACGCCTACTTCCTGGACATCGTCGGCGGGCACGTGAACTCCACCACCGGCGACATGCACGAAGGGACGCGCCGCATGGTGCGTGACCTGCGCGAGCGCTTCCCCAAGGTCGTGGGCGTCGGCGAGATGCCGTACGACGCGCTGTACGAGTTCATTCCCATGTTCCACGCCGGCGGCGGCCCGCGCTGGCGCAAGTACGCGCGCTTCTACCAGCACCTCAGCGCGCCGGCCCCCGGCCGCGGCAGCAGCGGTGTGCACGAGTGGGGCTTCTCCAGGTTCAACACCGAGACGCTCGGCCTGAATCCCAACGCCATCCCCACACTGCAGGTCGTGGACGACACCTTCACCCAGCACCGCGCCACCATGGCGGCGATCATCGCGCAGGCGAAGGCACGGGCTGGGATTGTGTGATTGTGGCAGCTGTTTTCACCACGGAGGCACGGAGAACGACCTGAGGGCCACGGAGGGACTACAACTTCTTTGAATAACAGCGCGCGCCACGCGAAACTCTGCGTGGCGCGATGTCGTTACCCCAGTTGTAGTAGTTCTCCATGGCCCTCAGGCAGTTCTCCGTGCCTCCGTGGTGAAAAAGTCCTCTACCTCCGCACAAGTCGCACCCCATACACCGGAACAATCCGCGATCCTGAGTCGGCCTCGAACCGCACGGTCACGCTCTTCTTGCCGAGCGTCAGTACCGTAGGCACCGCATACTCGGCTTCGTAGAACCCCGACTTCACCACGTTCGGCGCGTAGCGAGCAACTTCAGCCCCCTCCACGATGATCGCGAACTTCCCCTGCGGCGCCGGCAAGCCGTGCTCGTTGAAGTACGTCACCGCCAGCGACACCGGCACCGTGCCGTCCACCTTCACGTCGTACGAGAACCACCCGCTGCCACCGCGGTTCGGTTTGCGTCCGCGCCCGACCGGCCGGTCCTTGGGCTCGCTCGTGTAGTTGGCCGCCTTCTCCGACTCGGCGTCGCCGACCACCACGCGCCCCACCGTCACGAAGTCCCGGCGTTCCGCGTTCCGGCGCTCGTTCTCGCGCGCGGCCCACAGCGTCTCGTAGCCCTGTGGAGTCACCAGGTCCACGTACACGCTGTACGTCCGCCGATGCGTGCGATAGAACGGCCGGAAGGTCAGCGCCGGCCCCGGTCGACGCGGCTCGAGCAGCTGCGTTGCCCAGCGCATCTTGAAGTCGCCGGCCCGTCCGGCGGGTTCGAGGAACTCGCTCGGCGCGCGTGTATCGAAGACGAGCAGTGGCACCGGTCCCGATGGATCGTCCTCGCGGCGCTTGGTGTCGCGCGGCCCGAGATCGGCGGCCAGCGCCAGCGGCCCCCACATGATGGCCGTGACGTTCGGATTGTCCGGCGTCGGCTCGAGCGTCAGCGACTTGGGAATCGACACCGACACGGTGTCGCCGGTTGCCCACATGCGCGTGATGTACACGTAGGTGCTCGCCGGCGCGTCACTCTCGTTGTGCACGCCGCCGGCGCGTCCGCCCGCCACGGGATCACTCAGCGACGCCTGCGCCGGCTGCGCGAGCGCGCTGCCGTTCACCGCAATCGCAAAGCCATCGCCCGCCCAATACGGGAGTCGCACCGCCAGCGTGAACGTCGTCGCCTTCGGCACGGTCACCCGAATCGTCGCGCTGTCGCCATCGGGAAAACTGGTATCCATCGCCAGCGTCGCCTTGCCGAGCGTGAACTGCGCCGTGCTCGGCACGAAGAGGTTTGCCCAGATGGTGTCGTCAGACTCGAACCAGACGCCGTAGCCGTGCAGGGCGTGGCTCTCCATCCCCGTTCCCACGCAGCAGGTGAAGTCGCGCTGCATGTCCTGATACTCCTGCTGCACGCCGCGCCCCACCGGCACCATGTACGACGTGCGCCCATCCTCGGGGTCGATGGAGGCGAGAATGTGATTGAAGAGCGCGCGCTCCTGGAAGTCAGCGTACGCGGCATCGGGGCGCCAGGCAAACAGCTGTCGCGTCAGCTTGATCATGTTGTACACATTGCATGTCTCGGCGGCGCGCCCGTCCACGCGCAAGGCGAGTTGGTCCGGCGGCCCAAAGTATTCCTCCAGTCCGTGCCCGCCGCTTGCGTAGCTGTGATGCCGCACCACGCGATCCCAGAAGAATGACGCCGCCACGATGTCGTCGGCGTCACCGGTGTAGCCGTACCGCGCCGCCGAGCCGATGAGCTTGGGGATCTGGCAGTTGCCGTGCTTGCCGCTGAGGTTGTCCTGGTGCCGCTTGAGCGGGAGCGTGAAGGCGTGGTGCTCGAACCGCCGCGACAACGCCAGCCAGCGCGCGTCGCCCGTGTCGGCATAGAGGTCGGCGAGCACCTCGTTCATCCCGCCGTGCTCGGTGAGCAGCATCTTCTGCACCTGCGCGTCGCTCATCGGCGCGAGCACGCCCTCGGCCCACGCGGCGTACTTCACCTCGAGTTGCAGCGCCAGCTTGTTCCCCGTGTGGCGATACGCATCGCGCAATCCGGCGTACGTCTTGTGCAGCGTGTACCAGGGCGACCAGAGCCCGTTCAAGTCGAATGAACCCGAGCGGATCTCTCCCTTGGACACCTGCGCAAACGCCTCGCGCAGTCCCTCGAGCGCCCCCAGGTAACCGTCGCCGTTCTTGCGCTGCACGACGTCGAGCTCGCGGACGATGTAATCGGCGCGCTCCTTCATGCGCGCATCGCCCGTGGCCTCGTACATCAGCGAGACCGCCGACAGGTAATGCCCCGCGATGTGCCCCGTCAGGTTGCGACCGCCGCCGTCCCATCCGGTGAGCGGCTCGGCTTTCTTCTCCAAGCCGGCGCGTGCGCGATAGGGCGCCAGCATGCGATCGGCATCGAGCGAGAGCAGGTAGGCGAGCGTGATCTCCTGCGCGTGCTTCAGCGGACCGCCGGTGAGGCGTACCTTGGCCAGCGGCACCGGCCGCGCCCGCATCAGGCGCCGCTCGGTGGCGAAGGCGTCCCCCGTGACAGTTTCACCGACCGCTCGTTTCACCGGCGCTGCGGACGCCACGTCGGCGCCGAGCGTCAGGGCGGCGGCCGTCGTGGCGGAACGCTTGAGGAAATCGCGACGTGCCGAGTCCATGGGAACACCCGCTGTCGAATGTTGGTCGCTCTCGCTCATCTTATTAAGATGCCGCCTCGCTCTTCTCTCGTCACCCGCAAGGCAACCTCGCTCGCCGGCACCGTCAAGGCGCAGGCCGTCACGCTGGGCACCCCGCTCAGCATATCCTGGGCCACCCTCGGCGCGAACACCATCCTTGGCGGCGCGCTCAATCACTTCGGCATCGTCCCGCGTACCGAGCAGGGACTGTGGGGCATTCTCTTCGCGCCGTTTCTGCACGGCAGCGTCGCGCATCTCGCCGCCAACAGTGTCTCGCTGCTGATCCTCGGCTGGCTCACGCTCGCGCTCGCCGGGCGCCGGACATTTTGGATCGTCTCCGCGTCGGCCGCACTTGGCGCGGGCATCACCGCCTGGACGCTCGGTGCGCCGGGCACGGTGCACATCGGCGCGAGCGGCGTAATCTTCGGTTATCTCGGCTACCTGATGCTCAGCGGCTGGTGGGCCCGGCGCGTGATGCCCGTCCTCGTCAGCCTCGGCGTCACCGCGATGTGGGGCGGCGCGGTGCTTGGCGTCCTCCCCGGCCAGGTGGGGATCAGCTGGCAGTCACACCTCGGCGGTTTCATCGGCGGTGTGCTCGCCGCGCGGGCACTGCACAAGCGTCAGCGGTAAGGCTGAGTTTGGTGTGGCATTCTTGGCTTTTTCACCACGGAGACACGGAGAACTACTTGAGGGCCACGGAGGAACTACAACTTCTTGGGGTAACAGCGAGCGCCACGCATTGATCTGCATGGCGCGATGTCGTTACCCCAGTTGTGGCGGTTCTCCGTGGCCCTCAGGTCGTTCTCCGTGCCTCCGTGGTGAAGAAGGCCAGCGCAGGCACTCAGGGCCTCGCCAGTCGCACCGCCGCGAGGATGATGACGATGCCGGCGATCGCGCTTACGCGCGCGTAGAGCGACGCGCGCCGGCGCAGCATGAGCGACTCGGGCGATCCGGCCGTCACTTGTCCCGCGCGTGGGCCGAGCACCCAGTCGTGATAACCCTCGACGACCAGCATCACCAGCACCGCGGCCAGCTTGATCTTCAGCGCCGTCGCCCAGCTGGAGTTGCTGAACCCCGGATCGCGCCACATCGCGACGTTCAGCGCGCCGCGAGACCAGAGGTTGAACACCCCCGTGACGAGCAGCACGCCGAGCGCCATCCAGCCGACCGAGCGAAAGCGGTACCCCAGCTGGTCGAAGAGCCGCTGGCGCAACTCGGGGTTCTCGACGGCGCGCAGCACCGGCGCGCCCACGAGCGCAAGAAAGAACATCCCGCCCAGCCAGACCAGCGCCGCGAGGACGTGAATGGTGACGCTGACGTAGTAGAGCGACGGCATGGGGTGGGGAGCGAGCGTGGAGGTTACGACTTCGGCTTGTTGTACTTCAGGTTCGCGCACCCCACGATGTCCTGCTCGCGGAACCCCCGGTCGTAGATCATCAGCTGATAGTTGCCTTCGCTCGCCACCAGCGGCATCCTCCCTTCCCAGGTCATTTCCGCGTTGCCGCCGCTGCGCACTTCGAGCGGCGGCGCCTCACCCGGCGGCACCAGGAATTGCACGCGCGATCCGCAGCGTCCCGGCGAGATGCTCCACTGCAGGATGCCGGTCGAGCTCGAGCTCGCCGAGGCCCCCATCGTGGAAAGGCGGATTTCCACCTTGAAGACGCCCTCCTTCGCGGACGGCGTGATATTGACGCTTCCCGACATGCGAGAGGCATCCTTGCCGCCGGAGAACGATGTCGCTCGCACTGCCCCGCTATAGTTGCCGAGATCGGCGCCCTGCGCCTGGACGGCAACGGGAATGAGGACCGCAGCGATCGTGACGACCACAGACATTCGGCGCATGACTCGAGATCCAGTAAGGGTGCGCGGGGGGCGCCCATGAAACATGAACGGGTGAGTCGCGGTGCGCGAGGACGCGTCTGGCGGAGCGTGCCTCGCGCAAACACGCCTGATGCTCAACGGTTGGACTGACCACGTGCGTAGTGGTACCGCTAGCTTCTTCCGCAGTTCCCCAGCGTGGAGCCTGAATGAAGAACGTTCTCATCGCCGTCTCCCTCACGGCGTTCGTCCTTGCCTCGGCGGGCGATGCGCGCGCCCAGGGCAAGCTCAACCGGTTCGGCAATCCGCCCACGATGGCGCCGGCGCCCACGTCGGCCGCCATCTCGGTGAAGGACCTGCAGGTGCGCCTGTATCAGTTCGCCGACGACTCCATGCAGGGGCGGCAGATCGGCCGCCTCGGCAACAAGAAGGGAACCGATTACATCGCCGCCGAACTCAAACGGCTCGGTGTGCTCCCCGCCGGCGACAACGGCACCTACTTCCAGGTGATGCCGTATCACCTGCGCCAGTTCACCAGTCACTCGCGCCTCACGGTGGATGGCAATCCGCTCGCGTGGGAGAAGGACTGGGTGCCGGTGCCCGGACTGCGCGCCCCGCGCGCGATCAGCGGCGCCACGGTGATCTTCGGCGGCGTCGCGGGCGACACCACGCGGCAGATCACGGCCGCGCAGGCGAACGGCAAGTTCGTGGTGCTCCTCCCTGCCCCGCCGTCCACGGCGCCGGTTGGCCAGTTCGGTGGACGCGGTGGCTTTGCCCCGCCGCCCACGCGCCTCAATGGCGCTGTGGCCGTGGCGACCATCAATCTCGACGAACTCACAGCGGCGCAGCGCGCGGCCATCAACCAGCCGACGGTTGCTTCGCTCGCGATGACGCGCGGCGTCGGCGGCCGCCCGGGGGGCCCGGGCGCGCAGGCACAGCAGCCCGACTCGCTGACGCTGATGAAGCAGCTCATCGAGCAACTGCAGCCGCAGGCGAACTTCCGTCTCACCAAGGCGGCCGCCGCGCGCCTCTTCGGTCGCGCCAACATCGACGGCATCCCGCTCGGCACCACCGGCGGATCGGTGACGGCGTCACTCGACTTCATCGAACTCCCCACCGACTTCGCGCGCAACGTCGTCGGCATCATCCCTGGGAGCGATCCGGCGCTGAAGAACCAGTATGTGGCCATTGGCGCCCATAACGATCACGTGGGCTTCAGCAACACGCCGGTGGACAAGGACTCGGTGAAGGCGTTCAACGACATCCGCAACCGCCTGCTGCTCGCCAACAACATGGTGGCGCTCGACCCGCAGAAGATGGCGGCGATTCGCGTCAACATGGACAGCATCCGCAAGGCGCATCCCAAGCCGCGGCTCGACAGCATCCGCAATGGCGCCGACGACGACGGCTCCGGCTCGATGGGCGTGCTCGAGATCGCCGAGTACATCGCGAGCATGAAGGTGAAGCCCAGGCGCTCCACGCTCTTCGTCTGGCACACGGGCGAGGAAGCGGGGCTGCTCGGCTCCGGTTTCTTCACGGCCAATCCCACGGTGCCCATCGACAGCGTGGTAGCGCAGATCAACATCGACATGATCGGGCGCGGGCGGGCCGAGGATCTGCCGGGTGGCGGCGGCGACTATGTGGGGGTGATCGGGAGTTCGTTCGACTCCCGGGATCTCGGCGACCAGGTGCTCGCCGTGAACAAGAAGCAGCCCAAGCCGCTGACGCTCGACTTCAAGTTCGACACCACGATTTCGTGGAGCGGCTACAACAACCTCTACGCGCGCAGCGACCACATCAACTACGCGCGCGCCGGCGTTCCCATCGCCTTCTTCTTCACCGGCCTGCACGGCGACTATCACCAGCTGTCGGACGAAGCCGAGTTCATCGACTATCCGCACTACGCCAAGATCACCAACTACCTGAAGGACCTGACGGTCGAAGTCGGCAACGGTCCGCGCCCGCGTATCAACGGAACCAAGCCGTCACGGGCGCCGAAGACGGCGTTGCCGTAACGGCGGAGTACGACAGAATGCGACAGAAGACGACAGAGACCGGCAGTGACTGCCGGTCTCTGTCGTACTCCGTCGTACTCTGTCGTATTCACCGCATGCGGGCGTCGTACTTGAGATTCGCGCATGCAATCATGTGCTGCTGCGCGTGCCCGTTGCGGAACAGCCCCACCTGATAGCTCGCCTGCGCGTTGAGGTTGAGCATCGTCTTGTGGCGCACTTCGCCGTCGCCGCCGGAGCGGGTGACGAAGCCGGGGAGCTGGTTGGCGTGCTCCACCATGATGAGCTTCGAGCCGCAGCGTCCCATCGACACACCCCACTCGAGTTCGTCGTCGGGGGTGGTGGTGGAGACCAGGATCACGATCGAGTAGAGGTCGAGTCCGCTTTCGTGCACCGGCTGCATGGTGACGGTGCCGCTGATGCGTCCGGTCAGGCCGCCGGCGTTGCGCGAGTTCTGCGTCATCAGCACCTCGCGGAACTGGCCCGTCCACCCGCCGAGCATCGGGAGCTCGGCGTTGGTGTCCGTTTGGGCGCGGGCGGCGGGAGCGGCGGCAACGACGGCAGCGACAATGGCCGCGGCGGCGGTACGAATGGGAAATGTCATGGCCCGGACACCTCGGGTTGGGGGGACTAATTCAACATGAACGGTCTTCCCGGCAGATGCTACTACCTACGTCACAAAGTCGGCGGCGAACGCGAGCATCAGCGCATGCGCGCGAATGTCGGGCGGCCATCCCTGCGTGAGTTCTTCCAGGCGCGCGCGATCGTTGGCGAAGAGGGCGCGGGTGGCTTCTTCATAGTTGGTGAAGTCGCCGGCGATGGCGTACATGAAATGATAGGCGCGCTCGTGCGCGGCCTTCGTCACATGTGCATCGCCGCTCGCACGCCGCGCTTCATCCACCAGGCGCCGCAGCGTGACCGACGCGCCGCCCTGCTGCGCGTTGAGCCATTCCCAATGACGCGGCAGCAGCGTCACTTCGCGCGGCACCACGCCTAGCTTGGGGCGCCCGCGCCCGCGCGGCGGCGCGGGCGACGGCGCGTACCGCGCGCGGATCTCGTCGTCCGATCCGCGCGTGTCCACGTCGAGCTGCCGGCCGGTGCCATCATCAAAGATCAGCACCGGCACCGCCGACTCGGCTCGTTTCACCGCGATGGCCACGTCGGCCAGCGGGCCGTGCGCGAGGCGGCGGTTGGAGAGGAAGGCGGTGTAAGTCGGGAGCTGGTCAGACATTGCACACCTTCAGGCCTGAGAGTGCACTAAATATTATCCGGATATTTAGAGAGCGCAATATCATCCGGCTATAATCAGTCGCCACTCAGAGATCTTGCACATAGTTAGTATGTTAAACTATCTTATATGCATAGCTAACATATAGGATGATGTTTATCTATAACAAATGTTATATTATCATACAAACATATCGATTGGCGTAGCGCACGATTGTACTATATAGCATCATATAAGTTGTTTTATTCGAATTAGACGCCATTATGAATCAAAAGAGTTATATTATACTTCATAAATCGTCACCCGATCATACCATGAATAGGATCACGAGGAGCGGTACCACCGACGAGATTCTCACGCTGCTCGGCGCGCGCCTCCAACGACTGCGGCTGCGACAGAATCGAACCGTTGCCGATGTCGCCCGGGCGGCCGGCCTCAGCGTGATGAGCGTGACGCGCGCCGAACACGGCGAGAACACCACCATGGAGACGGTCGTGCGCATTCTCCGCGCCCTCGACCAGGTGGAGGCGCTCGACAACTTCCTCCCGGCGCCCACAGTCTCGCCGCTCGCGCTCGCGCACTTCGGCGGTCACGAGCGCCAGCGCGCCCGCAAGCCGCGCGCGCCACAAGACCCACCGGCCAAGCCGTGAGCGATCAGGAACCCGTGCGCCGCCGTACGCGCCGTCGCCCGGTCCCCGACGACTACGCGGTCGCGAAGATCTTCCTGTGGGACCAGGAAGTCGGAGCCGTCGCCGAGGACGCGACCGGCGAGATCACGTTCGAATACACGCCGGCGTTTCGTCGCTCCGGTCTCGAGATCTCGCCGGTCCATCTGCCGCTCGCGACGGAAGGCCCGCGAACGTTCCCCGAGCTGCGCCGCACGGAGTCGTTCGCCGGACTCCCCGGTGTGCTGGCCGACTGTCTCCCCGATGCCTTCGGCACGACGGCCATCCGCGCGTACTTCGATCGCGTCAAGCGTCCCAACCAAGCGCTCAGTCCGGTGCAGAAACTCCTGTACCTCGGCAACCGCGCCATGGGCGCGCTCGAGTTTCGGCCCGCGATCGAGCGGCGCACGCGGGCCGCCGACGATGCGCTCGAGATTCGCGCCCTCTGGGAAGATGCCCGGCGACTGGTGGACGGCGATCCCCACATCGCCATTCCGGAGATGATTCGCGTCTCCGCCTCGGCGGGCGGCGCCCGCGCCAAGGCGCTGGTGCTCTGGAATCCGGCGCTCACGCGACTCAAGTCGGCGTTCGCGCCACGCAAGGCCGGCGACGAGCATTGGCTGCTGAAGTTCGACGGCGTGTCGGACGGCGGCGGCGGACCGGTGGCGCGAAAGCAGGATGCGCCGGGCCCCTATGGCCGCACTGAGTACGCGTACGCCCAGATGGCGCGCCGAGCCGGCATCGAAATGCCCGAGACGCACCTGCTGCACGAACGGGGCTACGCGCACTTCATGGTGCGGCGGTTCGATCGCGTGGGCGACGCGCGCCTGCACCTGCACAGCCTGGGCGGCCTGCTGCACTCCGACTATCGCCAGCCGGGCGTATCGTCGTACGAAGACTACTTCCGGGCCATCCGCGACCTCGGCATGGACCAGCCCGACATCGAGCAGGCCTACCGGCGTATGGTCTTCAACCTCGCGGCGCGCAACCAGGACGATCACGTGAAGAACCTCGCGTTCCTCATGGACGAGCACGGCACGTGGCGCCTGGCGCCGGCCTTCGATGTCACCTGGGCAGTGGGAAGCAACTGGACGCGCACGCACCAGATGCGCGCCAACGGCAAGGTGGAGGACTTTTCGCGTGACGACTTGCTGACCATCGGCGGTCAATTCGATGTGCGGCGCGACGGCGCCGACATCATCGCCGACGTGGAGAGCGCGCTGGCCACGTGGGAAACCGAAGCCCGCGCCGTCGAGCTCGACGACGCGTGGATCACGCAACTGCGCGCCCATTTCCGGCGCTTCGTGTAGCATCACGCACCCGACGTTTCGATTCCGACCTTTGCCTCGATGCCCATGACCACTCGCATCGCCAAGCGCGCCTTCCTCGCCGGTGTCACCTGCCGCACCCAGGGCTGGTACCTGCACCACGCCCCCGACGAAGTGCCCGGCCCCGGATTGCAGTGGCGCTTCTGGGTGGGCGCACACGTGCACGAGCGCGCCCGCATCTGGCTGGGCGACGGCGTGATGCTGCGGCGTACTCCCCTCGAGGCGGCCATGGAAGACACGCAGGCGTACGTCGCCGATGCGTCGCAGCAGTTGCTCTTCGAGACCACCTTCGTGTGGAACGGACTCGTCGCCCGCGCCGACGCCATTCGCCGGCACGGCATCGAGTGGGATCTCATCGAGATCAAGTCGGGAAAGTTCAAGCCGGACGAGAAGGTGGACGCCGAGTATGTGGACGACCTCGCGTACACGCGGATGGTGGCAGCGGGAGCGGGGATCAGGGTGGCGCGATCGCTGCTGGTGCTCATCAACGGCGAGTATCGGCTGAACGGCACCGCCGAGCCGTTCCACGCGGTGGACATCAGCGAACTGGTGAACGCGCGCGCCGCGGAGTTCGCGGCGATCGCCGACGACGTGTACGCCAGGGTGGCGGCCGACGAGCGTCCCACGCCGGAGCTGATCTTCGCCTGCCGCAAGTGCGAGTACTTCGACACCCAGTGCGTGGGGCGCGGCATCCCCGACCCGCTGTTCATGATTCCGCGCATCACCGAGAAGAAGTTCGAGGCGCTCAAGCAGTACGAGCGCATCTCGCGTCTCCCGGCGAACGTGGAACTCACCGACAACCAGCGTCGCGTGGTGGAGGTGCTGCAGGCCGGCGTGCCCACCGTGAATGCCGACGGGCTCCGCATCCTCGACCAGGTGCAGTGGCCCGTGCGGTATCTCGACTTCGAGTCGGTGTCGCCGCCGTTCCCGTGGTTTGAGGAGTGCGAGCCGTACCAGATGGTGCCGTTCCAGTACTCGCTGCACCGGCAGGACGCCCCCGGCGCCGCGGTCACGCACATGGAATACCTCGCGCCGGCCGACGGCGACTGGCGTCTCTACATGACCGAGGTGCTGTTGCATGATCTCGGCACCTCAGGCTCCATCGTCGTCTACTCAAGCTTCGAGAAGCAGCAGCTCGGCTTGCTCGCCAAGACCTTCCCCGCCCTCGCCGACCAGATCAACGCCGTCATCGCTCGGCTCTTCGACCTCGAGCCGGTCTTCAAGAACGGGTACCAGCACCCCGAGTTCCTGGGGCGCACGTCCATCAAGAAGGTGCTGCCAGTGATGGTCCCCGAGCTCAGTTACAAGTCGCTGCCGGTGAACAACGGCGACGACGCGCTGGGCGTGTTCGGGCTGATGCGCGTGAAGGTGATGGACGAGGAGCTCGTGCCGGCCAAGCGGGAGCAGTTGCTGCGGTATTGCGAGCTCGATACGCTGGCCATGGTGCGGCTGCACGAGGCGACGGCAAGGCTGCGCGGGGGCGGCTGAACGATCCCAACAGCGATGGAATGACGACGGCACCGAAGCACCCAGGCGCAATGATGGTCTGGGTGTTGTGCCATCACCGTCACTTGTCACGTGTCACGTGACACGGTACATTCCATGATCAAGAACTTTCGTGACAGGCGGACGCAGGAACTGTTCTTGCTTGGATGCGCGCCTGGCGTTCCGGCTGACCTGGCCTGGCGCGCGGCGAAGCGCCTCGAACGCATTGAGATCGCACGATCTGTTGGGGAACTGGGATTCCCACAGGGATTTCGGCTGCACAAGCTGCAGCGTGATCGTGCTGGTCAGTACTCCATTGCCGTGAACCGGCAGTGGCGCATCTGCTTTCGATTCGAAGACGGCGACGCATATGATGTGGAGTTCTGCGACTACCACTGAGAGGGCATCTGTTATGAGCATTCCGGTGACCGGCCGTCCCCAGTACCGTGTGGCGCATCCCGGGGAGCACCTACGAGAGGACTACCTACCCGACTACGGGTACACGGTGACATCCCTGGCAGCCGCCCTCGGCGTCTCCCGGCAGTCCATCAACGAGCTCATCAACGAGCGTCGTGGCGTCAGCGCGGACATGGCGCTGCGGCTTGGCCGCCTGTTCAACCAGTCGCCCGAGTCTTGGCTCGATTTGCAGCGGGATGTCGATCTCTGGGACGCGCGTCAGGCCATCAAGGACGATCTGGCCCGCATCAAGCCGCTGCCGGTACAGCCGATTCCTACAGAGGCGGAGTTCCGCCGTACCAACTCGTCGCGGGTCAGCGAGAACACGCCGCGCCGAAAGGCAACGAAGCGAAACGCTAAGACCAAGCGTTGAGAATCTGCGAGCGCATTCCCCCGCCGTTACGACGCCCTGGCGGCGGCCCCGTCCAATAGCGCCTCCGGATGCGTGGCCGCGATGCGAAGAAGGACCTTCGCTGGCCCCTCAGGCCGACGACGCTTCTGCTCCCAGTTCTGCAGCGTGTCAACGCTGATGCCGAGCAGCGCGGCGAATTTGGACTGGCTCAACTTGAAGTGCCTGCGGAGCGCAGCGACATCAGGGTGCCGGCCATCGAGCACTTCGGCGGCACCGAACGCGCGTGACGGCGCCTTCTTTCCGCGGGCAATTGCCTTGGCTTCGGTGACGCTCTCGAGGAGTTCGTCGAACAGTTCCTTCCGCATCGTCTTCGGCTCATCGAAAGCAGGGAGTACGAAATATACGCCAATGGCGTATAGCCAGCAATAGATGGAGCGTTATCCCAGAATCCGCAACCCGTGCTTCTGCACCACCGCGAGCATCTTGAGCGCGATCCCGCTCGGCCGCTTCGCGCCGGTTTCCCACTTCTCCACCGTGCTCTCGCTCGTGTTGAGGTACCGCGCGAAGACCGGCTGGCTCACATGGTGGCTTTCGCGGAGCTGCTTGATCTGACGCGGCGCGAGCGTTGGAGGCGCGGTGAGGCACGATTCATCGAATTCGCGCATCGTCGCCTTGCTGATGGCCCCAACCTTCAGCAGTGCCGATGCCGACGCGTGGATCGACTTGAAGGCTGGGCTTCTGAACTTACTCTTGCTCACGGCAGATCTCCTTCAGGTGGCCAGTCAGCAACAGTTCGGTCAGCTGCTTGGCATTCAGGGCGGCGTAGATCGCTGCCAGTTTGCGAAACGCCGCGAGTTCCGCCGGGGTGACGCTGGCCTTGTCCTGCTTGGCGAAAAGGTGAACGTAGAGCCACAGCTGCCCACCCTTCGCCAGGAGGATGCTCCGGTGAAGGTTCCGGTTCAGGCGCTTCTTGAGAACGCCTCCGCCAAGATCGTTCGCCCGCCCCCGACGTGCCTCGCGCACAGCGCGGCACAGGTCAGCGTCGGCTATCCGCGCCCGCTTTGCTGCGCGAGCGAACCAGGCCGTCTTGAACACCCGCATGGTTGGACCGTGCTGGTGCGCCTGAGAAGTGTAGCACTTAGTGCTACTGCACACAAGCGTGCCCGCGACCGGGCGCAGGAGCGGTCAGCGTCGAGTTCCGCGCCCCACGCTACCGGCCTGCCGCGACCCAATCATCATCGTTTTGTTGCGCTCGACACCAGTGGGACGCGCTGCAAGGCGGGCAGCGAGCGTTACCCCACCATCCCCACAATCTCCGCCCCGTACGCCTCGAGCTTCTTGGCCCCCACGCCGCTGATGCGCCCGAGCTCGGCGAGCGTGCCGGGGCGAACGAGCGCAATCTCGTGCAGCGTGGCGTCGTGGAAGATCACATACGCAGGCACGCCATGCTCGGCCGCGGTGGCACGCCGCCACTCGCGCAGGCGTTCGAACACGGGGAGCGCCTCGGCGGGCAAATCGGCCACGAACGTTGACGTGGGCTTGGCCTTCTTCACCTTCTCGGCCTTGCGATACTCGCGCAGCGGCACGCGCTGCTCGCCCTTGAGCACGGGGCGCGCGGCGGCGGTGAGCTTGAGCGCGCTGTAGTTGGCGTGGTCCACCACGATCAGCCCGAGTGCGATAGCCTGGCGGATGATCGCGCGCCATTCGGGGGCCGAGCGATCCTTGCCGATGCCGAAGGTGCTGAGGTCGTGGTGCCGCCAATGCAGGATCTTGTCCGTGTCGTGCCCCATCAGCACGTCCATCACGTGCATGGCGCCGAAGCGCTGCCCTACCCTGTAGATGCAGCTGAGCAGCTGCTGCATGGGGATGGTGCCGTCCACGGTGACGGGCGGGGTGAGGCAGGTGTCGCAGTTGCCGCAGGGGGCGCCGCTCTCGCCGAAGTAGGCGAGCAGGCGCATGCGTCGGCACTCGGAGGTCTCGCAGAAGCCGAGCATCGCGTCGAGCTTGGCCACCTGCACCTTCTTGTACGCCTCGTCGGCCTCGGAGCCGTCAATCATCTGGCGCAGCTGCACCACGTCCTGCAGGCCGTAGGTCATCCAGGCGTTGGCGGGGAGCCCGTCGCGCCCGGCGCGTCCGGTCTCCTGATAGTACCCCTCGATGCTCTTGGGGAGATCGAGGTGCGCGACGAAGCGCACGTCGGGTTTGTCGATGCCCATGCCGAAGGCGATGGTGGCCACCACCACCACGCCGTCCTCGCGCTGGAAGCGCTGCTGCGCGCGCGTGCGCGCGGCGGTGCTCATGCCGGCGTGATAGGCGAGCGCGGTGATGCCGTGGTCGTCGAGGAAGGCGGCAGTCTCCTTGCTCTTCTTGCGCGAGAGGCAGTAGACGATACCCGACTCGCCCGCGTGCTCGGCGCGGATGAAGTCGAGGAGCTGTTTGCGGGCGTTGAGCTTTTCGACGACGCGGTAGCGGATGTTGGGACGGTCGACGCTGGCCGAGAAGACGCGGGCGTTGCCGAGCTGGAGCTTGTCGATGATCTCGGCGCGCGTCTGGCGGTCGGCCGTGGCGGTGAGCGCGATGCGCGGGATGGCGGGGAAGCGCTCGTGCAGGACCGAGAGCTGGATGTACTCTGGACGGAAGTCGTGCCCCCACTGCGAGACGCAGTGGGCTTCATCGATGGCGAAGAGCGCGAGCGTGGACGACTCGAGCAGCTGCAGGCAGCGATCGGTGAGCAGGCGTTCGGGGGCAACGTAGACGAGGTCGAGCTCGCCGGCGCGGACCTGACGTTCGACGGCGGCGGCCTCGGTGGCGCTGAGCGTCGAGTTGAGATAGGCGGCACGGACACCCAGTTCGCCTAGCGCAGCCACCTGGTCGTGCATGAGGGCGATGAGGGGCGAGACCACGACACAGACGCCCGGGCGCATGAGGGCCGGGATCTGGTAGCAGAGCGACTTGCCACTCCCCGTGGGCATCAGCACCAGGGCATCGCCGCCGGCGGCGACGTGCTCGATCACCTCCGCCTGATTACCGCGGAAGGAGGGGTAGCCGAAGACGGTGGTTAGGACGGTGAGGGCGGGGGTGGGCATTCAGTGGAAGGAAGCTAGCTGGTAATCGACCGTTAGCACGCAGTGCGACTGCCGCGCGGAGCAGCGCTTCTCAGTGACGGCGAGGCACACGAGGACGGAGGCGGAAGTTCATTCGAAACCCTTACACCGGGCGAGGGAAACCTCTACACACTCCAGCACGGCGTAAAGAGATAGCCGTTCTAAGGAATCACGCAGTAGGCGCCCTGACGCCCCTTTGACAGTGAGGTGGTATTGATCGCCCCGAACTAATCGCTCTTCACCACAGGTGTCCTTCAATTTCTGAGGTAGGCGAGAGATGAGATATTCCGCAGCGATTGTCGCAGCGGTCGTGCTGACTTCAACTGGATGCACGACGGAGCCGACGAGTATAGCCGGCAACGAGGCCGCGGTGGCACGGCAGTCCACGGCCTTCCAGTCGCAAGGACAGAGTGCGTCAGCGGGCGGCGACCACTTCTACGCGTCGTCCGAGCGGTTCGGCTACACCGGCAGCGTGTCAGTGTACGACACGTGGGCCGACGCAAAGAGCGGGCGCAACGCACGCTGCTCTGACGTCGCGTGGCCGCAGCGGGACGGTGCGCTCTTCGTGGTCAGGAATGCGCCGGAGTACTACATCGACAATAACGTCGTCCTGACCAACTGGTTCGCAAACGACGGCAGAGCGAACCCGAGCAACGTCAACGAAGGCTTTGCTCAGATGGCCGACGAGAATGCCGACACCTGGCAAAACCAGAGCGCATGGTGGAGCAAGGACCTGGAGACATTCACGGTAACCGTCAAGGGTCGGAACGCGACCTATCCTTCAAGAGAAGATCCCCAAGATTACGCCCGGTTGTGGAACGCTTGCGGACAGCCCGGAAGTGGCGAGGTAACCAGGGGCACGTTCCTGACCTACGACTATGAACTCGTCGCCATCGGCCTGTCCGGGATCGAGAATCCAAAGGGCTTCTACAGGAATACCAAGAACGCGACGGACTACAGCGGGTATTTCCGCGGCATATTCCGCAACGAGAGCACCACGTCGCCAACGTCCAACGGTTACTACGTGTTCGATTTGAGGTTCAACAATATCAGTTGGGCTGCCGCAAGAAACCTGGGCTGGGGAGGACCGACCCTGCCGGACGAGTTCGGCAGCAGCAAGAAGCAGTAGCGACGTAGTCGCGCAAATACGGGCGAGAAAGAGAGCACCAGCCCGCGAGCGCAACCTGACTTCCGGCGATCGAAAGGTCGCTGGGAGTCTTCTGTTGCCCGCATATTTTGAACGTGAGGTGCTCCGCAAGCGGCTGGATGATTCGCGTTCACGCGTATGACGTCTCACATTGAGCACGTCGCAGGCTGAGTCAGCGTCACCGCTTCCATCCCGATATTCGCCCTCGCATTTGGAATGCTGGCGCTGTCTCCGTTTCAGTGCCTAGACGGCACATTGCACGTACTAGCCACGGGAGTCGCTTATGCCCAGCACACAGTGCTCCCTTGCGTTACGCCGAAAGAGCGCGCGACGTATGCCCTAACGGAGCCGCCGAACAACAACAGAAGAACCCCTACGGGCAAACGATATGACCATTCAACGTCTGATGTCGCCCGATGCGATTTCGGCCGAGTTCGGCCCGATCAGCGAGTTACCAGCACTGCGCACCGGCGTCATCGATCCCGGTGTTATTCGCGCCCATCGCAAGTCGCGCACGCTATGGACCCTCGTGGACGGTCCGTTCGGCCCGTTGCTCACGTCCGGCTATCATCTGGTGAATCGGCTGGCGTACTGCAGTAGTGCCAAGCCTGTGCCACACGACGTCATTGTGGACGAAGCACCCGATACGGCTCTTGAGGTATGCGACACATGTGATGCTGCGTGGGACAGCGACTTGTATGAGCAGTGTCCGTATTGCGAGGGTGACAGCCGCTAAAACGACGCAGCACAGTCTGATAACCGATACCTAGAGCTCCGGCCTTAGAGCGCGGCCCCGAGAGGCATTTACGGGATAGTTCTGCGCGTTGAGCTCGATCTTCTGGCCAATCGCGTTCGGCAGATCAACGCCGATGCGATCACAAAGCAGTAACAACGCTATTCCGACGTCCGCCGCCTCCATCGCGACGCGATTCCGGTTAGCCGGATCTTTGGACCAGGCATCTGCTTCGGTGCTTGAGACCCACCGATACTCCGCTAGCAGTTCCCCCGCCTCGCTCGCAACCGCCATCGCGAGGTTCTTGGGGTCATGAAACTGCGCCCAGTCACGCTCGGCGACAAACTCGCGGAGGCGTGTGACTATTTCAGCGAGTCGATCGGCCATCCTTCCTCCTAACCGCGGAACAATGTGTCGTTATGCCACTGCAGTTGCTCGCGGGACGGTCGCTCATCCTCATTTCCCGGCAACAGAATCCTGCTCCCGTGAAACGGCGCATATGGCTCGCCATTGTCGAAATCATCTTTCAGCGCTTTGCTGGCCACGAGCACTTCGTGCTCGGGCGTGACAGTGATATATCCCCGGTCAAAGAGCGTGTGCACGTCTGAGCGAAGCAACAGGCCGTTGTCTAGGCGATGCTGCCCGCCCTCTGCTACTGGTCTGATGTGTGCCGCTTGAAGGACGGGCAGTGCCTTTTCACCAGAAATGGCACATCGCCGACTATAAGCGTCTGTTACCATCACGCGAAAGGCGCCCTGCCTGAGCCGCACACGACCGCGTGTCGCTTCGCCATAGATCGGCCCATCAATCTGGACGGGTCGCTCTGCAACTCGACCCTTCGTTTCGCTACGGGCTGCTATCACTGCATCCCAAAGTGCACGCCCTACGGGCTGCGTCAGATCGTAGCCTTTGCCTTGTACTACACTTGGCGCGAAGTCCGTCGGGGCCGGAATCCACTGTTCTCGAGGCAAAAAGAACGGGTCTTCTAGGATGATGTTCCCGATCTCATAGTCTTCGTGCGGATTCGCGCCCTTTCGCCTATAGTGTTCAACGCGGGCTCGCATCGCAGCATACGAGCCGACTCCATTCTTCTCGCCAAAGGTCTCCCAGACGATGCTGATCGGTAGCCGCGAGAAAGACGCGAAGAACCCTCCACCAGCGATGAAGTTGTTTGGCGCGTGAAGCTTGAACAGCAGGGGAGCGCCCAGTGTCAGGACATTAAAGCCTCGTCCACCACCAGGCTGCCAGAAGTTGACCTCATCGATTCCTGGCTGTTCACTCAGAAACCGAAACCAGTCCCCGTCAGTAACCGCAACGTATGCTTTCACAGTTCACGCGGGCTGTGAGACACACCATCAAATTGGCACCGAAGAAGCGGGTGCCTCAGACCTGCGCAATACCCAACTTGGCCAGATACGAGTACGTCTCATCATAGTACTCAGCGCGCCGCGTCGGATCATCCTTCGACCCTTCGGGCACGAAGATCACCATGCCTTGCCGGGCCCGCGTGAGAAGAACGCGGTACGCATTGAGTAGGTATCTCTGCCGGCGTTCTTGTCGGATCTTCCGCCAGCCATCTACGCGGAATTCGTTGAAGTTCCATCCGTCGCCATGTCGCCGCAGATCGGCGTCCCAGTTCATGCAGATCCAATCAAGTTCGAGTCCCTGTACCTGAAACTCAGTGGCTGCATCTTCCAGGTAGAAACTCGAGCGTGTGTCCGTGGCGTCGTTCAGGAACCAATGCACCGGATCGACTTCAACCCGCACATCAACTGCGTACGGCTTCAGTCGCTTGGCCGATGATGACGCCACTAGTCCGAACCGTTCGGACCCTCGCGCGTTGGCACGTATCCAGGACTTGGCTGCCGCCAGATCGCGCGTGAGCGCCAATGGATATCGATCCATTTGGCGCAGCGACTCAGCCGCTTGGCTTAGCTCGAGATCAAGTGTCTGGCGCACGAACGCTGAAACGTTCTCGGCGCGAAACGAGCGCATTGACGTCTTTAGGTGAAGATCAGTCTCACGATTCACAGCGGCTCTGCTTGACACATTTGCGATTGCTGACTCCGCGGTGTATTCAGAGTCGGCGAGGGATGGTGAGATGTACACATCCCAGCCAGCAAAATGCTCAGCAACGGCATCGAGCCAGCCGCCGATCCCTGCCTCGCCATCGTAGATCTCTTGCCCACCGCCGACTAGGCAGATTACTACCGCCCAATCTTGTCGACGGTTCATATAGTTCAGCAGGAACTCGGGCTCGGACTGTGAGAAGTCATGGAGTCCGCGTTTGCGGCGCATGAAGTCCGCCGTCTTCTGTCGATCCCATGCACGCTGTGCCTCATCGAAGATGACGACGTGATCGTCGGGGGCGCCGGAATTCCGCAGTCCGTCGTCTCGCCAGTGGTGCACGCTTTGGATGAACTGCTCGACGCGATTCGCAATCGCTCCCTTGCGCTCTCGATCGGGCTTGGCGCGCGTTGCGGCTTGCCGCGTGTGCTCATCTCGTACCAGTGCTTCTCGCAGCACGCGTACGAGTGGCACATTGCCGGAAAGAAAGACTGCGTGAGTCTGATTTAGCCGATCGCGACGCCTTGTGGCGACATTGAGCCCGACGAGTGTCTTACCAGCGCCCGGTACACCCGTGACAAAGACGATGGCCTTGCGCCCTCGTTGGGCTGCGTCGTCAACGATCTGTTCCACCCGGAACGACGTGACACTCAGGTTTTGAGCTCCCGCGTCGTGCCGCGCGATAGCTTCGACCGAATGTCTCGCGTAGAGAGCTTGGGCGGCCTCAACAATGGTTGGAGTCGGCTGATAGGGTGATCTACCCCAGGCTGGGCCATCGATCGCTGCGCCCGTGGCGAGGGCTACTGCCTGCTGCACAAGAGCGCGAACGCCGGAAGCGTTGCACTTTGCCGGCGGGTACACGTCGTCTCGGTGCGGCTCCCGCCATCTGCTGTCGCTGGTCGTAGCTGCCGTGCAGATGAGAATCGGGAAGATCGCGGCGCTATGGCTTGCCCGATGGAAGTTCTTGAGGTCTAGGCCGTAGTCCCACGATTGGTTGTAATCCTCTCGATTATAGTGCCGGGCGCCAACCTTGAACTCCATCGGGATGACCGCTGCTCCGGAGACAAGGACGCAGTCCACTCGACTCCCAAGGCGTGGGATGTCGAACTCAAGAAAGACCACGCCTTCAAGGCCGGCGACGGCCTCGCGAATGATTGGCAACTGGGCCGACCATGCGCCGATGGCTTCAGTTGTAAGCGGGAACGCAGAACTCCTTGCCATCTCCCCGAGCACCTCATTGTCCGACTTTGCAAGAAAGTCGGGCGCCGACGCTTCGAAGTAGGCTGGGGCGAGCAACTGATGGTCAGGAGTTGTCATTCACATCTTGATGACGGATGCCGTCTGGCTGCCGCCGTGCCCGCTGCTTTAGCTACCGCCGTCGGTACCAACATGGGTTAGGCCTCACCGACCGCAGGATTTGCGTTCAGCCCAGCGCCGAAACGTGTCGCAAGGTGCGCCATTTCGTACACCGTTCGCAGCAGCTGCGCCGTGAAGTAAATGGTGCCTTCGGCTCGTCCACGGTCAGGCGCTTCGAGTCGGTGGTTCGAGTCGTTGCCGTGCTTCTTGATAAGATTCACCCACTCCTTCATGGGAGGCGTGACGTATCCCTCGTCGATGAGATGGTCGATGTAGGAAGCGAAGGTGGCGCCTTGCTCGGCTCCCTTATCGACTGCGACGTGCATGAGAATCTTCCGGCAAAGAATCTCGGTTGCCGTGAGCGCGCTGACAGACATGCAACGGCGAGCCTCTTCGTACGCCCGTTCAACGTCTGGCGGGAGCCCTTCCACACTGGGACCGAAGGCCACTCCGGGATAAACCTCGCCGGAGTCTGCTTGTACGGAGGCGTCGTGGCACTGGGAGCATTGAAGCCAGCGGATGACACCCCCAGGCGACTTGCCCACCCATGCGAGAACGGCACCTGAGACCTTGTTTCCGCAATGTCCGCACGTGTAGCCGAACCAGGCTTCTGCAGTGCTTCCGTCCGGTCGGTTGATCGCACGATGGCCAAACGCACTTGCACTCATGGGAATCTGGAGTCAAGGGAGGAGATGCCGATACTGCCTAACGCATGGCGTTCTGCTGCGAACGCTCAAATAGAACGCGGCCGCACAGCCTCCGCTACCGAAGACACCCGCGCTCATCAGCGCGCATGGACCTGTAATGCCGTTGCGCGTTGACACTTACACCCTGAACCGCTCAGCGCGCTTCGGCACCTGCGGAAAATGATACAGACGACCTTCCTGGTAGCTCTTGGAGGCGCGTACGGCGGCGAAGACAACCGCGAAATCTCGCTTCGTCATCCGGAAGAGACCTCTGGGAGTCTCAACTTCGAAGACTCCGTCGTCAGGAAGCGGCTCGATGATGTCAGCCTTGAATCCGAGACGCGAGAACTTGTAGCGCACCGCACCGTCCGATCGCAGCTCCGCGGCATTTGACACGAGTGGCCGACGTCGCGTGGATGAGGGAGTGCCCCACCGCAGCTTCGAGACGCGGATGAGTTCCTGAACTCCAAGCTGTCCACGTTCGGAGCGGGCTCTCGATCCAGGACGCTCGAGTCGTGCCAGCGTAGCGTCTCGCGCTGCCTCCCAAATGACCTGAGCCTCGTAGTTCTCATCGAGGATCACGAGGAGCACCGCGTCCCACTCTTTTGCGGCGGTAAGGGAACCGAGGCGTTGCCCGGGTCCGGCATCAGGCTTGAGAACGCGACCTTTTATTTGATACCGAATGCCGGTGGCGCGGTCGAGCGCATCCCATCCCGATTGGCGCACGGGCGCGAGCTCCAAGCCTAGCAACCGGACGGCTTCGAATTCCGCGATCTCCCCAGTAACGCCGAGAGGGCGCCCTGTGAGTGCAAGGTACCGTTTCGCGAGAAGCTTCACGTCCGCGAGAATGCCAACCAAATCATCGGGATGCGGAAAGGTCATGTTGAATCGGTATAACGACTCGGCGTTCTGCTGCGAACGCTCTAATAGAATGCGGCCGCGGAGCGGCCGCTACCAAATGCACCTGCGTTCGTCGGCAGCAGCGGCTTGTTAAGCAACTGGCGCGTTACACTTCTCCGTTCTGCGTAGAGAGTTCCTGCAAGTCTTCCCTCAAAGCGGCGACTTCTCGTGCAAATGTCGGGTTGTTGAGGAGTGTCCCAGAGGTAGCTTGCGCGAGTTCCTCGATTCCTTGCGCGATGAGATCGCGACTGGTCAGGATAGTGTTGCCGCTGGCGGCGGCTGGCCGCTGGTCGACGTACCATTCAGAGTTCTTCCTGAAGTAGTTGAAATGGAGAAGCCCACCAAGGCGACCGTGAATTGCGGCAAGGCTCTTCGTCACAGGTGTGTAGCGAAAGCCGAACGCCTGTCCACCATCGGCTCGACGGAACACGTGCGTCGTCTGCTTGGTGGTTCGTGGGTTCAATTCGACGAGGCGAGCTAGGAGTCTCGTCGCGGCGAAGTCCGAGATCTTCTTGATGTCATCGTCACGGGTGTCTGTTGGCAACTCGGCATAGATGTACTCGAACAGGCGCGCTTCAATGCCAAATCGCAGCATAAGCGCGGCCACGAAGAGTTGCTGGACGTCGCCCTGCTCATCGAATGCTCGAAGTGAAACACGGGCGCGCTCTAGGAAGCCCGAGCCGGTCGCCATCCATCGGAAGATGCCATTCTTCTTCATTCGATCTGATGGTTTTAAGTTGCCTAACGATGGCTTGTGCTGCGGCCGTTCCAATAAACTGTGAGAGCGGGGCCACTGCTGACCAGCCCATCCACTCAGCGGTGTCCCCGCTCGCGCTTCCGAAGCACGGCCGGCTGCACCAAGCGCCGTTAGGGCGTCGAGTGCTAGATGAGTCGCCCAGGGGGACGCTGTTTGACCTCCGAAGGATCGCGTGCGAGGACTTGGTGCACCGGGTCCAGCGGACTGCGCGGGGGGACCGTACGCCCGAATAGCTCTCCCAGGAGTTCATTCTGCGCTTCAATCTGCAGGTCGATCATGTATCCGGAGATATCATTGCAGACATCCTGGTACTTGGTGTGCAAAGATCCGAACTCCGCCAACTGGATCTCGGTCGGGAATCCAAGAGGACCTACCTTCGTGCCGGTCGTGGCATCTGCAAACGGAAGGAACATCATGATCGCGTTCCATAGAGCGGTCTGCGCTGCCAGCAACTCTCGGTGCTTCTCCGAGAGCTCACGCCTAATCGTCTCGAAACGCGGAAAGGCAATCTCGTAGTGCTCGACGATCTCGAGGACGGCGTTGACGCTCGCCGCACCGGCGTGGGCGGTCTCCGACATTTCACTCGCGAGCTGCTGGGGCGCTACACTGAACCCTTGCCGCACGCGCATGTGCCATGCCGAGAAGACCCCTGTGTGCACGAAATGCGCTTTGCTAAGCAGAGAGGAGCAGGTAGAAAACCTCTCTGAGACGCGATCGTACAGCCTGAGCTTTAGGTCGTTCCGAAGGTGTGCTTCCTGTAGCTTCAACGCCGCCGCGTGATTCTTTTGCACCTGCAGGTAGGCGAGTAGCACGCCAAGAATGAGGCCGGCCGCGGTGATGATTTGTCCGACGAAGATCCCGCCAGCTTCCATTCGGTCCTCACATCGCTGGAGATCGGCGTAACGAGGTTTAGACTGCGAGATCCTGAGACGAAGCGCTAGTCAAAGGTTTGCTAGTTGCGATGAAGATCCAGTTGCCGCTTCGCACTCCCCCCGCCCATCTTCAATTCCTTCCCTCTTCTATAGATAGGGCCCGCATGCGCTCCAGCTCGCTAATACTCACCCTCGCCCTTCCCCTCGCCCTTCCCGCCCAGGGCCACAAGCAACTCACCACCGCCGACTACGACCGCGCCGTCAAGATGCTCGGTCAGAACGTCAACGCCCTTGTCGTTGGCGGCCAGGTGAATCCCACGTGGACTCCCGACGGGAAGTTCTACTACCGCGCCACCCGCCCGGATGGCGTCAGCTGGATCCTCGTCGACCCGGCCAAGAAGAAGGCGGCCCCGCTCTTCGACCACGCAAAGTTGGCCGCCGCCGTCAACACGGCGTCAGGGGGGAGCTACAAGGCAGATGCCCTCCCCTTCATGACTGCCGACCTCTCGCCCAAGCGCGATACGCTCTCCTTCAGCACCGCCGGCAAGCGCTACGCCTGCGACCTCAAGGCGTACGCCTGCAAGCAGTTGGGCGACGCGGCCGCCACCGGCATGCCGGGGATGATGGGGCGCCGCGGCCCTCGCACCCTCGAGGTCACCTCCCCCGACGGCAAGAAGGCCGCCTTCATTAGAGACTGGAACCTCTACGTCCGCGACGTCGCCACCAACGCCGTCACCCAGCTCACCACCGACGGCACCCCGAACTTCGGCTACGCCACTGACAATGCAGGCTGGGTCCACTCCGCCCGCGCCGTCCTCAAGTGGTCGCCGGATTCAAAGAAGATCGCCACCCAGCAGCAGGACGATCGCAAGCTCTCCGACTTCCATATGGTGCGCTACCAGGTGGGCGCCCCGAAGCTGGAATCGTGGAAGTACCCGTTCCCGGGCGATTCGGTGGTCTCCATGATCCACCGCGTCGTCATTGACGTGGAGTCCAAGACGGTCACCCGCCTCAAGATGGCCCCGGACTTCCACCGGGCCATGCTCGGCGATGACATCTCCATGGACGACCTGCAGTGGAAGGACGACGGCTCCATGCTCGCCATCGCCTCCACCCCGCGCGACCACAAGGGCGTCACCCTCCGCGTCGCCAACACGGCCACCGGCGAAGTGCGCGACGTGCTCAAGGAAACGGTCAGCACCCAGTTCGAATCCATCACCGGCTACCGCGTGCTCTGGAACTCGAACGAGATCATCTGGAACTCGCAGCGCGATGACTGGTCGCAGCTCTACCTGTATGATCTCACCACCGGCCAGCTGAAGAACGCGATCACCACCGGCGAAGGGCCGGTGAGCGAGATCGTCAGCATCGACGAAAAGGCGCGCACTATCACCTACCTGGCGCAGGGGCGCGTGGCGGGGCAGGACCCGTACCTGGCCCACGCCTTCCGCACCACGCTCGACGGCAAGGGGCCGGCCGTGCTGCTCACCCCCGACGTGGGGACGCACACCATCCGGCTCTCGCCCGACAATAAGTATCTGGTTGATACTTATTCCACCGCCGACACCCCGCCGGTGAGCGCGCTGCGCGACGCCAAGGGCAAGCTGGTGATGGAGCTCGAGAAGGCCGACATCAGCAAGCTGGTGGCCGCGGGCTGGAAGCCGCCCATCCTATTCAGCGTGAAGGCGGCTGACGGCAAGACCGACATCTACGGCCAGCTCTTCCGCCCCACCAACTTCGACAGCACCAAGAAGTACCCGATCATCAACAACGCCTACCCGGGACCGCAGTCGGGTTCCGTGGGGAGCCGAGCCTTCAGCGCGGCGCGCGGCGACAAGCAGGCGCTGGCCGAGCTCGGGTTCATCGTGGTGAGCATCGACGGGCGCGGGAGCGGCCCGGGGCGCAGCAAGAGCTTCCACGACTACTACTACGGTCGCATGGGACGCGGCAACACGCTCGAGGACCAGGTGGCCGGGATGCAGAACCTGGCCAAGCGCTACGCGTGGATCGACATCGACAAGGCCGCGATGTGGGGGCACAGCGGCGGCGGCTTCATCACCGCCGACGCGATGTTCCGCTACCCCGACTTCTTCAAGGTCGGCATCAGCGAGTCAGGCAACCACGACCAGCGCAACTACGAAGACGACTGGGGTGAGCGCTACCAGGGGCTCCTGGTGCGCAACGGCAGCGACGACAACTACGCCGCCGAGGCGAACCAGCTGCAGGCCAAGAACCTCAAGGGCAAGCTGCTGCTCGCGCACGGCACCGCCGACGACAACGTCCCGGTGGACAACACCATGCTGGTGGTGGACGCGCTGATCAAGGCGAACAAGGACTTTGATCTGCTGCTGATTCCGAACGCGGCCCACGGATACGGCGCGGCCGGCAACTATATGATGCGCCGTCGCTGGGATTATTTCGTGACGCATCTTATGGGTGCGATTCCGCCCAAGGAGTACATCATCAAATAGACGCTAGACGGTGGATGGTAGACGGTAGGGGGGCGCTCCGACTGGGGGCGCCCTTCTGCTTCTTCGGGCAACTGATACCGCGAAGGGACAAAGGGCACGAAGGGGCGCGAAGGCGTCTCGGTGCAATGGAATGGTGACGATGCTGGATCAGGCGGGCTGCAACTTGCCGTATGCCCGCGCTCCTCACCAAACCGATCGCGCCCGCCGCCGTCCCATTTCGCGGGATGCGGCTTGCCAGGGTATACAATTTATTGTATAGTGCAACGTGACCCAGAAAGGCGTCTTCTGGGTCGGCTCATCGCGACGCGCGGCGAGTGAATTGCCGGCAGAGGCACGCCGTCAGCTTGGTCTCGACCTGTATCAAGTGCAGCTTGGAAGGTCGCCATCCAGTTGGCGACCAATGCGTTCGATCGGTGCTGGCGTCATTGAACTCCGCGTGAGCGCTGCCGGGGAGTACCGGCTACTCTACGTCGCGAGATTCTCCGAGGGGATTTACGTGCTTCACCTCTTTCAGAAGAAACGCCGTAAGACCTCTCCGCTCGACATCGAAGTGGCGCGCGCGCGATTCCGGATGGCCTGCCGCATGCACGCGGAGATCTGATACATGCCTATCCGCATCTACCGGTCCTCTGGCAACGTGTTCCTTGACGTGGGCTTTCCGCGCCCAGAAGCCGAGCGTCTGCTCATCCGCAGCGACCTGATGATTCAGGTGGCGGACCTCATCAAGAAACGCCGGCTGACGCAGGCTCGCGCGGCCAAGCTGATGGGTGTGACACAGCCACGCATTAGCGACCTCGTACGCGGCCGCATCGAGCTCTTCAGTATTGACACGCTTGTTGACATGCTGGCGCGACTTGGCGTGTCCGTGTCCATCGTCACGAAGCCGAGGCGCGGCGGGCATCGCGTGGCGTAGCGGGACCTGCGCTTCTAACCGGACATACCTGAGGAGAAGTCGAGGCCAACATGCGGGAGGCAATCACCTTCCACCTCGACGGACTGCGCGCCGATGGTCAGCCCGTACCGGCGGCCCATACGACGGCGGTTTATGTGGAGGTCGCGGCGTAGCGACCGAGGCAACTAACACGAAAGGGGCGCTCCGCTTTGGAGCGCTCTTCTTCGTCTACCGTCCACCGTCTGCCGTCAGCCCGTCGCGTAAACCGGATTGTCCGTGCATCGAAACGGTGAGAGATAGATCCAAGCCGTCGTTAGCTTCGCCCTCATTGTGGATGCCATTGCCGTCAAGGCGTGGCGACTGCCCCCTGGATCGGGTTCGCCGCCCGGTGCGCCTAATAGCCAATATTGCTATTTCTTGTTATCAGCAATAGGCTGTTAGGACCATCCGACGGGGCACCCACATGAACGTTTCGCTGACTCCTGAGTTCGAGGCCTTTGTGAACGAGAAGGTGAAGCGCGGGTCCTATGGATCCGCGAGCGAGGTGGTACGGGCCGGCCTTCGGCTGCTCCAGGAGCGGGACGCAGAACTCGCCGCGCGACTGGAGGCCCTTCGCCGTGACGTGAGGGCCGGTCGAGCACAGCTCGAGCGCGGCGAAGGCGTCTCGGGTGCCGATGTCTTCAGCCGCCTGCGGAAGAAGAGACCTCCGCGTCGCACCCCGTGAATCGCGTCACGCTATCTCCCGCGGCAGCCCAGGATCTCGCCGACATTGCGGCGCATATCACCGCAAGTCGTCCCAGTGCCGTCAACGGTGTGCTCGACGCGTTGGAGGCGGCGTGTCGGTTGGTCGCCCAGTATCCCGCCGCAGGACGTGCGCGCGATGACATCGACCCTGGCGTAATGAGTTTCCCCATCGGCGCCTACGTGCTCTTCTACTATGCCAGTGCGCAGGGGGTCGGCATTGCGCGAATCCTCCACGCGCGTCGCGACGTACCGACCGCGTTCGAATCCGAATGACGCGCCTCACGAGGGTACGCCATCTCGTCGTCTGAGGCGCTGGTCAGGTCGCGTGCTTCTGAGATGCATGAAAGCGCAATGAAATGGTGACGGTCAAACGGCGGCGCGGTGTTAGTGTGATGCCATGAGTCGCATGGTCCGTATCACGTTGCGCATAGACGCATCGCTTCTCGCGGAAATCGACGGTTATTGCCGGCGCGTTGGATGCTCACGGAGTGCGTTCATTCGTGCCGCGCTGCGCTGGCACATCGACCGTGAGCGCAAGCGGCAGAAGCGCCGTAAACGTGGTCGACGTGCTCGCTAAGAACGGTTCCGCGGCCCAGCACGTGCCGTGCGAATTGGCAGAGGGGCGCTCCGAACCCGGGGCGCCCCTCCGTCTTTTCCGCCATCCGCCATCTGCCATCCGCCATCAGCCAGCTACTTCGCCAGCTTCCTAGCCAGCGCATCCGCCGCCAGCATATGTCCCTGGAAAGCCGGCGCGACCTTGGTCACGAGATCCTTCAGCTCCGCGTTCTTGATGGCCGGCAGCAGCGTGGTGGTCACGGCGTCGATGACCGACTTATGGAACGCGACTTCGTGATGAAGAAAGGCCTGGTCGAAGTCGGCCTTGGACGCGGCGCGCAGCGCCTTCATCGCCGCGGCGTGATCGCGGGCGCCGGCGTCATCGGCCGGGGGCGTGGGCTTCACGCCGAGCTTGCCGGCGAGATCGCGCCCCAGCTGGCGCACCTGCGTGTGGTCGCGCTCGAGCATCGCGCCGAAGTCGCGCACCTCCTGGCTCTGGCCGCGTTCCCTGGCCAGGCGTCCGGTCTCGATGTCGGCGGTGTTGGCGGCGTCGAAGATGGCCACGATGGTGGGGTCGTCGAGCGCCCGGGCGCGGTGGTGGCCGGGATGGCTGGGCAGAGCGGCGCCGAGTACGGGGATGGCGATGAGGGCGGCAGCGGCGAGAAGCAGCGGGGGGCGCATGGATCCTCCTGAGGGGATATGGTGAACGGCCTACTTGTATATGGTATGGTGATTAGTGTAATATGTCAATGATAAATAGTATATATTTGACTAATAGGACTTATCCGCCTACCATGGAAGGGCGCTAACCCCTGTCCCTGCAAAGGAGTACCCGTGGCCTCCACTCCCGGATCGCCGATTGACAGTGCCACCGCCCGCGGCCGCATCACCGCCCAGCTGCGGCGCGGCGAGCGCAGCGTGGACGAGATTGCCCGCGCCGTGGGCACCACCAGCAATGCGGTGCGCAGCCACCTGAGCGCGCTCGAGCGCGACGGCCTGGTGCGCAACGCGGGGGTGCGGCGCGGGGGCGGCGCCGGCAAGCCGGCCACGCTCTACGCGCTCACCGCCGACGCCGAGCTGATGTTCTCGCGCGCCTACCCGGCGGCGCTCAGCGCGGTGATGGGGACGCTGCTCGCCCGGCTCGAGGGGCCGCAACTGTCGGCGGTGCTGCGCGACGTCGGCGCGCGGCTGGCGCAGTCGGCGGGCGGCGAGGCGCGCGGCACGCTGCGCGAGCGCGTCAACACGGCCGCGGCCGCCCTGGTGGCACTCGGCGGCGACGCCGAGGTCACACCCGACGGCGACGGGCTGCTGATCCACGGCTACGGCTGTCCGCTGGGGCAGTCGGTGGCCGAGCATCCCGAGACGTGCCGCGCGGTGCGGGCGATGGTGCAGAAGGTCACCGGGGCGCACACCGAGGAGCGGTGCGAGCACGGCGCGCATCCGCAGTGCCGGTTTCGGGTGAGCGAGTCGGGATAGGCCTCGCAGCCACCAAGTGATTGGTCCCGGAATGAACCGGTGACGGGAGTCACGCTACGCGCGATGATGTTGCCGCCATGCGAACGATCCGGATCCGCGGTCGGTTGTGCCTGCTCCCGATGTGTGCTTACATTGTAATCACATTTCGGAGGCACCCGTGAAAGCCAGGCTTGTGCGCATAGGCAACTCCCGCGGCCTGCGGCTCGCCAAGCCGCTGATCGAGCAGCTGGGCTTCGAGGATGAGGTGGACCTTAGCGCCGAGGATGGGGCGCTGGTGATTCGCCCGTCGCGGCAGGTGCGTGCGGGCTGGGCGGAGGCCGCGGCCAGGCTCGCGAACGCCGGTGAGGCCAAGATCGGCGATGGCGCTGCCACCCGCTTCGACACGGACGAGTGGGAATGGCGGTAGCGCGCCCCCCGCGCCGCGGCGACGTCTACCTCGTCCAGCTCAATCCGACGCGGGGGCGCGAGCTGCGGAAGACGCGCCCCTGCGTGGTGGTGTCGCCGGACGAACTGAACGCCCACCTGCAGACGTTCATCGTCGCCCCGCTGACTACCGGCGTCCATGCGTACCCGTTCCGCGTCGCGTGCCGGTTCGAGGGAAAGGACGGTCACGTGGTGCTCGATCAGGTGCGTGTGGTGGACCGGGAACGCCTGACGAAGCGCCTCGGCGCCCTCACCGAGCCGATGCTGCGGAAGGTCCTCGGCGTCCTGCTCCAGATGTTCGCGTGGTAGCGCGGGCCACCGCATAACGTTTTCGTAGCGAAACGACAGAGGGGCGCTCCCAACTCGGGGCGCCCCTCTGTCGTTCTACCGTCTACCGTCTACCGTCTATTTCGTGCGCACCTTGTCAGCCCCACCGACGACAGGGAGTGCCACGGAAGTCTTCGACAGGTCAATCGTCAACTCCGTCCCCGCCGCCGGCCACAACGTAAAGCTACGGTCCGAACTCATGATCAGCAGGCCGAGTTTCTTGCCGGGCGGGATCATCCGGTCGCCGGGCTGCAGGTCGAACGTCAGGTCGTAGAACTTGCCGGGTTGCAGCGGTTCGCCGGGGCGTTTGCTATTGTAGTTGCCGCCCTTGGTGAGCGACCGGTAGTTCTGCGGGTCGGCCCAGCCGCGCGATTGCACCCCCGCCAGGCCGTCGCTCCCGATCTTGGTGCTGTCGAACGGGAGCGTCACCAGCCACACGCTGAGGTTCACCGCTGGCTTGCTCGACGACAGGCGAATGGTCACGCGCGGCGTCCCGCTCCAGTGCAGCGTGTCGGTGAGCACCGGCGTGGCATACAGCAGCCGGTGCGGTGACGACTCGAGGCTCGACAACGCCGCGCCGCTGAACGACACGTCGTCGCTGAGCGTCTCGCGGAGCATCGCGTGGTTCGGCCGCAGCGAGAGCGCGCCCACGCCGTTGCCGCCGCTCACGGGGTAGAGCGTCACGCTCTTCGCGTCGGGATTCGGAAAATCGGCGTACGTGGTGGGCGTACCGCCGCGGATGGGCTGCCCTTCACGCACCACGTACAGGCGCGGATCCTTGTCGACGCCGTTGTCCACGCCGTACAGGTAGTGCGAGAACCACTTGTTGCGCAACTCGAGCGTGGGCGGGCCGCCGTGCCCGCCCTGATGCAAATACAGCGCGGCCGGCGTCCCCTGCCGGCGCAGCGCTTCGTAGATGCGCACCGAATGTTCGGGAACGACGTTCCAGTCGTTCTCGCCGTGCGCCAGCAAGGTGGCGGCCTTCACCCCCTTGATCTTGTTCAGCAAATCACGCTCGGCCCAAAAATCGTTGTAGTCGCCGTGCTGCCGGTCGCGTCCCTGCACGTAGAGCCCGTCGCGGATCTTCGCGTTGCAGACGTCGTGCAGTTCGGGGGCGCCGCTGAAGATGAAGTCGTAGAGGAAGTCGATGTCTTCGCCGAGCCAGTCGCCCGGATGGCGAACGAGGCCGTTGCTGCGGTAGTAGTGGTAGTAGCTGGTGTTGGGCGCGATGGGGATGATGGCCTCGAGCCCCTCGACGCCGGTGGTGGCCGCGGCGAGCGGGATGGTGCCGTTGTAGCTCGTCCCCGTCATGCCGACCTTGCCGGTGGCCCACGTGGCCTTCACTTCCTCGGTGCCGGTGGCGGTGGTGTAGCCCTTGGCGCGGCCGTTGAGCCAGTCGATCACCGCCTTGGGGGCGTATTCCTCGGGGTGCCCACCGACGGTGGGGCAGCCCTGCGAGAGGCCGGTGCCGGGCGCTTCGCTGTAGACGACGGCGAAGCCGCGCGGGAGCCAGGTGTTGACCTCGCCGGTGACGATCGGCTTGCGCTCCGCCTGGAACGGCGGTGGCGGCTGGTGCGTGCGCTCGGGCGGCGGCGCGCCGACTTCCTGCTTCACGTCCCACAGGTATTTGCGGGGACCCGACGTGCCGGCGAAGTACGGCGAGCTTTCGTAGACGACGGCGACCTTCAGTCCTTCGGTCTGCGTCTGCAGCGGGCGCGTGACATCCACGTGCACCCGGTCCTTCTTGCCGTCGCCGTCGCTGTCGAAGTCGGTTTCCACCCAGAGTCGCTCGTGTATCCACTTGGCCGGATCGGCAAAGCCCGGAACCACCTGTGCCTGGCCGTTGACGAAGAGCGGGACCGTTTTGGCGTCCTGCGCGCTCGCGGTGCCGGTGGCGAGGAGGAGGGCGAGTACGGGGGCGAAACGGCGTGGCATGCGATGGCTCCGTGCCAAGTGGTGCAGAATAGTACCTCGTCCAGTTACGCACGACAGGCGGATTTTGCTTTGGGGTGGCACTTCGGCTTTTTCACCACGGAGGCACGGAGGGGAAGCTGAGGGCCACGGAGGACTGCAACAACTGGGGTAACGACAGGGCGCCACGCCGAGCATGGCGTGGCGCACGCAGTTCCTCCAAGAAGTTGCCGTTCTCCGTGGCCCTCCGAGCTCCTCCGTGCCTCCGTGGTGAAAAAGCCCAGCTTCAACGCACCCTTTCTCGAATGCCGCACGAGTCTGCAGTATTGGATATGCGCTCATTTCTGATTCTCGCCTGCGCCGCGCTTCCGCTCGCGGCCCAGCAGCCGGCGCGACAGACAGATGCCGACGCCTACACGCGCTACGAACTCCTTGCCCCGGGGTCGGCGCAGTTCCGCATCATCTACGAGATCACGGCCACCACGCCCGGCGCGACGGCCTACTTCAACCCCATTCGCAAGGGGAGCGTGGCCAGCGACGAGTCGGTGCTGGACCGCGCCACGGGGAAGCCACTGGCGTTCCGCGAGGTGGGCGGGCTGGAGGCGCGCGCCGGCGGGGTGCGCGGCGCTGATTCCACCCAGCGGTACATCCGTGTCACGCTTTCGCGGCCGGTGCCGGCCAACGGCGGCGAACAGCGCATCCTGATCCTCAAGACCTACACCGACACGCTCTCGTACCTGATGCGCGGCGACACGCTGATCTTCACGCGCCCGCTCGGCATCAAGCGCAACACCGTCGTGCTCCCAGCCGGATGGGAACTCTTCTCATCGTCGTTCCCGGCGCAGGTGCTGCAGGAGAAGGACGGGCGCGTGGGGATCTCGTTCTGGAACAGCGCGCCGAGTGAAGCGGCGGTGACACTGAAGGCGTTGCGGCTCAAGGCGCCCTTCCCCGCCGCGCCAGCGCGCACGGGGGAGATGGCCAGCCGGCTGAGTGAGCGCACGCACCAGAACCGCGAGATCGTCTACTTCCTGCAGCCGCCCGAGACGCACGCCTTCGACCTCTACCACGACTACACGGAGTCGCGCCCTGGCGTCTCGACGTACGTGAATGTGGTGCGCGCGGGAAGCACGGTGAGCACGCCGAGCGCCATCAACCTCGACACCGGCGAGCCGGTGCCGTGGGAGGTTGTGAAGGGCGACGCCATCACGCGGGCCGGGCTCGACGTATCGAACGTGACGCCGACCACCGAGGCGGTGGTCTTCCGCTTTGCGCCGGTGCAGGCGGGGGCGTCCATCCGCCTGCGGATGTCGGAGACGTACACCGACTCGGTGCGCTATCGGCTGGTGGGGGACGAGTTGGTGTGGGATCGCGCCTTTGGGCGGCCGTCCAACATCGTGGTCCTCCCGGCAGGGTGGGCGCTGACCAACTCGTCTGTCCCCTGCACCGTGAGCACGCGCCCCGACGGGCGGGTGCAGTTGGACTTCATCAACGGCCGCAACGATGAAATTGCCGTGCTGATCACCGCTCGGCGGCGGTAGAATTGGCCTTTTTCAGAGGGAATTTTGGGGAATTCGGACAATTCGACGTCCAATTGGTTAGATTGAGGTACGCCCCCACCGCAAGGAAGATCATGATCAAGGGATTTGAATTCGCCGCTGACGGACGCACGTACGTCTGCTCCATCGAGGAGCGTCGAGGCACGAAGGGCGAGTTCTGGTGGTGGTTCTCAGTCTCCGGCGACCAGTCGAGCTACGCGCCGTTCCAGGCGGTGTCCAACGACACGCGCACCTCGGTGCAGGAGCGCGTGCTGGAGTTCTATCGCCATCGCTGCGCGCGCCGCGCCGAGCCCAATGTGCGCGGCGGGCAATGGGGCCGCCGTCCGCCGAACGTCGGCGCGCAGCAGGGGCCGTCCGAGGCGCCGAAGCCCGTTTCGTAAAGCCGGCCTTCGTGCAGCACCGCTGGGGTTTTTCACCACGGAGGCACGGAGGGAAGCTGAGGGCCACGGAGAACGACTACAACTGGGGTAACGACATCGCGCCACGCAGAGTTCTGTGTGGCGCGCGCTGTTATTCAAAGACGTTGTAGTTCCTCCGTGGCCCTCCGGCTGTTCTCCGTGCCTCCGTGGTGGAAGAGTCCAGCGTAGTGAAGAAGACCTGCGTGCCTCCAGAGCTTTCGCGACCGTGCATCGGCGGCGAAATTCTGGCCCATGATTCGCTTTGGCGTTGACCGCCTGATTGCTGACCCGCACCTGCTCGGCGGCGCCAAGCGGGTGGGACTCGTCACCAACAACGCCGCCCGTCTGGCGGGCGACACCGGCAAGCACTCGCGCGTCGCGCTCGTCGAGGCGGGCGTGCCGATCGTGCGCCTCTTCGGCCCCGAGCACGGGCTGGGCGGCACCGCTCCCGACGGGGCGCGGGTGATGGACGGCACCGATCCGCTCACCGGCGTGCCGGTGGTGTCGCTCTACGGCGAACGATTGTCTCCCGACCTGGCGATGCTGCGCGATCTCGACGTCGTGCTCTTCGACATCCCTGACGTGGGGGCGCGCTTCTACACGTACACCTGGACGCTCTACCACATGATGGCGGCGTGCACCGAGGCGCTGGTGCCGCTCATCGTCCTCGACCGGCCGAATCCGCTGGGTGGTGACCTGCATTGCGCCGAGGGGCCCGTGCTCGAGTCGGCCTGCCGGTCGTTCATCGGCGAGGATGCGATTCCAATCCGGCACCAGCTCACCAATGGCGAACTCGCCATGCTCTGGCAGCGCGAGCATTTTGCCGGCGTGCGGCTGGACGTCTTCACGTGCGAGGGGTGGCGCCGCGCCATGCGGTGGCCCGATCTCGGGCTGCCGTGGGTGCCGACGTCGCCGGCCATGCCGACCTTCGAGAGCGCTCAGGTCTACGCGGGCACGTGCCTGTTCGAGGCGACGAACCTCAGCGTCGCCCGCGGCACGGACGTGCCGTTCCAGCACGTGGGGGCGCCGTGGCTCAACGTGAACGCGGTGCTCGCCGAGCTCTCGCGCCGCATTCCCAAGGGGGCCGAGTTCCGCGAGGTGACGTTCGTCCCGGCCAGCGGACCGTACACCGGTGAGGAATGTCGCGGCGTGGGCATCACGGTGACGTCCCCCCTCGCGCTGCGCCCGGTGGCGTTGGGCTTCCTGCTGATGGCGGCCATCGTGACCACGCACCGGCTGCGTTTTCAGTGGGCGCGCTATCCCACCGCCGCCAACCCGAGCGGCGACCAGCATTTTGAACGGCTCGTCGGTCGCAAGGACATTCGTCGCCACTTCGATGCGGCGCCGCAGGACATCGACGCCGAGCTGGTGCGATCGTGGACCGACACCGGAGACTGGGCCGAGCGAGTGGTGCCCAAGCTGCTCTACAGCTGAACCGATTGTTCGCTATTTTCCCGAACCATGAACGTGCTGCAGATTCTCCTCACCGTCGCGTTCGTGCTTTCGGGGGCGGCGGGTCTCATCTACGAGTCCATCTGGAGTCGCTACCTGGGGCTCTTCGTCGGGCATAGCGCCTACGCCCAGACGATCGTCCTGGTGATCTTCCTCGGCGGCATGTCCGCCGGCGCCGCGTGGATCGCACGCCGGTCGCAGTCGATCACCTCGCCGTTGATGTGGTACGCGCGCGCCGAAGCCGCCTGCGGTGTCATTGGCTTCGGCTTTCACGCCGTCTTCGGCGCCGTCACCGCCTTCTGCTACGACACGCTCTTCCCCGCCCTGCCGGGCGGCGGCGCGCTGATCGTCGTCAAGTGGATCGTTGCGGCGGTGCTGATCCTCCCGCAATCGATGCTGCTGGGCACCACCTTCCCGCTGATGAGCGCCGGCTTCCTGCGCGCCTCGTCACCCGACGGCAAGACGGGAAGCGGCAAGGTGCTCGCCAACCTCTACTTCGCCAACTCCTTCGGCGCGGCCGCGGGCGTGCTGCTGGCCGGCTTCGCGCTGATCGCGGCGTTCGGGCTCCCCGGGACGCTGCGCACCGCCGCGATCCTCAACGTGATCGTGGCCGCGATGGTCATTGCGACGGTGCAGCTGCGGCAGCAAGAGACCGACGCGCCGGTGGACGCCGGGCCCGCGACGCCATCCGCGGCCGTGCCGGTCGCGCTGTGGCGCACGCTGATCTTCGTCGCCGCCGGCACGGCGGTTTCGTCGTTCATCTACGAGATCGCCTGGATTCGCATGCTCTCGCTGGTGCTGGGGAGCGCCACGCATTCGTTCGAGCTGATGCTCTCGGCGTTCATCCTCGGGCTTGCCCTCGGCGCGCTCTGGGTGCGCCGGCGCGCCGACTTCTTCCGCGATCCGATGCGCGCGCTGGCCGTGACGCAGTGGGTGATGGGCGCGCTCGCGGTGGCCACGCTGTCGGTCTACATGATGAGCTTCGACTGGATGGCCTCGCTCATTCAGGCGCTCGCCAAGACCGACGAAGGGTATCGCGCCTTCTCGCTGGTGCGGTATGCCTTCTGCCTCGCGGTGATGCTCCCGGCGACCTTCTGCGCGGGGATCACGCTCCCGTTGATCACGCGCATGCTGCTCACCGCGGGCGCCGGTGAACGCGCCATTGGCGCCGTGTACAGCATCAACACCCTTGGCAGCATCATTGGCGCCGCGCTCGCCGCCCTCGTGCTGATGCCGCTGATCGGGCTCAAGGCGCTGCTCGTGTCGGGCGCGGCCATTGACATGGTGCTCGGCGTCTGGCTGATGTGGCTCGCCGGCCGGACATCGCACGAGTCCCGCCGGTTCGCCTTCGCCCTGGCGGGCGCCACGGTTTTCGTGGTGCTTGGCTCCACCCTCAATGCCCCGTTCACGCGCGAAGTGCTTACCAGCGGCGTATACCGGTATGGCAAGGTGGATCACATCACCAAGCATGTCATCTTCTACAAGGATGGCCGCACCGCCACGGTGAGCGTGCGCAAGACACCGGGGAAGAACGAGTACGCCCTGGCCACGAACGGCAAGCCGGATGCGTCGGTCTCGGCGGTCTGGTTCGACTCCACGGCGCACCGCGTGCGCGCCATCGAAGGCGACGAGAGCACGCAGCTGTTGCTGCCGCTGATCGTGCTCGCGCATGTGCCGCGCGCCGCCGAGGGGGCGGTCATCGGGCAGGGGTCGGGGATGTCGTCGCACTTCCTGCTCGGCAGTCCGTACCTCAAGCGGCTGACGACCATCGACATTGAACCCGAGATGGTGCGCGGGTCGCGAATGTTCTACCCGGTGAACCGGCGCGTCTTCGACGACAAGCGTTCGCACTTCGTGTACGACGATGCCCGCTCGGTCTTCGCGTCGGCGCACCGCCAGTACGACTTCATCCTGTCGGAGCCGTCCAATCCGTGGGTCAGCGGTGTCAGCGGACTTTTCACGGATGAGTTCTATCACCGCGCCAGGCAGTACCTGGCGCCGCACGGCGTCTTTGGACAGTGGCTGCACCTGTATGAGATTGACGACGCGCTCGTGTTGAGCGTGGTGCGCGCCGTGCACCGCAATTTCGCGTCGTATCGCGTCTACCTGACGAACGACGTGGATATCCTGATCGTCGCGTCGCCTGACGCGGCGCTGCCCGCCCCGGACTGGTCGGTCTTTCAGTACCCGGACGTCGCCCACGACCTGACGCGTTTCTGGCCGATCACGCCCGAGGCGCTCGATGGCGCACTGGTGGCGACCGACGCGTCGCTGGCGCCCATCGTGCGGTCCGGGACGCTGATGAACTCCGATTTCCGCCCCGTGCTCGATCTCGGAGCGGAGCGGACGCGGTTCCGGAAGATCGCGGCCATGGGACTGATGGATGTGTCGGGTGATCGCTTCGATATCTTTGCCGCGCTCGAGGGGCGGCGCATCGGGTTTGGCACCGAGATTGACGCGGGACTCGCGCTGCCGCGGAGCACGATGCGCGCGTTGGGGACGCGGCTGCGCGCCGACGTTCCGCTCCCGGCCACGGACTCCACGGCCCGCGAGCGGGAGTACCGGCAGGCGCTGTCGCGCCGCGATATCCTGCGCGACGTGATGGCGGTGCCGCGCGCGCCGAAGGACTGGTTCACCTGGTTCCGGATGACGCTCGAGGTGGAGCGCGACCTCCACGGCGGGATGAGCGGCGTCATCGACTCCGCCTACTACGCCGACGTCGAACGGTACATGACGCGCTGGCAGGCGCCGGCGGCGGCGCACTCGGCCTGGCGCTTCATGCGCGCGGTCGGCACGTACGATTGGCCGACAGTGGTGACGGAGCTGACGCCACAACTCAAGTCGCGCGTGGCCGGGCACACGTGGATTCCGGTGGACATTCTTCGCCCCGCCGGAGTGGTGGCCCTGGTGCAGACCGGCGACCGCGTGACGGCGCGCAAGGTCTTCGATTCGCTCGACCCGTTCAGCGTGCTGGAGAAGGACGACCTCCGGGTGCAGGTGCTGCAGGCACTCGTCGCACGACGGCGAGCGGGTGGTTCGGTGAGCCATTAGGGTTTTTTCACCACGGAGGCACGGAGAACTGCTTGAGGGCCACGGAGGAACTGCAAACTCTGGGGGTAAAGGCAGCGCGCCACGCAGAACATTGCGTGGCGCGCTGTCTTTACCCCAGTTGTGCAGTCCTCCGTGGCCCTCAGCCTTTCCTCCGTGCCTCCGTGGTGAAAAAGCCAAGCCGCAAGCACACTAAGGCTTGACTGGCATCGGCTTGGGCGGCTTGCCCTTGAAGTCGCCGGCCTTGATGATCACGAACTTCGCCGGGTTCACGTATTTCTTGATGGTGGCGTTCACCTCGTCCACCGAGAGCTTGGCCACCTTGTCCTCGACGGTCTGGTCGAAGGCCATGGTGCGCTGCTGGAACGTCTGTTGCGACAGCCGATTCACCAGCTCGGCGTCGCGCGCCCGCGACTGCTGGCGTCCCTGCAGCCAGGCCTGCTTGGCCTTCTCGAGTTCGTCGGCCGTCACGCCGTCCTTCACCCAGCGACCGATCTCCTCGCCGAACGCGCTCTCGAGGCGGACCACGTTCTCCGGGTTGTAGATGGCGTACGTCTGCAGGATGGCGGCGCTGTCGAGCGCCTGCGCGCCGAACGCCGAGCCCACGCCGTAGCTGAGGCCGTCCTTCTGGCGGATGCGCACGGCAAGACGCGAGTTGAGGAAGCCGCCGCCGAGGATGTAGTCGCCAAGCACCAGGCTGGGGTACTCCGGCTGGTCGTCGCGTACGGCCAGGTTGAGGCCGCTCAGCCAGAGGGCGTTGGCCTTGTCGGGCGTCTCGATCTGCTCGGTCTTGGCCGGCACATCGAACGCCTTGCGCTTCATCCGCGCAAACGGCTTGGGATTCTTCCAGCCGCCGAAGAGATCCTTCATCACGGCGGTCACCGAGTCGCGGTCGAAGTCACCAGCCATGGCGAGGTCGCCGTACGAAGCACCCACCAACTCGGTGTAGACCTTCTTGACGTCCTCCAGCTTCAGCGCCTTCAGTTCGGCAATCTGTTCGTCCACCGTGCCGACGTAGAGCGGATGGTTCTTCGGCCACGGGTTGACAGCGCGCTGGAGGGCGACGGAGGCCAGGAACATGGGTTCCGACTTGTTCTGCTCGAGGCCCGCCAGGTTTTCCGTGCGCAGCAACTCAAATTCGTTGGCGTCGAACGCCGGCTCCTTGAGCACCTCGGCGACCAGCCGCAGCGTCGGAAGCAGGTTGGGGCGCGTGGTCTCGATCCGGACGGAGATGTTGTTCCCCGCGCTGCCGATGAGGACGCGCGCCTTCAGCTTGTCGAACTCGTCCTTGATCTGCTGGCGCGACTTGCTCTTCGTCCCCTTGTCGAGCATCGAGCCCATCAGTTGCGACGCGGTGGTTCGCCCGGCGAGCGACTTCTCGTCGCCGAAGCGCAGGTTGAGCTGGGCATTCACGGTGTTGCCGCGCGTCTGCTTGGGAAGCAGCGCGAGCTTGAAGCCGTTCGGCAGGGCAGCGCGCGTCGTGCGCTTCTCGATGTTGGTCGTGGACGGATCGAAGACCTCGCCCTCGGCGAGCGCGACATTCCCCTTGTAGTCCTTGGTTGCGGCGACAATCTCGTCGGTCGTCACCCAATGGATGTCGGCACGATCGGGCTTGGGCGTCGGGATAAAGCGACCGACGGTGCGATTGTCGGGCTTGAAGTACGACCTGGCCACGCGCTGCACGTCTTCCGGCGTGACCGCCTTCAAACGGTCGCGGTGCACGAACTGCATGCGCCAGTCACCCATCGAGGCCCATTCGGAAAGGCCGAGGCCCACCCGTTCGGAATTGTTGAGCGTCAGATCAATCTGCTTCAGCAGGGCGGTCTTGGCGCGCTCGACCTCTTCCTTGGTGGGCGGCGTGGACGTCACGCCGTCGAGCGTCGCGAGCAGCGCGTTGCTTGCACTGTCGAGCGACTGCGCCTGCCGGACGTTGGCATACGCGAGGAAGATGCCGGGCTCCTTGAACTGGAAGCTCATCGAGCCGACGTCGGCGGCGAGTTTCTTCTCCACGAGCGCCTTGTACAGACGGCCGGAGGGCTGGTCGCCGAGGATCTGGGTGAGGACGTCGACCGCGGGATAGTCCTTGTCGGTGCCGCCCGGAATGTGATAGAGCGCCATCGTGGCCTGCACGTCGCCGACGCGACGCAGGGTGACCGAGCGCTCACCGTCCTGCGTCGGCTCCGCCGTGTACGTCGGGAAGATCATGTTGCCGCGGTCGAGCGACCGGAGCGGCCGGGGAATGGCGCCGAACTTCTCGGCGATGAGCCCCAGCGTGCGGTTAACGTCGAACTTCCCCGCCACGATCAGCACGGCGTTGTCGGGCTGGTAATACTTCTGGTAGAAGGCCTTGAGCCGCTCGATGGGGACATTCTCGATGTCGGCCCGCGCGCCGATGGTGCTCTTCCCGTAGTTGTGCCACAGGTAGGCCGTCGACATTGCGCGTTCCATCAGGATGCTGAGCGGGTCGTTCTCGCCCATCTCGAACTCGTTGCGCACGACCGTGAACTCGCTCTCCAGGTCCTTCCTGGCGATGTACGAGTTGACCATGCGGTCGGCTTCGAGGTCGAGCGCCCAGACGAGGTTGCTGTCGGTGGCCGGGACCGTCTCGAAGTAGTTCGTGCGGTCGTACCAGGTGGTGCCGTTCGGGCGCGCGCCGTGCTCGGTCAGTTCCTGGGGGATGTTCGAGTGCCTGGGTGTCCCCTTGAAGGCGAGGTGCTCGAGCAGGTGCGCCATCCCCGTTTCGCCGTACCCTTCGTGCCGCGACCCGACGAGGTAGGTGATGTTCACCGTCGTCGTGGGCTTGGAGGCATCGGGAAAGAGCAGGACCTTGAGGCCGTTGGCGAGGTTGTATTCGGTGATCCCCTCGACGGTCGCGCCTTTCGTGATGCCGGCCGGCAGCTGGGCCACGGCCAGGACCGGAAGCGCGAGGAGCAGGGCGAGGGCGGTCACCGACCGCGCGGCGCGGCGGGCGAGAGTGCGGGTCATGCGTACCTCTGGGAGATGATAGGAACGGCGCGCGCGCGGCGGACCGCTGGGGGCGTGCACGGATGCTGAAATTGTGGCAGGCGCGGATCCTCTACGGAAGCGGGTGGGGTGCGGTTCCATGGCTGGCATTGGGTGCTTTCGGAGGGTTTCTTCACCACGGAGGCACGGAGGAGAAGCGAGGGCCACGGAGAACTGCCACAACTGGAGGTAAAGACAGCGCGCCACGCAAGACTCTGCGTGGCACGCGTTGTTGCCCAAGAAGTTGTAGTTCCTCCGTGGCCCTCAGGTCGTTCTCCGTGCCTCCGTGGTGAAAAAGCCCAGCGTCTCCGGAAGAAGTTTAGCGTCGGCTACGGCTGTGTTGCCGGCGCGGCGGGCTTCTTCCTGGCGAGCGACATGCCGTCGTTCTTCACGTAGAGATCGAGCCAGTTGGTCCAGCGCGCCCACTGGTCGAGGAGCGTCTCCCTGGTCACCGGGCCGTGGTCCTCGTACGGATACATGAACAGCGACGCCACCTTGCCGTTGGCGCGCAGCGCCTGCATCAGGCGGATGGAGCTGATGGGATCGGTGCCGACGTTCTGGTCTTCGATGGAGTGATACATCAGCAGGGCGCCCTGGAGCTTGTCGACATTCAGCATCGGCGACATCTCGAGATACGTGCGCTGGCCGTTCCACAGGTCGCGCCGTTCGCTCTGGAAGCCGTTCGGCGTCAGCGTGCGGTTGTACATGCCGTCGCCGGCAATGCCGGCCTTGAAGAACGGCGTCTGCACCATCGCGTTCACCGTGCTGAACGCGCCGTAGCTGTGCCCGCCAAGTCCGAGCCGAGTGCGGTCGATGATCGCCTGCCGGTCGAGTTCGTCGATGACGGCGTACAGGTTCATGCGCAGGTCCGACACGTAGTTGTCATTCATGCGCCCCGCCTCACCAATGATGGGCGGGTTGAAGTTCGCCACCGCGTAACCCTGCGCCGCGAGGAACTCGATCGTGCGCGGCCCCGACGTGGGGAAGCGGCTCGCATTCTCCGTGCGGATCGAACGGTCGTAGCCGCCCTGATCGGTGTACTCGTATGGATAGAACCAGAACATCCCGGGGAGGCGCGTGCCGGCCGTGTAGTTGGCCGGCAGCGTGACGTTCACCACGAACTTGATGCCGTCGGCGCGGGTGACCACGATCCGCTTGCGCTGGAAGGCGGTGAACTCGGGGGCCGGATCCACGTTCTTGGTCAACTGGGTGACCGTGCCACCCTTGAGATCCTTGAGGAAACTGTTCGGCACCTGCGTCGGCGACTCGCGCGTCACGATGGCAAAGGCGCCGTCGTCATCGAGCAGCGAGCCCAGCGACTCGACAACATCCTTGGCCGCCCCCTCGAAAACGCGCGTCTTCTTTCCGGTTGCCATCTCGACCTTGTCGAGGAAGTCCCTGGGCGGGTTGGCCAGAAAGTCGCGCGAGTACTGCGTTCCCTTCAGGAAGACCTCGCCGGCGGCGCTCACCACGGCGACTTCCCCGCCGTTGGTGCCGCGCTTGGTGAGCATCGACCCAGGATTGGTGTAGAACGACAGCGTGTCGGCCCCGCCGCGTCCGCCACCGCCTGCAAAGCCCGCCGCGCGCGCGCCGCCGGCGAAGGCGGGCGTCCAGCCGCGCTGGCGCACGATGCTCATGCGCTTGGTCGGATCGCTCAACTTGACCGCAAAGATCTCACCCGTGCCATTGTTGTTGGTCGCGACGAAGAGCGTCTGCGCATCGTCCGAGAAGACAGCGGTCGCAATCGCCGCCGTGTACTGGTAGATGACCTTGATGTCCTTGTCGCCGAACGGTGGCAGCCACTGCACCACCTTTTCCGGACGTGCGGCGGGCGCGCCGCCGCGGGCACCGGCGGCACCCGCGCCAGCGGCCGGCGGACCATCCGCGGGACGCGTGCTGTCGCTGCGCGCCGCCGAGTCCTGTGCGATGTAGTAGAACCCATCGCCCTGCGGCATCCAGGCGAGTCCCTTCTTGCTCCCCGCCGCGCCGCGACCGCCAAAGCCACCCGGGCCACCGGTGGTGTCGTTCGCCAGGCGGACATCACGCTTGGAGATCTGCGCGATCTGCTTCCCCTCGGCATCCCACACCACATCGGCGCTGCCGAACGACGAATACTGCGTCACGTACGAGAACGGCTTCTGCGTGATCGAGAGGCGGAAGTACTTTCCGTCGGGCGAAGCGTCCACCGACGAAATCATCGTCGGCGTGCCGACCTTCTTCACCGTCTTCTTCGCCAGGTCGATCACCGCGAGCTGGCCGGTGACAAAGTATTCGAACTGGTCGAACTCCCACGGCTCCTCCATCAGCGACGCATAGTTGCGCTCAGCGGCCTTGGTGCCGTCGGTCCAGAGGCGCACCTGCGGGCCGGTGGCGATGTCTGGCTTCTTCGGCATCTCCTTGCGCGGCTCGGGGATGAGCACGGCAACCAAGCTCTTGCCGTCGGCCGTCCAGTCCACCGAGGTCACGAGTGTGGCGAGGAGCGGCGTCTTGGTGACCTGCACCGACTTGCCGGTCGCGATGTCGGCGACGAAGACGTGTGACGCGGCATCGAAGTTGGCGATGTACGCGACCTTCCTGCTGTCGGGCGACCAGGCGGGAGCAGTGATGGTCGCTCCCTTTGGCGCCTCGAAGTTGATCGTGCTTCCGGTGCGCGCGTCGATGAGTTGAAGCGCGATGGCGCCGCGGGCGGTCAGCGCGCGGGCGCGGTTCGCCTTGGTGTCCACCTGCAGGCCGGCGTAATAGACGTGCGGCTTGCCGTACGCCTGCACGCTCGGCAGGCCGTCGGTCTGTTCGCGCAGGAAGTACTTCCGGTCGGGGCTCAGGTTCGAGAGCGACACGACCTGATGCCGCGGCGCGGTGATGAGCTTGGCGATCTCCGTCGCGGGCTCGATGTACCCTTCCTTGGCGAGCGTCTCGCGAATGGCCGTGAGCCTGGCATTCGCGTTGCCGTCGGCGGCCTGCTGCGCGAACGCCGGCGAGACGAGGAGGAGAACGAGCGCCGCCAGGCGGCCGACGCGGACGAGAAGAGAGCGAGTGGGCACGGGGTTCTGGTGTTGAGGTCCCGATTGGCCCGGCGGCGCGAGGATCGCACCCCGGGGCGTTGCCATCCAATTGATACGCGTTCGGTGAGGGGTTCGCTGGGCATCAACCAACAGTCCCCTTGCGGCGTCCACGAGAGTGGCGTCGATTGGCTGCCATGAGACAGCCCGCCTTGCGCACCGCGAGCCTCTGTGCCGCCGTGCTCGCTGCTCCACTTGCCGCACAGAGTCCGGCATCGGAGCCGGATACCGTCCTCACTCGGCGCATCCTCGCGGCCGAGGACCGGCGCGACTCCACGGATCGCGCACTCGCGATGGGAGCCAGGAGCGCGGATGCGCGCGTCTCGCTGATTGCCCGGCGCGCGCTTGCTCGCATGCGTGAGCCACGGTTTGCGGCGCGTGATTCGCTGGGGCCGGCGCTCCCGGCCCCGCCCAAGTACGCGGAACCCGCCTGGCGCCTGCGGTATCGGGCGCTGGATCCCAAGAAAGTGGACTGTGCCGCCGTGCGCACGGCGCTGGCGGATGAATTGTGGCACGTGCGGCTGCGGGCGGCTGACCTCGCCGCCCCGGCCTGTCGGGGTGATTCGGCAGTGATCGCGACGCTGCGCCAATGGATGGCCACCTCCAACACATCGTCTCGCACGCGCGATGGCGCGGCGTGGCAACCGGCGGCGCATGGCATCGTCGCACTCGCAAAGCTGTCACCCGATGCGATACAGCTGGCGCTCCCGGGTTTGATCCAGCATACCGCGCTGCCCTGGGTGCGCGTGTATGTCGCCCGGGCCGCGTCGGTACTGGCCGATACGCAGTCGTTGCGGACCCTTGCCCGCGACGACAACGACAACGTCAAGGAAGCGGCGATGGCCGGGCTGTCACGGCTCACCGCACACGTCGACGATTCGCTCTTTATAGCGGCACTGGACGCCAAGGGATACCAGGCGGTGCGCGCGGCGGCGATGGCCCTGAAGGGCGCACCGGCCACGCCCGCCCTGCGACGCGCGCTCGTGCAGGCGTCATACCAGTTGCGCGCCGACTACAGTGAGACCTCCCGCGACGCTCGCCTTGAAGTGCTGGCCCGCCTCGCCGAGGTGGCGGATGCATCCGTGCTGCCGGCCGTGCGTGAGCTCTCCACCGACTTCGACTGCGAGGTAGCCAACGCCGCCTCGGCCATCGCCACGAAGCTCGGCACCCCCGGGAAGGCCAAGTGCACGCCGTTCCTGGGCACCGTGCCCGATCACGCCGTGCGCCTTGCCCTTGGCGCCGACGTCCGCCTGCGCGTGGTGATGGCCGAGCAGGGCGGCGGCGGCGCGTTCGTGGTGCGGCTGCGCGGCGACGTGGCGCCCATCATGGCCGCGTGCGTGCTGCAACTCGCGCAGACGGGCTACTACAACGGCCGCGCCTGGCACCGCGTGGAACCGGACTTCGTCATTCAGGGACCGAGCGCCGGTGACAACGAATACGTGGGCCATCCGCTGTTCATTCGCGACGAGCTGGGCACGGTGCCTCATGTGCGCGGCACGGTCGGAATGAGCACGCGCGGCCACGACACCGGTGATTCGCAGTGGTTCGTGAACCTCAAGGACAACCTGCGGCTCGGCAGAGATTACACCATCTTCGGCGAGATCGTCGAGGGAATCGAGGTCGCGGACAACGTGCTCGAGGGAGACAAGATCGAGCGGATTGAAGTCGTGAAGAGTCCGTAGGGATCACCCGGACTCCAGCGCTCTACTGCCGACCGACCGGCCGCCGGATGACGCGCCCTGGGCGCGCTGAGGTGAAGACGTTGTTCGCAATCACGGGTTCACCATTCACGAGCACCCAGGGAATCCCCACGGGGTAGTGGTGCGGATCGGTGAACGTCCCCATGTCGCGCACGGTGGACGCGTCGAAGATTGTCACATCGGCCACGCATCCGGCGCGCAGGCACCCGCGGTCGCGCAGGTTGAGCCGCGCCGCCGGCATCGCGGTCATCTTGTTGATGGCCTGCTCGAGCGTGAGCACGTGGTCCTCGCGCACGTACTTGCCCAGCACGCGCGGGAAGGTGCCGTAATTGCGCGGGTGCGGCACCCCTTCGCCGAGCTTGGTCAGGCGTCCGTCGCTGGCAATCATCGTCATCGGGTGCGCCATGATGCGCTTCACGTCCGCTTCCTCGATGACGTGATACACCATTCCCGCCCCGCCCTTCAGCACGCCTTCCAGGATGAGCGGCACCGCATTCTCCGGCGTCGGCTTGAGACCGCGCTGGATGGCCCAGTCGGAGAGCGTCTTCCCCTGCAGCGACTTGTCCCACGCGACGATCGCGAACTGCACCCGGCTGATGTCGCCGCCGCCGCGATCGTTGAGCAGCAGGTCGATCATTCCCTTGGTGATGCTGTCCCTCAGCACGGGATTGTCGAGCCGCTTGCGCAGTTCGACGTTGCCGCCGGCCAGCGCCCAGGGTGGGATCAGCACGCTGAGTGACGTGAACGACGCGGTGAACGGGTACTGGTCAATCATCACGTCGGTGCCGGCCTTTCGCGCTGAATCCACCATCGCGAGCGTGATGACGCTCTTCCCCCATGCCTGGCGGCCGATGGCCTTGTGGTGCGTGAGCATCACCGGGATCTTCGCGCGCCGTCCGATCTCAAGTGCCTCGGCGACACCGTCGAGCAGACCCACCCCTTCCTCGCGCAAGTGCGACGTGTAAATGCCGCCGCGTTTCGCCGCCTCCTCGGAGAGGGCAATCACCTCATCCACGTTCGAGTAGTAGCCGGGGATGTAGCGCAGGCCGGTGCTGATGCCGAAGGCGCCTTCGTTCATCGCCTGCGCCACCATGCTCTTCATCCGCGCGAGTTCGGCGGGCGTGGGGGCGCGGTTCTCCGTCCCCATCACCGTTTCGCGGATGATGTTATGTCCGGTCAGGTACGCGACGTTGATGCCGAGCCCGGCGCGGTCGGCCGAGTCCATGTAGGTGCCAAGCGGCCACGGGCCGCCGCCGTCGGGGCCGCCGAGGGCGAGCGTGACGCCCTGGCGCACATGGCTCTCGGCGCCCGGCAGCTGCATCAGCGGTTCGAGATGCACGTGCATGTCGATGAACCCGGGCGCGACAATCAGTCCCGTGGCGTCAATCACACGCTCGGCGTCAGTCGGGTTGAGGTTCGGTGCAACGCGCATGATATGCCGCCCGAGAATGGCGACGTCGGCCTTCACGCCGGGCGCACCCGTGCCGTCAATCACCGTGCCATTCGTCACGATCACATCGTACGGCGGAATGGTCGACTTCTTCGGCTGTGGAAGCGCGCCGGTGCGCGCGGCAACGACCTGGTCCACCAGCGCCCAGAATTGCGGATGCTGCACCCCGGGGCTCCCGGCGCGCGGTTCCGTCTTGTGCGCGATGACGATGTCGAGTTTCGGAATGACCGTGATGTACTGTCCCACGGCGCCGATCCCCGAGTAGGCGCCTTCATACGGCCCCGTGTTCCAGTCGCCGTCGAACGGCCACCACAAATAACCGTAGCCGAAACGGCCGCGGCGCGTGGCCGACGGGTGCATCTGGTTCACGGGCGTGATGGCGCTCGTGCTCTTCTGCACCCAGTCGGCGGGGACGATCTGCTTTCCGTTCCACGCGCCGTTGCGGAGCATCAGGTAGCCGATGCGCGCCATGTCGCGCGTGGAGAAATACATGTGATACGCTTGATACTTGGAGGCCGTCGTGTCGCCCGACTTCTGCTGCAGGTCACGGCGCCAGTCCTGCATGCCGATGGGACGCGCGATCTCCGCTTCGACGGCGTCGTAGATGTTGCGGCCCGTCTGCTGCTCGAAGATGGCGCCGACCGCGTTGAAGTCCCAGTTGCTGTACAGCTGGTACGTGCCGTGCTTCTGCGACCCGCGCGGCGGCGCGTCGGCCAGGTTGTCCCCGGCGTTCGACGCGGGGTGGTAAACCCCCGAGCGCGCGCTCAGCAGGTCCTGTACCGTCGCTTCCTTCTCGCTCGGCAACAGCCCGCCGAGGTCGTCAATGCCGAGCTGCGCAAGCGTCTTGGACGTGTCTACCTTGCCGCGCGCGATCTCGATGCCGTAGAGCATCGAGAGCACGCTCTTCCGCACCGAGGCCAGGTAGCTCTGCCTGGTGAGGTCGCCGTACTCGAAGACGACGCGGCCGTGTTCGGTGACGATCATCGCCGTCGTCGCCATGTGGCTCAGCGTGGCACGCACGCTGTCGAGGCGCTCGCGTGACCAGCCGACGGCGCTAGGATCGCTGACGCGCTCCCAGTCGGCGCCGGGGTAGATGACCGCGGCCGCAACCGGCGTGGCGCGCGAGGACGGAGCGGAAGGCGAGCAGGCCGCGGTGGCGGCGAGGAGCGCAAGCAGGGCGATACGGCGCATCGGAGACCCGGGAAAAAGGCTGCTCCAACTTACGCGTGTCCGGTTGGTGCTGACTAGAAGCAACCGGCGTGTGGCGTCGGCTACGAGACGAAGAACTTCCGCACCTCGTGCGCGCCGCAGGGCGCATCCGCCGCCTGCAGTCCCGCGAGTTGCGCCGCGCGTCCAATCACCTCGGTCGCCTGCGCCCCCGCCGCGCGCAGTTCGCGCACGCCCGTGTCGCCGGCCGACTTGCTCAGCTTGGCGCCGTCTGGATGCCGCACCAGCGAATGGTGCATGAAATGCAGCGGACGCCGCCGCCCGAGCAGTCGCGCCAAGCTACGCTGACGTCCGGTGGAGTCAAGCAGGTCTTCGCCGCGGATCACCAGGTCGATGTGTTGATCGAGATCGTCCACCGTGACCGCGAACTGGTAGGTCCATTGGCCCAGTCGGTCGCGCACGAGGACGTCGCCGCACTGTTCCGCCGGCACCTGCTCCTGCGGGCCGCGCAACAGGTCGAAGAACCGCTCGCGCTCGGGGCCCAGTCTCACGCGTCGCTGCGGAAACTGCGCGGGTGACAGCCCCGCATCGCGGCAGGTGCCGGGATACCGCATCTCCTCGTTGGGTCGGTCTTCCACGAGCCGCGCAATGTCGCCGCGTGAGCAGCGGCACGGATACACGAGGTCGCGAAGTTCGAGCGCGGTGATGGCTGCCGCGTATCGCCACGCGCTGTCGCTCTGGCGCAGCGGGTTCGCCCCCGCGCGAAAGTCCGCGATGGCGCCCTCATCCGGCACGAAGCCCAGCCACTCGAGATCGTCGAGCAACGCCTGCTCGTACTCCGCGCGGCAGCGTGAGCGGTCGTGATCCTCGATGCGCAGGACGACGCGTCCATCGTGCGCGCGCGCCATCCCCCACACATAGATGGCGTTGACCACATGGCCGAGGTGCAGGTAGCCCGTCGGAGCGGGCGCGAAACGCGTCCGCCACCCCGGGGCCAGGTTCAACGCATCAAGAATGCGACCCACGCGACGGCCCGCTGCGTCCACGTCCGCCGCGGAACGGCTTCCGTCCCCGCCCGCCGCCCGACTCCGCGCGCGAGTCGCTTCGCGCCGCCGGGTTCACCGGTCCGCCCTGTTGCCGAGCCAGCTTGGCCGCCGCACGCGCGCGGTCCTCCGACTTCTTCGCGCGAATCGCCGCAATGCGTTCGGCCAGCGGAATCTCGAGCTTGGCCGCCGGCCTCGCCTTGTAGTCGAAGTCCGGCACCGTCACGCGCGGCAGGCGGCGGCTGATCGCCTTCTCGATGGCGCGCAGTTCCTCTTCCTCGTCCGGCGCCACGAAGGTGTACGCCTCGCCGGTGAGTTCAGCCCGCGCCGTGCGTCCCACGCGATGGATGTAATCCTCGGGGACGTTGGGGACATCGAAGTTCACCACGTGCCCCAGCGCTTCCACGTCGATACCGCGCGCCGCGATGTCGGTGGCCACCAGCACGCGGTACGTCCCGTCCTTGAACCCATCGAGCGCCTTGGTGCGCTGCGCCTGCGACCGGTTGCCGTGAATGCGTTCGGTGTTGATGCCGCGCTTCGACAGGAACTCGGCCAGGCGGTTCGCCCGGTGCTTGGTGCGCGTGAAGACCAGCGCTTCCTTCATGGCGCCGCCCGCGAGGAGCTTCACCAGCAGTTCGCCCTTCAGCTCCTGCGCCACCGGATACACCGCCTGCGTGATTCCCGTGGCCGGCGCCGACTTGCGCTCGAGATTGATGGTCGCGGGGTTCCTGAGCAGTTCGTGCGCCAGGGCCGCGATGGGACCCGGCATGGTGGCGCTGAAGAAGAGCGTCTGCTTGCGCGGCGGCAGGTGCTTGAGCACGCGCTTGATGTCGGGCAGGAAGCCCATGTCGAGCATCCGGTCCGCTTCATCGAGGATCAGGTATTCGAGATGCTCGAGCTTCGCGTACGGCTGGCGGAAGTGGTCGAGCAGGCGTCCCGGGCAGGCGACCAGCACGTCCACGCCGATGCGGAAGGCATGTTCCTGCGGCCCCATTCCCACGCCGCCGTATACGGCGGCCGACGTGAGCGGCGTGTGCACCGCCACCTCGTTCATGTCCTCGACGATCTGCGCCGCGAGTTCGCGTGTCGGCGTGATCACCAGCGCCCGCGTGACGCCGCGCTTCTTGTCCATCAGGTGGTTCAGGATGGGCAACAGGAAAGCCAGCGTCTTGCCGCTCCCCGTCTGCGCGCAGGCGAGCAGGTCGCGCCCCTCGAGCGCGGGCGGGATGGCATCCACCTGGATGGGCGTCGGGCGGGTGAAGCCCAGTTCCTTGAGCCCCCGCTGGAGGGAGGCATGCAACTTCAGTGAGGCAAAGGCCACGAGCAGTCGGGTTGGAGGGCAGGCGCCGGGCGCCTACTGAAAGCTAGCAGGGTCGCGTACATTGGACCGTCCCGACAAGCTCCGAGGCCCCTGATGCGCCGACGCGACTTCCTGCACCACTCCGCCGCCGTGGCCGCCCTTCCCTTGCTGGGATCGGGCGTGGCCGGGCGCCTCGCAACGGCCTCCCCGCTTTCGTTCGGCGAGGTGCCGCGCGTGAACGGCAATCGCCTCAACGGATGGCTGGCCGCCTTCGACCGGATAGGCCGCACGGCCGGCGGGATCAATCGCGTGGCGTATTCTCTGGCCGACCTCGAAGGGCGCGCCTTCACGCGCGACCTGTTCGTGCAGTCTGGCCTGGTGCCGCGCGTCGACGCGGCGGGCAACATCCTCGCCCGCATCGAGGGATCCGATGCTTCGTTGAAGCCGATTCTCATCGGATCGCACGTGGACTCGGTCACCGACGGCGGCAACTTCGACGGCCCACTCGGCTCATTCTCGGCCATCGAGGTGGCGCGCACGCTGCGCGAACGCTCGCTCCGATTGCGCCACCCGCTCGAGGTCGTGGTCTGGCAGAACGAAGAGGGCGGCACGATCGGCAGCAAGCTCGTCATTGGCGCCCTCACCGATGCCGACCTCGACAAGGTCGCGCGCTCGGGGAAGACCATCCGCGAAGGGATCGGGCTCATTGGCGGCGATGTGTCCAGGCTGCTAACCGCCGTGCGCAAACGCGGCGACATCGCCTGCTACATTGAGCTGCACATTGAGCAGGGCGGCCGCCTCGAGAAGGCCGGCAAGCAAATTGGCGTCGTGCAGGGCATCGTCGGCCTGCGCTGGTTCGAGATCACCGTCACCGGCTTCGCCAATCACGCCGGCGCAACGCCCATGGACCAGCGGCAGGACGCGATGCTCGCCGCTGCCAAGTTCACCGTGGCCGTCAACGATGCCGTGCGCGGAGAGCCGGGCCGGCAAGTCGCCACCGTCGGTCGCCTGACCGTCTCGCCCAACACCACCAACGTCATTCCGGCCCAGGTGGTGCTCACCGTGGACCTGCGCGACCTCGACCAGTCCAGGATCGAGCACTTCACGCAGCGCTTCGAGCAGCTGGGGCGCGAGATCGGCAGCGCTACCAACACGACGTTCCAGTTCAAGCGTCTCGTGGACAGCGAGCCGGCGTTGTCCGATGCGCACGTGATGGACTGGATTCAGTCGAGCGCCGACGCGCTGGCGCTCTCGCACCAGCGCATGCCAAGCGGCGCGGGGCACGATGCGCAGGAGATCGCGCGCATCGCGCCAATGGGCATGATCTTCGTGCCGAGTGTGGGTGGCATCAGCCACTCGCCGCGCGAGTTCACCCGGCCGGACGATGTGGCGCACGGGGCGGATGTGCTGCTCAACGCGGTGCTGGCGGCGGACAAGGCGTAAGCAGCCCCGCAAGCGCTGCGCTGTTGCCAGTCCGCGCTAGTGCGGCCCGATGCGCAGGCTTGAAGTGGCGAGGCCGATCTCGCGCATGAAGAAGATCAGGCCGCCGATCAGCGCCACCATTGCCACGATGAACAGCCCGGCCACGATGCCGCGGTAGTCGGCGCCCCAGAAGGCGCCTGCGAAGAGCACCATCACGACCGTCGCAATGAAGATCGCCGACGCCACGCATAGGCTGATGGCGACGTTGATCCAGCGCGCCCGCGTGGCCAGCGTGCGCAACCGCTCGTGCGCCGCGATCGTCTCGTGCGGATCTTCCTCGTGCAGTGCGCGCTCGATGACGCGGGCCCGGTCGATCACGCGGGCCAGCCGCCCGGTGAGGACGTTGAGCAGGCCGGCGATACCCGTCAGCAGGAAGACCGGGGCAACCGACAGCTGGATGACGTGGGCGATGGTGGAGACAGGTTCCTGGTCCATACCTCTAACCTATCATTCAGCGGAGAAACCGCTCGGCGAGCTGTTCCAGGCGGTCGTCATGGTCGCGACGTGCGCGCTCGAGGATGCGCTCCACGTGCGGCCGCAGCGTGGGCTCTCCCCAGTAATAGCCGGTCGCCATCTCGGCGCTCCCCGTGTCGCCCGTGCGCGCCGCTTCCAGCAGGGTCTCGGCGGCCGCGGCGTCATAACCCGGGTCGTCACGCGGCGGCAGCGAGAACCGCTTGGACGGATCACCCCAGCTGCCGGAATCTTCCTTGGTGAAGGCGCGGGACATGGTTGGTTACTCCGGCAGCACGCGCCATTCGGAGCGCTTGCGCACCACCTCGAACCCGCGGGCGAGGTAGTTGGGGAGCGCGCCGGGATGGTCGAGCGTGCAGGTGTTCACCATCACGCGATCGGCGCCGGCCTCCCACGCGCGTTCGATGGCGCAGGTGAGCAGGTGCGCACCAAGCCCCTTCCCCGCGAACCACGAGAAGAGGCCGAAGTACTCGATCTCGCGGGTGCGCGGCGACGGCATTGTGAGCAGAAAGAAACCCGCCTCGTCGCCGTCCACCTTGAGCACCCAGAACTCGGTCCCCGGACGCGCCAGCGCATCTTCCCACTGTTCCTCGGACCACGCGGCGCGCTCCAGCCAGAAATAGTCGTTGCCGATGTCACAGTAGAAGTGCGCCGCCATCTCCGCCGACGGCGGGTCGATGCGCTCGACCGCGACGCCGGGGCGTGTGGTCCGCCGGGCCCGGAGCATCGCGGGATGCTCCATCTCCAGGTAGGTGATGGTCACTTCGACCGTAGGCATGCGCTACTCGTATTGCTTGCCGAACTTGCGTCCGTAGTAGAGCCCCACACCGCCACCGACGACGCTCATCATCAGCCCCGCAAACATCCCGATGGGCGCGCCCAGATACCAGCCGGCGTAGCTGCCGACGATCGAACCGACGAATCCGAGCAGCTTGCCCATACGACTCCGTGGTGTACCGGACATTACGCCCGGCGGTGGTTGTCTTCATAATATCGCCGAGTCCCCGCCCCCCGCCCGCCTTCCAACCCACCGCGGGGTTGGTGCGTTACGTTCCCGGACGCCGACCCCACCGGAGGACCCTCATGACCCGTTCGTTGTTCCGATCGCTGGCGCTCGCCAGCCTGACCGCCTGCCTGCCGCTGACGCTCACCGCGCAGCGCCAGAGCACCGCGGCCGACTCGATCAAGTACGTCTACCCGGCCTCGCCAGAACTCGAGGCCCTCAAGACCGAGGTGGCCAAGAAGATTGATGCCAAGGCCAAGCTCGTGCAGGAGATGGTGGATCAGGTCTTCTCGTTCGGCGAACTCGGCATGCAGGAGTTCGAGACCTCCAAGTACCTGACCGGGATTCTCGAGCAGAACGGCTTCAAGGTGGAGCGCGGCGTGGCCGGCATGCCGACCGCGTGGGTGGCCAAGTGGGGCAGCGGCAAGCCGGTGATCTCGCTGGGCAGCGACATCGACGGCATCCCGCAGACCAACACCAAGCCGGGCGTGGGATATCGCGACCAGTACCTGCAGGGCGCGCCCAGCCACGGCGAGGGGCACAACTCGGGCGTGCCGCTGAACATCGCGGCGGCACTCGCCGTGAAGGAGATCATGGAAGCGAAGAAGATGCCCGGGACCCTGGTCCTCTGGCCGGGCGTCGCCGAGGAGCAGATGGCGGGCAAGGCCTTCCTCGTGCGGGCCGGCATCTTCAAGGACGTGGACATCACGCTCTTCACGCACGTCGGGCAGGACCTCGGCGTGTCGTGGGGTCAGAGCAGCAGCACCGCGCTCATCTCGGCGCAGTTCCGGTTCAAGGGACAGAGCGCCCACGCCGCCGGCGCGCCGTGGCGCGGCCGGAGCGCGCTCGACGCCGCCATGCTGATGGGGGTGGGCTGGGAGTTCCGCCGCGAGCATCTCGAGCTGCAGCAGCGGTCGCACTACGTGATCACCGACGGCGGCGACCAGCCCAATGTGGTGCCGAGCACGGCGACCATCTGGTTCTACTTCCGTGAGCGCGACGCCGAGCATGTGAAGGCCAACTTCGAGCTCGGCAAGAAGGTGGCGCTGGGCGCCGCGATGATGAGCGACGTGTCGCTCGACACCGTGATGATTGTCGGCTCCGGGTGGAGCGGCCACTTCTCGCGTCCCGTGGCCGAGGACATGTACGCCAACATCAAGAAGGTCGGGATGCCGGCGTGGGACGAAAAGGACCAGGCGCTCGCGAAGGGGATCCAGCGGGAACTCGGCCAGCCCGAGCGTGGACTGACCACCGGGACCGGACGCATCGAAGGGCCGGTGCCGGAAGCGGCGCGTATGGGCGGCGGTTCGGACGACATCGGCGACGTGAGCTGGAACGTGCCGACCGTCACCCTGCGCTTCCCGTCGAACATCCCGGGGCTGCCGGGCCACAACTGGGCCAACGCCATTGCCATGGCGACGCCGCTCGCGCACAAGGGCGTGGTGGCCGGCGCGAAGGTGCAGGCGATGACGATCCTCGACATCCTCACCACGCCGCAGCTCGTGAAGGATGCGTGGGACTACTTCAACGATGTGCAGACCAAGACCATCAAGTACTACCCGCTCATCGGTCCCACCGACCAGCCGCCCATCTGGCTGAACAAGGACATCCTCATGAAGTACCGTGAGGACATGCGGAAGTACTACTACGATCCCAAGAAGTACAAGTCGTATCTCGACCAGCTCGGGATCACGTATCCGACGGTCCACGACAAGCCTGTTCCGTAGCGCAACGCTGGCTTTTCTCACCACGCCGGACTTCTTCACCACGGAGGCACGGAGGAAAAGCCGAGGGCCACGGAGGAACTACAACTTCTTGGGGTAACAACAGCGCGCCACGCAAATCAATGCGTGGCGCGCGTTGTTATTCAAAGACGTTGCAGTCCTCCGTGGCCCTCAGGCAGTTCTCCGTGCCTCCGTGGTGAAAAAGGCCTGAGTGCCGCGGAGAAGTCAGTCTCGATCGAGCGCGCCGAGATCGGTGCCGGCGATGGCCGCGACGTTGCGCGTGATCTTTTCGATGTCCCAGTCCCACCAACGGAGTGCGAGCAGGCGTGCAATAGTCGCATCGTCGAAGCGGTGGCGGATGACGCGCGCCGGGTTGCCGCCGACGATGGCGTATGGGGGGACATCGCCGGTTACCACGCTCAGGCTGCCGATCACCGCGCCGTCGCCGATGGTCACGCCCGGCAGGATGGTCGCGCCGTAGCCGATCCATACGTCGTTGCCCACGCGGATATCACCCTTGTGCGGCCACGACTCGGGCATCGCCGGCTCCCATCCGTTGCCGAAGATCGCGAACGGGTAGCTCGACAGCGTGGCCACATGATGATTGCCGCCGTTCATCAGGAAGCGCACCCCGGCCGCGATGGAACAGAACTTCCCGATGATCAGCCGGTCGCCGATGAAGTCGAAGTGATACAGGACATTCTTTTCGAACTGTTCCGCGCCGTCGGGGTCGTCGTAATACGTGTAGTCGCCGACCTCGATGGTCGGACGCGTGATGAAGTTCCTGAGGAAGGCGACGCGCTCGGCGCCCGTGATGGGGTGGCGCGTGGTGGGAGAGGGGCCGAGTGGCACGGAAAGACCGCCTGAGAGGTAGGCAGGAAAAGCTGGAGAACGCCGCGGGATTTGCAACGGTCAACTTGCCTCGTCCGCGTCTCAACCCCCTAATTTCCAGACTAGCCCCGAGGCGAACGCATGGCCCCCACGAACGTCACAGACCCACGGTACTTCCATAAAGTCGTTGATTGCCAGTGGGCCTGTCCGGCCCACACCAATGTGCCGCAGTACCTGCGTCTCATTGGGCAGGGACGGTACGCCGACTCGTACCTGCTGAACCGCGAGTCCAACGTCTTCCCGGGCATTCTCGGCCGCACCTGCGACCGTCCCTGCGAGCCGGCCTGCCGGCGCGGACGCGTGGACGACAAGCCGGTGGCCATCTGCCGCCTGAAGCGCGTGGCCGCCGACCTGCGCGGCGACATCACCGGTCGACTTCCCAAGGCGCCAGCCCAGAAGAATGGCAAGCGAGTCGCGCTCGTCGGCGCGGGACCGTCATCCCTTACGGTCGCCAACGAGCTGCTTCCGCTCGGCTACGACGTCACCATCTACGAGAAGTACTGCAACCCGGGCGGGCTGATGCGGTTCAGCATTCCGTCGTTCCGCCTGCCGGCGAGCGTGATCGACGAAGAGTGCGGCTACATCATCGACATGGGCGCGCACATGAAGTACGAGACGCCGGTGACGAGCATGCGCGCGCTGCTCGAAGAAGGCTACGACGCGGTCTTTGTCGGCACCGGCGCGCCCAAGGGAAAGGACCTCGAGATTCCCGGCCGGCACGATGCGCCAACCATCCACGTCGGCCTCGACTGGCTCGCCGGCGTGCACTTCGGCCACATCGAGTCCATCGAACGACGCGTCCTGATCATCGGCGTCGGCAATACCGCCATGGACTGCTGCCGCACGTCCAGGCGGCTGGGCGCCCGCGACGTGTCGGTGGTCGCGCGCCGCGGCCGCGCACACTTCAAGGCATCGCCGTGGGAGCTGGAGGACGCCGAGGAAGAGGGCGTGCACATCCTCGAGAACCACGCCCCCAGGCGCTTCATCGTCGAGAACGGCGTGCTCACGGGGATGGAATTCGACCAGCTGCGCTGGGGCGAGGACGCCGCCGGCAATCAGGCGAGCGAAGTGACCGGCACCGTGGTGATTCCCTGCGACGCCGTCATCCTCGCCATCGGCCAGGACAATGCGGTGCCGTGGATCGAAGGCGACCTCGGCATCGAGTTCGCCGCGCGCCACATGCCGGTGGTGGACAAGGTCACGCACCAGAGCACGCGCCCCGGCGTCTTCTTTGGCGGTGACGCGGCCTTCGGGCCGCAGAACATCATCTGGGCGGTGGCGCACGGCCATCAGGCGGCCATCTCCATCCACCTGCATTGCAGCGGACGCCCGCTCACCGACCGTCCGCCCGAGGGCATGACGCTGACGAGCACCAAGCTGGGGATGGGCGCATGGGAGTACAGCAACGACTACAACCCGTCGTCGCGCGCCAAGATGCAGCATGAGGAACTCGTGAAGCGCTTCAGCGACGTGAGCGTCGAGGTCGAGCTGGGCTACACCCCGGAACAGGCCGCGCGCGAAGTCGAGCGCTGCCTCAACTGCGACATCCAGACCGCGTTCACCGACGCCCTGTGCATCGAGTGCGACGCCTGCATCGACATCTGCCCGACGAGCTGTCTCACCATCACCGAGGAGCGCGCCTCCGAAGAGGAACTCCGTCAGCATCTCTCGGCACCCGCACGCAACATGATGCAGGATCTCTTCGTCTCGGGGCCGCTGCCGCAGACCAAGCGGTTGATGGTGAAGGATGAGGATGTCTGCCTGCACTGCGGGCTCTGCGCCGACCGCTGCCCCACCGCGGCCTGGGACATGCAGCGATTCGACCTGAAGCTCGCCTACGCGGGCGTGGAGGCGCGATGAGCGGCATCAACGACTTCGCCTTCAAGTCGGCCACCGTCAACGGGACCGGCTCGGCCAGCGCCAACACCCTCCTGATGCAGGCGATCTTCCGCATGGGCATTCCCGTCACGGGCAAGAACATCTTCCCGTCGAACATCCAGGGGCTGCCCACGTGGTACGAGATTCGCGTGAGCCACGAGGGCTTCACGGCGCGTCCGCCGGTGATCGACCTCATCGTCGCGCTCAACCCTTCCACCTATCCGCAGGACATCGCCTCGCTGCGCCCGGGCGGCTACCTGATGTACGACTCGTCCTGGCCGCTCGACCCGAAGCTCGTGCGCGACGACGTCACCATCCTCGGCGTGCCGCTGGGCCAGATGTGCCGCGAGGCGTTCACGCGCGACCGCGACCGCACGCTGCTGCGCAACATCGCGTACGCCGGCGCGCTCGCCGCCCTGCTGCAGATCGACATGGCCGTGATCGAGCAGATGCTGACCGAGAATTACGGCCGCAAGAAATCGCTGCTCGAGGCCAACCATCGCGCCGTGCGCATGGGTTACGACTACGCGCGCAGGCACTTCGACTGTCCGTTGCCGTTCCGCTGCGAGCCGATGAACGAGACTGCCGGCGCGGTGCTCATGGACGGCAACACGGCCTGCGCGCTCGGCGCGCTCTATGCCGGCGCAACGGTTGGTGCGTGGTATCCCATCACGCCCAGCACCTCGCTGATGGATGCGTTCAAGGAATTCTGCCAGGAATTCCGCGTCGACCCCGACACCAAACTCAACCGCTACTGCATCATCCAGGCCGAGGATGAGCTGGCCGCGGCAGGGATGGTCATCGGCGCCGGCTGGATGGGGGCGCGGTCGTTCACCTGCACGTCGGGACCCGGCATCTCGCTGATGCAGGAATTCCTCGGTTACGCCTACTACGCCGAGATTCCCGGCGTGTTCATCAACGTGCAGCGTGCGGGACCGGCCACCGGCCTGCCCACGCGCACGCAGCAGGCCGACCTGTTGACGATGGCATATGCGTCTCACGGCGACACCAAGCACATCATCCTCTTTCCCGCCGATCCGCGCGAGTGCTTCACCCTGACGGTGGCGGCATTCGATGCGGCGGAGCGCTTCCAGACGCCGGTCTTCGTGGCGTCGGACCTCGACATCGGCATGAATGACTGGATGATGCCGCGCCTGACGTGGGATGACGGTTATCGCCCCGACCGCGGCAAGGTGCTCGATGCCGCGGCGCTCGAGCAGGTGAAGAATTTCTCGCGCTACCTCGACGCCGATGGCGATGGGGTTGCCGCCCGCACGCTGCCCGGCGTCAGCGGCAAGGGCGCGTACTTCACGCGCGGCTCGGGGCACGACAAGCACGGCGCCTATACCGAGGACTCCGCGGCTTACGCGGAAGTGCTCGACCGCATTCGCCGGAAGCTCGAGACGGCCGCGCACACGCTTCCCAAGCCGGTGATCTCCCGACAGGACGGCGCCGACGTCGGCATTGTCTTCCTTGGCAGTTCCGAGGCGCCGGTGCGCGAGGCGGTGGTGCGGCTGCGCGAACACGGCGTTCGCGCCGACGCGATGCGCATCTGCGCGTTCCCGTTTGCTCCCGAGGTGCGGGAGTTCCTCGATCGGTACAAGACGCTCTTCGTGGTGGAGCAGAACCGTGACGCCCAACTGCGCGCGCTGCTGACCATCGAGACCGGCTTCCCGCGCGACCAGATGATCCCGGTGCTCGACTTCGCCGGCCAACCGATGACGGCTGATGAATTGGTGACCGCAATGTCCACGCATCTCGCCGGAGCGTCCGCATGAGTTCCATCAGCAAGCCGTCGGTGCGCCACCCGAGCGCGCAGAAGAACCAGATCGGGCTGTCGAAGGCCGATTACGAAGGGGCCATGTCGACGCTCTGCGCCGGCTGCGGCCACGACTCGGTGACGGCCGCGCTCGTGCAGGCGTTCTGGGAGCTCGACCTGCCGCCGCACCGCGCCGCGAAGATGAGCGGCATCGGCTGCTCGTCCAAGACCACCGCGTACTTCATGAAGCAGTCGCACGGCTTCAATGCCGTGCACGGCCGCATGCCGTCAGTGACGGCCGGCGCCAACGCGGCCAACCGTGAGCTGACGTACATCGGCATTTCCGGCGATGGTGATTCGCTCAACATCGGACTCGGCCAGCTCGCGCATGCAATCCGCCGCAACGTGAACATGCTGTACGTGATCGAGAACAACGGCGTCTACGGCCTCACCAAGGGGCAGTTCTCGGCGTCGGCCGATCTCGGCAGCATGTCGCGCAAGGGTGAGGTGAACGAACAGACGCCCATTGATCCCGTGCTGCTCGCGCTCACCCTCGGCGCGACGTTCGTGGCGCGCTCCTTCTCGGGCGACAAGAGCCAGCTGGTGCCGATCCTCAAGGCCGCGATGACGCACCGCGGGTTCGCACTCGTGGACGTGATCTCGCCGTGCGTGTCGTTCAACGACCACGAAGGGTCGGCCAAGAGCTACGCCTACATGCGCCGTCACGAGGTGGAAACGGTGATGACCGACTTCGTCCCTCTGCGGCGCGAGATCAAGGTCCCCGAGACGCACGAGGAGATGACGGTGGTTCGCATGCATGACGGCAGCGAGGTGCGGCTGCACGCGACGGCGCCCGGCTACAATCCGCGCAGCCGTGATATGGCGTATCGCCACGTGCAGGCGTGCATCAGGAAGGGCGAAGTGGCCACCGGCATCCTGTTCATCGACGACGCCGGCCGCTGCATGCACGACATGCAGCGCACCGTGCCGACGCCGCTGGCTCACTTGCCGTTCGAGCAGCTGTGCCCGGGGAGTGCGGCACTCAATCACCTGATGGAACGATACAGATGATGTGCACGCTTACCTTCGGTGTGGCCTCTTGGTGATGGCCGATGGCGGACGGCTGATGGCTGATGAAGAGACCAAATACCCATTAACATCCGCCATCAGCCCTCCGCCATCTGCCATCACTGTTTCCATGACGAACCGTCTCTACTACACCGACACTTACCTCCGTTCGTTCGATGCGTCGATCGTAGCGCGCGCCGAGGGCGGCCGGCGCCTGTATCTCGACCGCTCGGCGTTCTATCCGACGTCCGGCGGCCAGCCGAACGACCTGGGAACGCTTGGCGGCGTGAGCGTCGTGGATGTCGTGGATGAGGACGAACGCGTGGCGCACCTGCTCGCCGCGCCGTACGACGGTCCGGATGCCGTGCATGGCGAGATTGACTGGGCGCGACGCTGGGACTTCGCGCAGCAGCACACGGGGCAGCACCTGCTTTCGGGAACGTGCGACGCCCTCTTCGACTGGCCCACGGTGAGCGTGCACTTTGGTGACGGCATGTCCACGCTCGAGATCGGCGCCTCGTCCGTCTCACCCAAGCAGCTTCGGCGCCTCGAGGAGTATGCCAACGCGCTCATCACCGAGAATCGCCCCGTGACGGTGACGTTCGAGGATGCCGCGGCGGTGGCGCCGCGCCTGCGCCGCCCTTCGGCCCGCACTGGAACCCTGCGCATCGTCACCATCGAAGGCCACGACGTGAGTGCCTGCGGCGGCACGCACCTGCGCGCCACCGGTGAAATCGGCGCCATCCTGCTCCGCCGGGTCGAGAAGATCCGCGACAACGTGCGCCTCGAGTTTGTCTGCGGCGCCCGCGCCACGCGCCGCGCACGCGCCGACTACGATGTGCTCAGCGGCATCGCCGAACGTCTGTCAGCGGGCATCGATGAAGTGCCGGCGATCGTGCAGGCGCGCGTGGAGGACGCCAAGTCGCTCGCGTCGGTGAACCGCAAGCTCATCGAGGAGGTGGCCGGGTATCGCGCGCGCGCGCAGTGGGCGGCCACGGCACCCGGAGCCGACGGCATTTGCCGCCTTCGCGCCGCCGACGGCATGTCCGCCGATGAGCTGCGGGCCTGGGCAGCCGCGTGTGCTGCGCTCCCGGCTACAATTGCCGCCGGCGCAGTGGGTACATCGCGCACGCTTGCCGTGGCGGTGTCGGCCGATGTCGATGCCAACGCGGGCGCGCTGCTCAAGGAGGCCTTGCAGCCGGTTGGCGGACGAGGCGGCGGCTCGCCGCGCACGGCGCAAGGAACGGTCTCCGAGGACGCGCACCTCGATGCCGTGCTGGGCGCCATCCTCGGCGCCGCCTATCGCCTCAAGACGTCGTGAACGAGCCGAGCGACTGCGTCGCTCACTGAGCGTGGCGGCGCTCGCCGCGATGGTGGCGGCGTGCCGGCTAGCGCCCGTTCTTGCACCCGGCGGCAAGACGCCGCGCGTCGGGTGAGCGCGGAAAGAGCTCCAGCGCCGCCTTGGCCTCGACGCAGCCGCGCGTGCGGCTGGTGCGTGCCATCATGAGTTGCGCATAGCGCAGGCGGGCTCGGAATGACCCTGGATCGAGCGAAACCGCCCGCCCCATCTGGCCTGAGCTATACGCCGCCATCGATGCGATCTTGAGCGCGCTGTATTCCGCGGCCATCAGTCCCAGCAGGAGCGCCGAGATGGCGAGCAGGATGCGGCGTCCTCGCCCCAGAGGGGCGGGCAGCTGTTCCACCGGGACAGGTGGAATCAGCGCGCCCATCGTCGCCCAGAAGATCAGGGTGGGAGTCGCCAGCAAGAGCACGGCGTCGAAGGCGCCTTCGACGGCGACGACGGCCACCACGGCGGTCGCCGTAACGGCTCGCAATCGTTCGTCGAGCGGCAAGTCGAGCCGTCCCCACCCGATGAGTCCGCTGATGGCCAGTCCGGCGAGCAGCATGGCCCACACTACGAAAGCGGGAATCCCGCGCTCCGACAGCATCGCCATCCAGTCGCTCGACGGCCACGGATTGGCCGTCATGCCCGTCTCCTGGTTCAACGACGGATCATTGGGCGGCGCGACGCCGGGATATTCGACCGCCCAGTTCCCCGGTCCCACGCCAAGCGTCGGGTGCTGCAGCGACAGCGTCACCGAGTTCACGTACTGCCTGAGGCGCCCACGGCCGCTTCCCTCGCGGTAGTTGACCATCCCCTTGGCCGATTCGAGATACGGATTGTCACTGCGCCAGTCGAGGGAATTGGGAAGAACGACCGCCCCGGCGCCGCCGACGACCACCCCGGCGATGATGAGAATGAGCCCGCGCCGAGCCGCCGCATCACGCCAGAGCGTGCCACGCCGCCACAGCCACGCGAGCACGACGATCATCGCACAGACCACCAGCGCCAGCCAGGCGGCCCGCGTCCGCGAAAGCACCAACGCCGCCGCATTGATCCCGAGTCCCACCGCGGCCAGCAGCGCGCCGGGAAATCCGCGCGCCGTCAGCGCCAGATACCCCAGCAGCGGCACGCCCGCTGCCGCCACGTGCGCCATGAAGTTGCGATTGCCGAATGTGCCGCCCGGCGCCCGGCTCATCGAGGCGAGCTCGCTCGACACCCCATACGCCTGCGCCAGCGCCGTGGCCGCACCGAGTACCGTCGCGGTCGCGAGACCGCGAATGAGCACCTCGCGGCCGCCGTGGACCGCCGTGGCGCGCGCCGCCCACCAGACGAAGGCCGCGCTTACGCTGATCGACAGCGCGCGCAACGCCAGCCAGCCGTTGACCGCGAGGAGCGCGGATACCGCCGAGAGGGCGAGAAAGACGATGAGGTTGCGGTCGGTGCGCGTGCGCGGCAGCGCAATGCCGCTCGCAACCACCAGCGTCAGCGTCAGCGCCGCACCGACGTGCAGGGCCATCTCCTTGGGCACGAAGAACCGGTCGAGGTCGAACGACCGGTACGGCAGCGCCACGAGCACGGCGACGCCCGCCAATACCACGAGGGTCCAGGCGCTGGCCAGGCTCGTTCGACGAAGGGCGGCGGCGGATTGCACGCCGTAAGAGCTAACGGACTCCCTCTGTCGCCGAAAGGGCTCGCGGCACTTGCGGTGAAACGGCAGAGGGGAGACGTTCCGCATCTCACTCCAGCGCCATCCTGTGCGGACGTTTCTTTCCGTCATCTTGCTTGCGGTCACCTGCTCCGCGTCGCTGCTGCCGGCGCAGGGGCGCACCGGGCGCGTGCGGGGCGTCGTGGTTGATTCGCTGCTGGGCGATGTCCTCCCCGGCGCCGTGGTGCAGCTCCCCAAGCTTGGCCGGGGCGTGACCACCGACAGCGCCGGGCGGTTCGTGATCGACAGCGTGCCGCCCGGTGAGTGGGCGGTGATCTTTAGCCATCCCGCGCTCGATTCCGTGGGCGTCCTCGGCTCCACGCTCACCGTGCGCGTATTTGCGGGCGCGAGCGCCTTCGTGGCACTGGGAACGCCGGCGTTCGATCCGATTCGTCGCCGGCTGTGCGGCGAGACGCCTGACAGCCTCTCGCCAACCGTGGCGTTCGGCAATGTGCGCGCGGCCGACGGGACGCGGCGCAGGGTCAATGTGTCGGTCAGTTGGATGCTCGGCAGCATGTCGGGCGAATCGGCGCGTCCCGGCACCGTGCGGACCCTCCCCGAGGAATCGCGGCAGGTCTGGATTGCGTGCGGTATCCCGCGCGACGCCTGGTTCCATGCCTATGCGCGCGACTCGGCGCACACGGCGTCGGCATTCATCAGGATGGGACCGCGCGGCCTTGCGGCGAGTGACCTGGTGCTCTCCTCGGGCGTGGAATCGCTGTGGGGGACGGTGCGCGACGCCGAGGGGCGGCCCGTGCCGGGTGCATACGTCACGGTGGAAGGGACCGAGCGGCACGCCACGACGAATGCGGAGGGGGCGTTCACCGTTGCTGATGTCCCGAATGGCACGGTGACGGTCGACGTGCGTGCCGCCGGATACGCGCCGTGGGTGGCCCCCATCGTCGGCAGCGATCGGCCCGTCACCGTGCAACTCCAGCCGATGCTCGCGGCGAACGATGACGGCGCGCGCGGCAGCGATTACCTCCGCTTGCTGCAGCGCGGCGACCGGAGTGGCATCCAACTTCTCACGGGCGCGGCGCTGACCAGTGACAGCGCAGCGCTGGTCACGCTCCCGCTCGCCCAGACCTGCCGTTGGTGGCTCGATGGGCGCCCCGTGGCGCGAGAGTTCTTCGTCGCCCAGCCACGCTGGACGTGGCGCGCGCTGGAACTGTATCCTCGCGGGCAGGACGCGCCGCCCGAATACCGGACCGCGGACTGTCCGGTCGCCCTGCTCTGGACCACGTTCGCCGACTGGTAGCGCGGCGCCAGTTGCCGGAACTGCCGTTCCGGCCCCATGGTATGGTAGGCATCAACGATTGGAGTTTTCCGTGACCAAGGCCGCCCTGCTCGTCGTCGTGCTTGTTGCGCTATCCGCCGCCGGATGCGCCGGCTCCAAAGGCGGAACCGCGGCGAATCCAACCCCCACGACCATCACCCCCATCACCCAGCGCGTCGTCACGCCGACCTCGAACATCAACATCAACACCGTCGACGTGAATGCGGGCTACACGCAGTTGATCGTGGGCTCCATGGACGCGGCCTGGACGGCGCTCAACGTCACGTACGGGGAACTGAAGATTCCGATCGGAACGCTGGTGGACGGGCAGCACCTGATCGGCAACGACGCCTACAAGGTGCGCCGTCGCATCGGCCGCCTGCCGATGCAGCAGATTCTTGACTGCGGCAACGCGCAGGGCATCCCGAATGCCGAGACGTACGACATCATGATGTCGATCTCGAGCACGCTCACGACGAACCCCAAGGGCGGGCTCAACCTCATCACGCGCATCGATGCCACCGGCAAGTCGCCGAACTTCTCGCGCGACGCGTCGGTCGCCTGCCATTCGAGCGGCGCGCTGGAGAAGGAAATCGCGGAACTCGTGCGCAAGAAGGTCGGCGGCTAGTCCCGGCGGCGGCCCCTCAGGGCTGCCGGCCGGTCACTCACATGTCCTTGCCCGTCTTTCCCGAGACACTCGACACCGCCACCCGGCTGGCGGTGGCCGGACTCGTGGGGTTGGCCGTCGGCATTGAACGGCAGCGGTCCGGACATGCCATCGGGCCCGACCAGGACTTTGCCGGCATTCGCACCTTCCTGCTCATCGGCCTGCTCGGCGGGTTGGGCGGACTTTTCGTGGCCCACGATGCCGCACTCATCGGCGTCGCCCTCGTGGCCGCCGGGGCCCTGCTGGCCGTCGGCGCCTACGTCGTGACGGCCCAGAAGGACACCGAGCACGCCGTGGACGGCACCACCGAGACCGCCGCGCTCGTTGTGCTCGCCCTTGGCGTGATGGCGGGCACCGGCGCGCTGCGGTTCGCCGCAGGCATCGGAGCGCTGGTCGTCCTCGCGCTGGCCGAGAAGCATCGGCTGCACGGATGGGTGGACCACCTTGATCCGGTGGAGATGCGGGCCGCCTTGCATTTCGCCGTGCTCGCGCTCGTGGTGCTTCCCGTGCTTCCCACCACGATTGCGACACCGGTCGGCGAGGTCACGCCACGCGCCACGTGGATGCTCGTGCTGGTCATCTCGGGACTCAACTTCATCGGTCACCTCGCACGGCGCGTCGTGGGCCGCGAGCGCGGATATGCCGTGACGGGCGCGCTGGGCGGGCTCGTGTCGTCCACCGCCGTCACATGGGGATTCGCGCGCAGCAGCCGCGACGAGGAGGCGCTGCGCCCCGCCTATGCGGCCGGCGTGATCGGCGCCTCCACGGTGCTCTTTCCGCGCGTGATCATCGTGGTGCTGCTCCTGAACGCCTCCGTCGGAATCGCGGCCCTGCCCTACCTCGCCGCGCCATTCGTCGTTGGCGTTGTCTGTTCGTGGTGGGCCGCCCGCACCCCGGTCACGTCGCAGTCCGCGGCCGAGGAATCTCCGCGCAGTCCGCTCAACCTCACGGCCGCGCTGCAGATGGCGCTGGCCTTCCAGGTGGTGCTGCTCTTCATGGCCTTCGTGCGCAGCACCTTCGGCGAGACGGGCATCTACTCCACCGCCGCGCTCTTCGGCGTGACCGACGTCGACGCCATCTCGGTGGCAATGACACGCCTGGGCGGGGCCGACACCAGCACCACCGCGGCACGTGCCATCGCGGTGGCCGTCGCATCCAATACGCTCGCCAAGGGTATCATCGCTGGTATCGTCGGCCGCGGGACGTTCCGGCTGCGCGTCGCCGCGGCGCTCTCGCTGATGTTCGTGGCACTGGCGGCGACGCTCGTGCTGCTTCCCTGACCTGCCTGCCTGGTGGCGCCTCCCATGTCCGAAGATTCCCCGGTGTCGTTCTCGCTCACGCTCAAGGACAACTACGCCTTCACGGTCGACTTCGGCGACAGCGGCATTCCGCCGATGACCATCGACGAGACATCCCCGCTCGGCCACGATGAAGGTCCTGATCCCTCGCGACTGCTCGCCGCGGGCATCGCCGGCTGCCTGGGCGCCAGCCTGCTCTTCTGCCTGCGGAAGTCGCACGTGGAGGTGCCGGCCATGCGCACCGAGGTGCATGTCACGAACGGGCGCAATGAACGGGGGCGACTGCGCGTGAAGAAGGTGGCGGTGCGTCTCGCGCCTTCGGTGCCGGTCGACCAGCAACAGCGCATGGTGCGCTGCCTCGAGATCTTCGAGGACTTCTGCGTGGTGAGCGCCGCCATTCGCGAGGGGATCGAGATTGACGTGAGCGTCGATCCCCAGCCGGCGTAGGCCCTAGAAGCGCTCGCCCTTCGCCTCGCGCTGCGCACTCCCGGCGGCGCGAATGCGCGGAAAGAGCGTCCAGAAAACCAGCCCCAGCCCCACCGCCTGCAACAGGCCGCCAAGGACGATGACGAGCCGCAGGCCCGGGCCGGGATCGAATCCGGCCAGCACCTCCGCGCTGATGCGCAGCGCGGTCCCCGGGGCGATGCACCACCACGCCGTTTCGGCAAGCCTGGGCTGGTATCGCCGGTCTTCCGCCGTCGGCCGCGGGAAGAGCCAGAGCGCGACGCCGGCAATCATCATCATCACGAAACCGACGAGCAGAGCGTGCGTGTGCGCGCTGAGTTCGCGCGCCGAGATGGCGGCACCGCCCAACTCGCGGCGCAGCAGGAGCCAGACGCCGAGCATCAACCCGACGACGAGAAAGACGATGGCCGTCTTCAGATAGCGGCGCGCGAGGGAATGCATGCGTCTATCCTAGTGAGCCCGCGCGCCGGCGCCAGCGACTAGCCCGACATCGGCAGCCGGCGTGCCTGCCCGTTGTCCATGCGCGGCTTTGGCCCCGTGCCGTCGAGCGTTCGCCACAGGTTGTAGATGAAGGCAAACGCTCCCGCCGCCGCCAGCACCGCCCCCGCTTCGATCGCCAGGCGCGCCTCCGGTCTCCACGGGAGGAAGATGAAACCGAGCACCAGCGTCACCAGCCCGGTGTTCGATGCCCACCAGTGCACTTCGGCCAGCCGGCGGCTGTGCAATGGATGGCCCGTGAACCGGGGGATCACATGGTACGCCACGCCGAAGATGAGCATCGACACGAAGCCGAGCAGGTTCAGGTGGGCGTGCGCCGGACGGTAGATGACGGCGTTCGGCGAATAGCCCATCCAGATACCGAAGCAGATGCCGAGGCCCAGATAGACGAGGGCGCTCTTGATGAAATAGCGGACGAACCAATCCATGGGCAGAGCCGGGTAGACGTGACGTTACAGCGCGCGCAGTTCCGCAAGCACGGACTCGAGATCGAGGCCATGCCGTTCACAGACGAAAGCGAGCGTCTTGGCGCCGCCGCAGCAACTGTCGAGCCCATGGCGTTCGAAGACCTCGAGAGCGCGGGGCTGGGCGAGGCTGATCTCGTTGAGCGTCAGGTCGCCGGTGATCGTGGCGGTCGTGGTGTCAGGCACGATGTCCTCCAGAAGGTGAAGTAGGAACTTACGTAGAAAGTGGTATATAATCTACCACTTATCTGTCGGGGAATCCACGGATTGTCGCGGCGCGGCGGCCCAAGGCGCCGGCCGTCATTGTCCCACAGGCCACCGAAGGGCATTTCTGTGGCGGGCGCTTTGGTTAGATTGCAGGCACGTCCCTCAGCCATCCGGTGCCATGGCCAATCCGCGCGACAACGAAGTGCAGAAGCTGCTGAAGAAACTCGCCAAGGCGGGGCCGGTGAAGCCGCGCAGCGAGTTCGGCAAGACCTACGACAAGACGGCGCCCAAGCGGGCGGAAGAAGACTTCGAGAATCAGGCCTTCTTCAAGGAAATGAAACGGCGCGAATTCTAGTCGCGCCGTTCGTGCGTTCCGGAGTGCCGGCGGGCGCTACGTCGCCTCGCCCGCCTCGAGCGTGAGCATCCGGCGGAGCACTTTTCCGACCAGCGACTTGGGCAGGTCCTTCCGGAAGACGACCTTGCCCGGAACCTTGTAGAACGCCAGGTGCTCCTTGCAGTACGCGCGCAGTTCCTCGGCGGTCGCCGACGCGTGCGGGCGCAGCACCACGAAGGCCACGGCGATTTCGCCCTTGTAGTCATCGGGGAATCCGCGCACCCCCACCTCGGCCACCGCGGGGTGCGACTGGATCACTTCCTCGATCTCGCGCGGCCAGACCTGCATGCCGCCCGGCTTGATGAGGTCCTTCTTGCGGTCGACGATGAAGATGTAGCCGTCTTCGTCCATGTAGCCGAGGTCGGCGCTGTAGATCCACTCCCGGCCGTCGGGACCGACCCGCCGCATGATGGCGGTCTCCTCCGGGTTGTTCCAGTAGCCGCGCATGATCTGGCGACCGGTCAGGATGATCTCTCCCACCTGTCCCGCCGGGAGCACCTTCATCGGGTCATCGGCATCCACGATCATGGCGTCCACGTCGGGAAACGGAATTCCCACCGACCCGAGCTTCTGCACGCCGAGAATCGGATTGATCGTTGCGGCGAGGAGCGTCTCGGTGAGCGCGTACCCTTCGACGATGCGCGCCCCGGTGGCTGCCTCAAACCGCTTCTTCGTCTCGGCCAGCAGCGGCGCGGCGCCGGATACGCAGGCGCGCAGTGACGAGAAATGCGCCGTGCCGTTCTTCACGTCGGCGTGGTTCAGGAGCGCGTTGTACAGCGTTGGCACCCCGCAGAAGATCGCCGGCTTCACCTGCTTGAAGGTCTTGACCGTGTCGTCGAGGTCGCGCGGGTTCGGCACCAGGGCAATGGGATTGTGCCCGATGAAGCAGACCGATTGCACGCCGCACGCGCCATATGAGTGGAACATCGGCAGCGGCAGCATGTAGACGTCCGTCCACGGGTGGAACGCGTCGGCAAACCAGGCGCGCACCTGCAGGCCCGTGCTGACGAGACCGTTGTGGTGCACACGGACGCCCTTGGGCGTACCCGTCGTGCCGCCGCTCAGCAGGATCATGCAGTCGTCGTCCGGGCCTGGACGGAACGTTGGGCCCGGCACGCTGGCATGGCTCGCCAGCAGGTCCTGCAGCCAGTGGTCGCCCGCCTGCAGCGCAATGCGGTGCCCGAGCTTCTTCTCCAGGAACAGGGTGAAGAGCAGGCGCGACGCCGTGGGCAGGTACTCCTTGATGCTCGTGGCGATGATGTGCGGATTGCCGACCGTCGGCTGCACGTACTTCACGCGCGCGTAGAGCGGCGTGAGCGTCACCACCACCTTGGGCGCCGTGTCCTTCAGCGGTCCGACGAGTTCGTCGTCGGTGTAGATCGGGTTCAGCGGCACCGCGATGGCGCCGATCTTCCAGGCGCCCAGCTCGCAGATGAAGAACTGCGGCGAGTTGGGCAGCAGCAGGGCCACGCGATCGCCCTTGGTCACGCCAAGGCCCAGCAGCGTGTTCGCGAAGGCGTTGCTCAGCTGGTCGAGTTCCCGCAGGGTGATCGTGCGCCCCTTGAAGAGCAGGGCCGGCGCATCGGGGCGCTCGCGCAACCCGTCGTCAATGAAGTCGAGCAGGGTGCGATCCGGGTACTCACCGATCGTGTGAGGAACACCGGGATCGTAGTGCTTGAGCCAGGGACGATTGACCATGGGAGCGGAGGGGTGGGATGGACGACCCGGCAATATGGCAGGGTCGCGGGTTCGCGTCACGGGGTTCACCGCCGGGGCGGACATCGCGCCCGGTCCTGCCGGACGCGCCCCTGATCATCCGGCGTCTAGGCGACTATCCTTTGAATGGCAACGCCGCCGCTCTCGTTCCCATCCGCCACCCGCCGACCCATGCGCCGAACTGCCTTCCTGCTTTTCGCCCCCATCGCGCTCGCCGCGCAACAGCCGACTGCCGACTCCCCCGCCCTCGCCAGGGCGCTCGCCCAGCTGAAGACCGACAACGCGTGGACGCTGCAGAAGCAGGTCGCTCTCTGCGAGATTCCCGCGCCGCCATTCAAGGAGCAGGCACGCGGCCTCGCGTTCCAGAAGGAGATGCTCGCCCTCGGCTATGCCGACGCCCATGTCGACCAGGTCGGCAACGTGGTCGCCGAACTGGCGGGCGTGTCGAAGGGTCCCACGGTCGTGATCGCCGGCCACCTCGACACGGTCTTCCCCGAGGGGACCAACGTGGCGGTCACGCGTGACGGCACGCGGTACAAGGGCGCCGGCATCGGCGACGACTGCCGCGGTCTTGCGGTGGTGCTCAGCACGGCGCGCGCCGTCAAGCAGTCGGGGCTCCGCTTTGCGGGGCGCGTGATCTTCGTCGCCAACGTGGGCGAAGAAGGGCCGGGCAACCTGCGCGGCACGCGTCACCTGCTTGGCACGACGCACAAGGGACAGGTGGACTACTTCATCTCGGTGGACGGCGCCGGCAACGACATCGTCAGCCGCGCTGTCGGGAGCAACCGCTACAACGTCCACTTCCGCAGCCCCGGCGGTCACAGCTATGGCGCGTTCGGCATGCCGAACCCCATTCATGCGATGGGACGCGCCATTGCCACGATCAGCGACATCAAGGTCCCCCGTTCACCGAAGACGACCTTCAACGTCGGCATCGTCTCTGGCGGCACGTCCGTGAACTCCATCGCCATGGAAGCGGTGATGGACGTGGACATGCGCAGCGAATCCGCCGAGGAGCTGGCCAAGGTGGACGTGCTGGTGCGCAAGGCCATTGATGATGCCGTCGCGGCGGAATTGGCGCGGTGGCCCGGCTCGACCAAGGGACTCACGGTGCGCCTCGACACCATCGGCATTCGGCCGACCGGGGCGCAATCCGACTCGGCACTCATCGTGCGCACGGCGGTCGCGGCGGCCCGGCAGTTGGGGCTGAAGCCGAGCATCGGCGCCTCGAGCACCGACTCCAACTATCCCATTTCACTTGGCATTCCCGCCATCACCATTGATGGCGGCGGCGACGGCAATGGCGCGCACTCGCACGATGAATGGTACGATGACGGCGCGGCAGGGTATCTCGGACCGCAGTGGGCGCTGCGCATCATTGCCGCGCTTGCTGGCACTGCCCCCTGAACGCGGGTGGGACGGGCGTGAACCAATGACCCACACGGCGCGGCGTGCGCGGCGGATGGCGTGGATCCTGGCCATGTTCCTCACGGGATGTGGCCAGGCGTCGCTCGAGCGACAGGCCGCGGCCGTATTCGACACTTCGCTGTCGCGGGGTGACACCCGCAGCCGCACACCAGCGACGGCCGCCGTGCAGTTCGCCGCGGTGCCGCCGACTATCGAGTCAAGCGCGTTGCCTTCCGCGAGCGCGTTCATGTGCGTCGTGGCACGGCTGTCCGATGGCGATTCGTTCACGTGCGCCGATGGGCGCCAGGTGCGCCTGCTGCTCATCGACGCACCCGAAATGGCGCAGAAGCCGTGGGGGGAGATGGCCAAGAGGCAACTCGCGTCACTGGCCGGCCCCAGCACCACGGTGCGTCTTGAACTCGACCGTTCGCCGACCGACCGCTACGGCCGCACGCTGGCCTATGCGTGGGTCGGGTCGGTGATGATCAACGAGCGGATGGTCGCGAACGGTTGGGCGTTGGTGCTCGCCTACGAAAACGTGCGCTATCTCGAGCGGATGCAGCGGGCGGAACGCGCCGCGCGCGAGGCGAGGAAGGGATTCTGGCAGGCGTGGGCGTTTCGGTGCCGGCCCGTGGATTTCCGGGCCCGCCGTTGTGGAGCCAGCGGATGAAAGACCGCGATCGGTTCGCGTTCGAGAAGTTCGAACGCGAACCGATCGATAGTGCGGCAGCCTGGCCTAGACGCGCGCGAACACCCGCGTGGTGCCGTCCGCGCGGAAGGCCAGCACCTCGTACGGCACCTTGGGATCGCTCTCCATCCCCGGCGACCCCCCCGGCATGCCCGGCACCGCGAGGCCGCGTTCGGAGGACCCCTCGGCGAGAAAGCGCTTCAACTGGTCGGCGGGGACATGCCCTTCCACGACATATCCCCCGATCTCCGCGCTGTGGCACGATTCCAGCTCGGGCGGCACGCCAAGCGAACGCTTCACCGGCGTCAGGTCGTCCACCAGGTTGGTCCGCACGCGGAAGCCGTTGCTCTCGAGATGTGCCGCCCACTTGTGGCAGCACGGACAGTCCTTTGTGGTGTGAAGAGTCAGTTGCGTGGCGTCGGCCGCGCCTCCGACGCGCCGGAACGCAAAGACCGCCGCGAACGTCGCCACGCCACCGGCGGTGATGCCGATCCACTGACGACGCGAAAGCAATGGTGTGGTGCGAGTCCCATCCGTCATATCTGCTCCATGCCGGCCGCAGCCGGCGTCGATGTCGGGCACGCCACCGTGGCATGCCTCAGGGTTTTGGTGTCCGCGCCGCTCACTCCGCGGACGTGTTGATGGTGCGTTCCTTCCACAGCGAGTAGACGGCCGGGATCACGACGAGCGTCAGCACGGTGCTCGAGAGCATGCCGCCGACCATCGGCGCGGCGATGCGCTTCATCACGCTGGCGCCCGTCCCGTTGCCCCACAGGATCGGCAGCAGGCCGGCCATGATTGCGCACACGGTCATCATCTTGGGCCGCACACGCTCCACCGCCCCTTCGATGACGGCCTGGTACAAGTCGCCCAGCGTCGGACGGCCGACCCGCGCCATCTGCGCCTTCCACGCGTGGTCAAGGTAGATGAGCATCACCACCCCGGTTTCCGCGGCGACGCCGGCGAGCGCGATGAAGCCGATGGCGACCGCCACCGACCAGTTGTAGCCCAGCGCCCAGATGAACCAGATGCCGCCGACCAGCGCAAACGGCAGCGAGAGCATCACGATCAGCGTCTCGCCGACGCTCTTGAAGTTGAAGTAGAGCAGGAGGAAGATGATGGCGAGCGTCGCGGGAATCACGAGCTTCATCGTCTCCTTGGCCCGCTGCATGTACTCGTACTGGCCGCTCCACACGATGGAGTAGCCGGGCGCCAGCTTCACCATGTCGTCGACCATTCGCCGGGCGTCGGCCACATAGCTGCCGATGTCGCGGCCGGCCACGTCCACGTAGACCCACGCCGTGGGCATCGCGCCCTCGGTGCGCACCACCATCGGCCCGGCCACCTGCTTGATCGTGGCGAGCTGCCCGAGCGGAATCTGCGCCGTGCCAGCGGACATCACCGAACCGCCCATCGCCGAGCCACCCATGGCCCCGCCACCACCCAGCGACGCCGGTGCGCCGGCATCGTGGTTCATCGGCACCAGCACCGACGCGAGCTGCTCGGGCGTTTCGCGCAGTTCCTGCGGATAGCGCACGCGCACGCCGTAGCGCTCACGTCCTTCCACCGTCTGCGTGATGGTCATGCCGCCGATCGCGGTGGCGATCACCGCCTGCACGTCGGCGATGTTCACGCCGTGACGTGCCGCGGCCGCGCGATCGATGTCGATGTCCAGGTAATAGCCGGACACCGCACGTTCGGCGAACACGCTGCGCGTCCCCGGCACCATCTGCACGGCCTGTTCGATCTCCTTCCCGATGCGCTCCAGCTCGCCCAGGTCCGGACCGAACACCTTGATGCCCACCGGCGTGCGAATGCCGGTGGCGAGCATATCGATGCGCCCCTTGATGGGCATGGTCCACGCATTGGTCACGCCGGGCATGCGGACAGCCGAGTCCATGGCCGCCACGAGCCCGTCGTACGTCAGTCCCGGACGCCACTGGTCCTTCGGCTTCAGGGAGATGGTGGTCTCGATCATGTCGAAACCCGCCGGGTCGGTGGCCGTGTTGGCGCGGCCCGACTTGCCCCACACGTGCTCCACTTCCGGGAAGCTCTTGAGCACCGAATCCTGCTGCTTCAGGAGTTCGCGGGCGCGCGCCACCGGAATGCCCGGAAGCGTCGTGGGCATGAAGAGGATCGTGCCTTCCTCCAGCACCGGCATGAACTCGCTGCCGATGCGCGTCCACGGCACCCAGGTCACGATGAGCGTCACCATGCCCGCCACGATCACCGGCCCGCGGCGATGCAGCACGAAGTCGATGACCGGGCGATAGAGCCGGATCAGCGCGCGGTTGAGCGGATTCGCCCGCTCCCGGAAGATCCGGCCGCGGATGAACAATCCCATCGCGACCGGCACGAGCGTCACCGAGAGCAGGCTGGCGGCGGCCATGGAAAACGTCTTGGTGAACGCGAGCGGCCGGAACATCCGTCCTTCCTGTCCCTCGAGGCTGAAGACGGGCAGGAACGCCACGGTGATGATGAGCAGCGAAAAGAAGAGCGCCGGCCCGACTTCCTTGGAACTCTCCACGACCACCTGCCACCGTTCGGCCGTCGTGAGCACCGACGAGTTGAAGGACGCGGGGCGTTGGCCGCCCACCGACGGACCTTCCCTCGCCTCCACCGCCCGCTCAAGGTGCTTGTGCATGTTCTCGATCATCACGATGGCACCATCGATCATGGCGCCGATGGCAATGGCGATGCCGCCGAGCGACATGATGTCGGCATTGACACCAACCCACCGCATCGCGATGAACGCCATCAGGATGCCGATCGGCAGCGTGAGGATGGCCACCAGCGCCGACTGCGCATGGAACAGGAAGAGCACGCAGACGAGCGCGACGATCACGGACTCCTCGAACAGTTTCCCCTTGAGTGTCTCGATGGCCTGCTCGATCAGCGAGCTGCGATCGTAGACGGGGCGCACGATGACCCCCGGCGGCAGGCCCTTCTGCACGCTCGCGAGCTTTGCCTTCACGTTCTGGATGGTAGTCAGCGCGTTCTGGCCGAAGCGCATCACCACGATGCCGCCCACGGCATCACCGCGCCCGTCCAGTTCCGCCACGCCGCGTCGAATGGCCGGCCCCACGCTCACGCGCCCCAGCTCGTGCACGCGAATGGGCGTGCCGTCGCGCGTCGCCCCGACCACGACGTTCTCGATGTCGGCAATCGACTTCAGGTATCCGAGGCCGCGCACCATGTACTCGCGCTCCGAGAGCTCCATGGTCATGGCGCCGACATCGTTGTTCGCGTTCTGCAGCGCCGCCATCACGCGCGTCACCGGGATGCCGAAGGCCAGCAGCTTCGCCGGATCGATGTCCACCTGGTATTGCTTCTCGTAGCCGCCGATGCTCGCCACCTCCGAGACGCCAGGCACGGCGGTCAGCGCGTAGCGCAGGTACCAGTCCTGCACACTTCGCAGCTCGGCGAGGTTGAGCCGTCCGGTCGTGTCCTCCAGTGCGTACTGATAGACCCAGCCGAGACCCGTCGCGTCGGGGCCAAGCGTCGGGGTCACCGTCGCCGGCAGCTTCCCCTTGATGCCATTCAGGTACTCGAGCACGCGCGACCGCGCCCAGTACAGGTCGGTGCCGTCGTCGAAGATGATGTAGACGAACGAGACGCCGAAGAACGAGTACCCGCGCACCGCATGCGCGCCGGGCACCTTCAGCATCTCCGCGGCGATGGGGTACGTGACCTGGTCCTCGACGATCCGCGGCGCCTGCTCGTTGTAATCGGCTTGCACGATGACCTGCACGTCCGACAGGTCGGGGAGCGCCTCCAGCGGCGTGCGCTGGATGGCAATCACACCGCCGATGGCCGCGGCGATGGTGAAGAGCACGACGATCAGCCGGTTGGCGACCGCCCACTCGATGATGCGCTTGAGCATGGTCGTCGCCTCAGGGCTTCTTGGGAGCGGTGTGCGCCGAGTGATCCATGCCTTCCATTCCCGGCATATCGGCCATCGGATCCTTCGTCTTCGTGGGCGCGGTGCCGGGCGGCTTGGTGGCCGATGGCGCCGCGTCGAGCCGCTTGGGCGGTGTCGTCATCTCCATGCCCGGCATGTTGCCCATGCCGCCAAGCGCCGTGCCAAGGTTCGATTCCGCGTCGACGAGGAACGTCGCCGAAGACACCACGGTTTCTCCCGCTTCGAGTCCGCGCAGGATCTCGACGCGCTCGTCGTTGGATGCGCCCAGCGCCACTTCACGCGGCGTGAGATGACCCGACGTGTCGCGCACGAAGACGATGCTGCGTTCGCCGGTCGAGAGCACCGCCGTGCGCGGCACGGTCAGCACCCGAGGGCGTGCGGTGCCCGCAATCAGGAGGGTGGCATACATCCCCGGCTTGAGCTGCAGGCCGGGGTTGGCCAGCACGACGCGCACGCGCACGGTGCGGGTCTGGGGGTCGAGCGTGGGATAGATGTACGAGATCCGTCCCATCAGGTGCCGGCCGGTGAGCGCGTCGAAATCGGCGTGCACCGACTGGCCCGTGCGCACGTTCGCCATGTCCTGCTCAAAGACCTCGCCTTCCACCCAGACGGTGCTGAGGTCGGCCACCCGGTACAGCGCATCGCCGGCCATGATCTTCTGCCCGGCGACGACGTTCTTCTGCAGCACGTAGCCGCTGGCCGTAGCACGCAGCGTCAGCGTCTTCTGCACCTGTCCGGTGCGTTCGATCTCCGCAATCTCGCCAGCCGGAATGTCCCAGTACGAGAGGCGCCGTCGCGCGGAGGCCAGCAGGTCGGCGGCATTCTGCCGCGCATCCGCACCCGCCGCGGTGACATCGTGCGCGAGCCGCTTGGCCAGCAACAGCTCCTCCTGCGCACTGACCAGCATTGGCGAGTAGACGGTGAGCAGGGGTTCACCCGATGCCACCAACTGCCCGGTGGCGTTGACGAACAGCTGGTCGACCCATCCGTCGATCTTCGGGGAGATCGTCCGCAGGCGCGTTTCGTCGAACGTCACCTGGCCGACGGTCCGAACTTCCTTCGCCAGCGGGCCTAGCGTCGCCACCGCGAAGGTGACGCCGATGCGCCGCTGGTCAGCGGCCGACATCATCACCGGCGTGGCCGCACCGGCGCCGGTCGCCGCCGCACCGTGATTGTGACCCGCGGCCGTTGGCGCGGGAGTGCCACGCCCCCGCGTGGCGAACCAGGCGCCGGCGGCGGCGAGCGCCAGCACGCCCAGGTAGATGAGGCCGCGCACGAGCGTCAGGCCGGTCGTCGGCGTCGCGCGGTGCGTGGGTTCAGTCATGTGGCCCGTCACTTGTCACCTCGCGTCGCCGCGGAAACCTTGTTCGAGTCGAGTAGCACCCGGCTGGTCAGCATCTCGAGCTCCGCCCAGGCCTTGCCCTGGTCGGCGTCGAGCGCGAAGAGCTCCTGCCGGTACTTGTTCACGGTCATCTGATTGTCGAGCAGCGTCATGAAGTCGACGCTGCCAACCCGGTACGCCGAAAGCGCCGATGCCACGGCCGCCCCCGCCTGCGGCAGCACCGTGCTGCGGTACAGCTGCGCCAGGTTCCGCGCGCGCACGAGATTGGCATAGGCTTCACCAATCTTGCCGCGCGTCTCGGCGCGCATCTGCGCCACATCTGCTTCGGCCATCCGCTTCATCGCGAAGGTCTCTTCGCGCATCCGGTATTGCCGACTCCGGGCGAAGATGGGGACCGTCGCGCCGACCATCAGGCTTCCCATCCGCTCGGTGCCGCCCATGTCGCCGCCCCGCTGCGCGTATTGCGCGCCAACCTGCAGGTCGGGCCAGATCTCCTTGCGCGCGAGCTTCTCGGAGGCCTCGGCCGCCCGAACCTCCTCGAGCCCAGCGCGGATCATCGGGCGATTGCCGTACGCCAGCGAATCAAGCCGGGCTCGTGGCGGCATCGAATCCGGGAACTGCGGCAGCGCCGGGTTGCCGATGGGTGTGTCGGCTGGGCGATCGAGCAACGCATTGAGCTTGGCCACCATGGTTTCCCGCATGGCCAGCATGCGCAGCGTGTCCTCGACCATCCGCGCAATTTCGACCTGCGCTCGCAGCACATCGGTCTGTCGCCCTTCGCCGACGCGGTACATCGATGCGGCCGTCTTCTCGATGTCCTGCAGCAGGCGCACGGTCTCGCGCATCACGTCGAGGCGGCGGTCAGTCGCGTACAGGTCGTAGAAGGACATCGCCGCTTCGCTGCGAAGTTCCCACGTCACCTCTTCGGCGCGCTCGCCGGCCGCGGATGCCTGTGCACCGGCCACCTGGCCCGCCAGCGCGAGCTTGCCGCCCAGCGGCAGCATCTGCATCACCTGCACTTGCCGCATGCCCAGCGTCGCCATCGGTGCCAGCGACGGGAGTGTGTAGTTCATGAACCCGAGCTGCACTTGCGGGTCAGGGGGCCGCGTGGCGCCGGGCACGCGCGCCACCGCCGCTTGCGCGAGCGACCGGGAGGCCGCCGCGCGCGGATTCGCGCGCTGTATCTGTGTGTAGAGGTCGCCGAGCAGGACACTCCCGGGGCGGCTGACCGCGGCCGGTGTCGGGACGGCGGGATCCTGCGCAACGAGCGACAGGGGAGCGAACGCAAGGGCGCTGACCATCCAGAGATAGCCACGTGCCGCACCGCGTCGCGCGATGGGTTTGATCGAAGTTGACATGGAACTGAGGGAGTGCAGGTCAGCCGGCGCGATGGGGCGCGCGGCTCTCGCCCGCGTCAGGCGCGGGCGTGACTCACCTCAGGCACGCGGAGGCGGTGGCTCCGGAGCGTTGGAGACCGACAGACCCCACGTGGCGTAGGCCGGGCGGGGCGCGGTGATCACGGTCGTGACGGACGACGTCACCAGCGTCAGCACTTCGACGGCCGCAACCGTGCACGCCGCACTCGTGCAGCCTGCCGGCATGGTCGGGCAGCACGGCGGTTCGTTGTGCCTAGGCGAAGGAGCCTCGGGCATCGGCATCTGATGACCGGCATGCGTCATCGGAGCAGAAGCATGCTCCATCTGGTCACACGCCTGCGCCGGCGACGCCATCGTGAGATGGAGTGTCACGGCCGCAACGGCGACGCGAAGGAGGCGGAAAGCGAGGGTCATTCGTGAACCGATTCGTACACCCGAAATGTCCTGTGGTGCGAATTGTCGCCAATCGGGGTTCGATGTGGAAGATGTAAGGTTTTGCCTGAAAGGGAAACACGGGACACGATTTCCAGTCTTTCTTGGCCGCCAAGCAGCCATAGGAGGATGGCGACGCCGGAGGAGGCGCTGCGGGGGATGGCGCGAGAGTATCTTCGACGGGCGATCAAACGGCCCGCAATTTCCTCATCTCCCCATCCTCGATGCCCGCCAGTTCGCCTCGCACGATCCGCCTGCTCGTCGTATTCACCCTACTGGTCGCGGTCGGCTGCGGCCCGGCTGAACAGAAGACGGCCGAGGTGAGCGTCGTCGCGACACCGCCCGCGGAGCTTCCGCCTTTCCAGCAGGAGATCGCCTCGATCAAGGCCGAAGCCACCTTCCCCGGCGTCTGGAAATACGGCTATCGGATGATCGATCATCCCGACACCACGTTCGGCGGGTACCGGGCCGTCGAATTCCACTACACGGCGGACTCGGCAGCCGGTGTGCCGCCGCGCCTGCTGCTGGTCATTCGCGCCTACAAGAAGGCCGCGTGGGAGAAGGCGCGCGCCGCGCAGAAGGACAAGTCGAAGGTGATCGCGGAGCACGGGGGCGATGTCTTTACCTGGTCCATCGTGACGGCCAGCCCGTATCCGATTGGCACGGCATCGACCATTCGGGTCGATCAGATGATGCTGGCGCTGATCGCCGAAACGACACCGTTCAAATTGACATTCAAGTAACCGCGCCAGCGTTTACTTCGCGGGGTCTGCCGTCGACTCGTTGAGCAACCGGCGGACCGCCGGCTCGAGCGAGGCCATGGCGAGCGGGCCAAGCACCTTGTAGCGCACCGTGCCGGTACGGTCGAGCAGGACCGACGTTGGATATCCCTGCACGCCGCCGAAGGCGGTTTCGGCATCTCGGCCCACTATCGCCACCGGATACGTGATGTCCCGTTCGCGCAGCCACTGCGTCACGGTTTCCGGAGCGGTGCGATCCACCGAGAGGCCGAGCACGACGAGCCCCGCCGCCTTGTGGCGGTTGGCCATGGCCTGCAACAGCGGCATTTCGGCGCGGCACGGCAGGCACCACGTGGCCCAGAAGTTGACCAGCACCACGTGCCCCCGGAGCGTGCTGTCGCTGACCGGTGCGCCCGTGAGAGTCGCCACGGCGAAGACCGGCCGCTGATGATCACCGCTCTCAACGCCGAAGATCGCCCCCAGATGCGGCAGGAACCGCGGGCCCAGCCAGAGCACGACCAGGAGGGTCGCGATCGTGTTGAGCGGGACTCGCCAGCGAGGACGGCGTGGGCTGGGGGTCGGGGTTGGCGGCGTGGTCACATCTGTAATCTAGGCATCCTCCGCAACGCCGGGCCGGGCGATATCGTAATCATACGACTGATTGGCGCCCGCGGGTCCTCGCCTTCCCCGCGGGCGCAAGCATTGCCCCTCCGGAGAGTGTTCACATGAACGCACCACGCCGCCTATTGGCGCTGGGACTCACGGCCAGCGTCCTGGCCGCTCCCCCCACCGCCGCCCAGCTCGCGTCGCCCCGCAGCATCCCGGCGACCTACGCCATCACCAACGCCCGGCTCGTGCCGGTTTCATCACCCGTCATCGACAAGGGAACGATCGTCGTGCGCGATGGGCTGATCGCCGCCATCGGCGCGAATGTCGCCATTCCCGGCGATGCCCGCGTGATCGACGGCACCGGATTGACGGTCTACCCGGGACTCATCGACGCCTACGGCACGCTCGGCGTGCCGAACGCGCCCGCGGCGCCGAGTGGCGGAGGCCGTGGCGGTGGCGGGTTTGGCGGCCCGAGTGCCGCGCCGGTCCGTGTCGCGGCCAACTCCAACTACCCGGCTGGGCTGCAGCCTGAACTCTCGGTGCTCGAACTGCTCAAGGCGGACGAAGAGGCGTTCAGCGGCCCGACCAGCGCCGGTATCACGACCGCGCTCACTGCGTCGGGGAGCGGCATCTTCCAGGGCCAGTCGGCGGTCATCAACCTCGCCGGGACCGACGTGAATGCGATGGTCGTCAAGGCGCCCGTCGCGCAGCACATTGGCTTCTCGCCGCTGCGCAGCGGCGGGTTTCCGAACTCGCTGATGGGCGTCTTCGCCGCCCTGCGCCAGCAGCTGCTCGACGCGCAGCACTATCGCGATGTGAAGACCGCGTATGACAGGAATCCGCGCGGGATGACGCGTCCGGAGTTTGATCCGTCGCTCGAGGCGCTGCTCCCGGTGCTCGCGCGCACGCAGCCGGTCGTGATGTACGCCACCACCGAGCGCGAGATCGAACGCGCGCTCGACCTGGCCAGGGAGTTCGGCCTGCGGTCAATCATCGCCGGCGGCAACGAAGCACATTTGGTGGCGGCGCGCCTCAAGGCCGAGAACGTGCCAGTGCTGTTGACGCTCAACTTTCCGCGCCGCACGACGGCGCCGTCAGCTGACGCCGACCCCGAGCCGCTTCGCGTGCTGCGCGAGCGGGCCGACGCCCCCAAGGTGGCTGGCCGGCTGGCGCAGGCAGGCGTGAAGTTCGCCTTCCAGTCGGGCGGCCTGTCTACCTGGTCGGACTTCACCGGCAACGCGCAGAAGGCCGTCGAGAACGGCCTCAGTGGCGATGCCGCGCTCCGGGCGCTCACACTGCAATCGGCCGAGATCCTCGGCGTCAGTGACCGGCTCGGCTCGCTCGAGACGGGCAAGATCGCGAACCTCACCATCACCCGCGGTGACCTGCTCGACCGCGGACGCGTCACCCAGCTCTTCATTGATGGGCGCCCGGTGGCCGTGCGCGCGCCGGTGGCGACCGGCACGGCGGCAGCCGGCATCACCGGCACATGGACCGTCACCGTTTCCCTCGACGGCAGCGATTACCCCACCACGTGGTCGCTTCGGCAGGACGGCACGCGCCTGCTGGGCTCGATCCAGGGGACGCTGGGCACGATGGAAATCCAGAATGGCACGATGGGCGTGGACAACGAGCTGCGCTTCACCGCGTCCATCACGCTGAAGGAAGGAACCGAAGAGGCCACGTTCATTGGCACGCTCGACGGCAACGCCGTGCGCGGCCGCATGGCGATCGTCGGCCACACCCCGGGAACGTTTGCCGGCACGCGACCGCAGCGTGCGGGCGAATCGCCGGCCGGCCCACCGTCGGCGGCGGGTGCTCCGCGCACGCCGAACGGAGGCCGCTAATGCGACGCCCATCCACGACCAGCCCGCTCGAGGTTTCCATGAAGAGGACTCTGCTGCTCGCGGCGTCGCTCACGCTCGCTGCGGGTTCACTCAGTGCGCAGGCGAATCCGGCGGCGGCCGGCGCTGGCGCCACGTTGATCCGGAATGCGACCGTGCTCACGGTCACCAAGGGGACGCTCAAGAACACCGACGTCCTCATCCAGAATGGCAAGATCGCGCAAGTCGGGCCGAACATCACCGCTCCGGCCGGGGCGACGGTCATTGACGCCACCGGCAAGTACCTGATGCCCGGCATCATCGACCCGCATACGCATACGATGAGCGACGCCATCAACGAGGGGTCGCTCTCGGTGACTTCGATGGTCCGCATTCAGGATGTGCTCAACCCCACGGCGGTGAACATCTACCGCGCCCTCGCGGGCGGCGTGACGAGCATCAACATCCTGCACGGCTCGGCCAACACCATCGGCGGGCAGAACGCGACGGTGAAGCTCAAGTGGGGCGAGAGCGTCGACCAGATGATGTTCCCGGGCGCGCCCCCGGGCATCAAGTTCGCCCTTGGCGAGAACGTGACGCGCAAGAACATGAACCAGATCGTGATTCCGGGGCAGCCGATGACGCGTCGCTACCCGGTGTCGCGCATGGGGCAGGAAGAGGTGGTGCGTGATGCGTTCGTGCGCGCCCGCGACTACAAGGCGACGCTCGACGACTACAAGGCACGCGTGGCGAAGGGCGAAAAGAACCTCGTCCCGCCGCGCCGGGATCTCGAGCTCGAGCCGCTGGTCGAGGTGCTCGAGGGGAAGCGGCTGGTGCACGCCCATTCGTACCGTTCCGACGAGATGCTGATGCTGCTCAATCTTGCCGATGAGTTCGGCTTCAGGATCCAGACGCTGCAGCACGGCCTCGAGGGGTACAAGATCGCGTCGGAAATCGCAAAGCACGGCGCGGGACTGTCGTCCTTCGCCGACAGCTGGTCGTACAAGATCGAGGCGTACGACGCCATTCCGTACAACGTGGCCATCCTCCTGCGCCACGGCGTCGTCGCCACCCTCAACTCCGACAGCGACGAGCGCATGCGCCGCCTCAACATCGACGCTGCCAAGCTGGTGCGGTACGGCGGTCTCACCGAAGACGAGGCGCTCGCCACGATCACCATCAATGGCGCCAAGCAGCTCGGCGTCGCCGACAAGGTGGGCTCCATCGAGGTCGGCAAGGATGCCGACCTGGGACTGTGGAACAACCATCCGCTGAGCGTCTACGCCGCGGTCGACAAGACGTTCGTGGACGGCAAGGTCTATTTCGACCGCCAGCAGGACCTGGCGATGCGCGACCAGAAGGCGAAGGAGCGCGCCGAACTCGAGAAGGCCGAGGCCAATCAGGCACCGGCGGCTCGCCGCGGGGTGCAGCCGGTCCTGCCGCAGGAGGAGCGCTAACATGATGCGCATTCGTATCGTCGCCGTGACGGCACTCGTGGCGCTGGCGGCTTTGCCCGCCCGCGCCCAGCTGGGCTCGTTCAATCCGCCGCCCGGACCGCAGAAGACAGTCGCCATCACCAACGCGCACATCGTGCCGGTGAGCGGGCCGGAAATCGCGAACGGCACCATCGTCATCAGCGGCGGCAAGATCCAAGCCGTCGGCAGTTCCGTCGCCGTGCCCAGTGGCGCGGAAGTTATCGACGCCAGGGGGCTGTACGTCTACCCCGGCATGATGGATGCCGGCACCTCGATTGGGCTCTCGGAAATTGGCCAGGGTGCCAATGCCACGGTGGACATCAGTGAGGTGGGGAGCTTCAACCCCAACGCGATGGCCTACTACGGCCTCAATCCGCATTCGGCGCACATTGGTGTCACGCGCGTGGTGGGCATCACGCACGTCATCACCCGCCCAACCGGCGGCATTCTCTCCGGGCAGGCCGCGCTGGTGAACCTGGCAGGGTCCACGGCGCCGCAGATGGCCGTGAACCGCGCCATCGCGACGGTCATCGAGCTGCCACGGAGCGGCTTCGGCGGGCGTGGCTTCGGCGGTTTCGCCGCCGCGCAGGGGCCGTCGAGCACGCAGGACGTCAACCGCACGCGCCAGCGTCAGCTCGATTCCCTGCGCACGATGCTTCGCGACGCCGAGGCGTACGGCAAGGCGATGGACGCCTACGCGAAGGACAAGACGCTGCCGCGTCCGAAGCACGACGTCGTGCTGGCCTCGCTGGTGCCGGTCGTGCGCGGCCAGATGCCGGTGATCATGGTGGCCGACCGCGTGAACGACATCAAGGAAGCGGTCGGCTTCGCCGAGGAGAACAAGCTGCGCCCCATCATCGTGGGCGGACGCGACGCCTGGCAGATCACGTCGTTCCTGAAGGACCACGATGTCCCGGTGCTGATCACCTCGGTGATGGACCTGCCGACGCTTGAGGACGATCCGTACGACGTGAATTACGGCGCGCCGGGCAAGCTCGCGCAGGGCGGCGTACGGTTCGCCATCACGTCGGGCGATGCGGGGGCGGACGCGCGCAACCTGCCGTATACCGCCGGCATGGCGGCCGCCTTCGGCCTCAGCCGTGAGGACGCCCTCAAGTCGGTGACACTCTGGCCGGCGCAGATCTTCGGCATTGCCGATCGCTTCGGCACGCTCGAGCCGGGCAAGGTGGCCAACCTCGTCGTGACCGACGGCGACCTGCTCGAGGCCAAGACCAGTACGAAGTATCTCTTCATCGACGGCCGGATGGTGCCGCTCGACACCAAGCACACCGACCTCAACGACAAATTCAAGGACCGGCCGTGAGATTCATCCAGGTAATGGCAGGGGCGGCGCTGCTGAGCGCCGCCGTCTCCCTTGGTGCGCAGCAGAAGCCGCTCACCCCGACGCAGCTTCTGGCGCGTGACATCTACAAGGAACTCGTCGAGATCAACACCTCGGTCTGGACCGGGAGCACCACACCGGCGGCCAACGCGATGGCCAAGCGGTTCCGCGACGCGGGCTTCCCCGAGAAGGACATCTTCGTCGGCGGCCCTACGGAGAGGAAGCACAATCTCGTGGTCCGCTTCCGTGGCAAGGACGGTGTCGGCGCTCCGAAGCCGGTGCTGCTGCTGGCGCACCTCGACGTCGTCGAGGCGTTGAAGGCCGACTGGTCCGACAACCTCGACCCGTTCAAGTTCACCGAGCGTGACGGCTTCTACTACGGGCGCGGCACGTCGGACGACAAGGCGATGGCCTCGCTCTTCGTCGCGGCGGTCCTTCGCCTGAAGCAGGAAGGGTACGTGCCGCAACGCGACATTATCGTCGCGCTCACCGCGGATGAAGAAGGCGGCGCGTACAACGGCGTGGACTGGCTCATCAAGAACCATCGCGACCTGGTGGACGCCGCGTGGGTGATCAACGAGGGGGGCGGCGGGGCCCTGCGCGACGGCAAGCCGCTGCTGCAGTCGGTGCAGGCGGCGGAGAAGGTCTACAACGACTTCACCTTCCGCGTCACGAATCCGGGCGGCCATTCGTCGGTGCCGCGCCCCGACAATGCCATCTACCAGCTGTCGGAAGCGCTGGCGCGGCTGTCGAAGTTCCAATTCCCGGTCGAACTGAATCCCGTCTCGCGCGCCTTCTTCGAGCAAACGGCGAGGGTCGAGAAGCCCGAGATGGCCGCCGCGATGGCCGCCATCGCGAAGGACCCGACCGACGAGGCCGCGGCGGCGGTCATCTCGAAGGATCCACGGTACGCCTCGATGCTGCGCACCACCTGCGTGGCCACGATGCTCAAGGGCGGACATGCCGTGAATGCGCTCCCGCAGCTGGCCGAGGCCAACGTCAACTGCCGCATGGCGCCGACGTCGACCAAGGCATCGGTGCAGGCGGCGCTGCAGAAGGTGGCGGGCGATCCCAAAGTCGTGGCTGTGCTCGACACCAGTTCGGAGAACCGCGCGTCACCGCCGTCCGAGATGCGCCCCGAAGTGATGGGACCGGTGGAGAAACTCACGCGCGAGATGTACGGCGACATTCCCGTCGTGCCGACGATGTCCACGGGCGCCACGGACTCCCGCTACTTCCGCGCACTCGGCGTCCCCGCCTTTGGCGTGTCGGGGCTCTTCAGCGATCCCACGGTGGACGCGCGCGCCCATGGCCGTGACGAGCGCGTGCGCATCGAGTGGTATTACAAGGCGCAGGAGTTCCTGTACCAGTTCACGCGGTTGCTCTCCTCAAGCGTTCCCGTACCCTGATAGATTTCGCGCGGGCCCGGTTGATGCCGGGCCCGCGTTGCGTTCTCCCCACCCCGCAAGCTCATGACGCGCTTTCCTCTGTCGCGCACGCTGTCGCTGGCGCTCGCCTCGCTTCCCCTCGTGCTGTCGGCGCAGGGTCCGTCCGTTCGCACCGGCACGGCCACCGCCATCAGCAAGCCGCCGGTCATCGACGGCCGTCTGAACGATGACGCCTGGCGGGGCGCCGCCGTTCTCTCCGGCTTCGTTCAGCGCGAACCCCACGAAGGAACCACCGTCAGTGAACGCACCGAAGTGCGGCTGCTCACCGACGGCGAAGCGCTCTACATCGGCGCCTGGATGTACGACCGCGATGCGTCCGCGATCGTGGCTGGCGAGAAGATCCGCGACGTCACGCTGACCAACAGCGACTACTTCGGCATCCTGCTCGACACCTACAAGGACCGGCAGAACGGCTTCCTCTTCGCCACCACGCCGGCTGGTGTGGAGTACGACGGCCAGATCATCCGCGAAGGCGAAGGTGGTGGCGTCACCATGACGGGCCAGAACCGGGCGCAGTCGGGGGCGCTCGGCGGCTTCAACCTGAACTGGGACGGCTCCTGGAAGGTGATGACCTCCCGCGACTCGGCGGGGTGGTATGCCGAGTTCCGCATTCCCTTCTCGACGCTCCGCTATGGCGGGGGCGCCAAACAGGAATGGGGACTCAACCTCGTGCGCATGATCCGCCGCCGCAACGAGGAAGCCTTCTGGTCGCCCATCTCGCGCCAGTTCAACCTGTACCGCATGTCGCAGGGCGGCACGCTCACCGGCCTGCAGGTTCCGGTGCGACGCGTGGCCACGATCACGCCGTACATCCTCAGCGCCGTCACCCGCAACTTCGCCACGAGTACCGATCCCGTGACCTCCGGGCAGGTGGGCGTGGATGCGAAGTACGGCCTGACGCCCAGTCTCACCCTCGATCTCACCGTCAACACCGACTTCGCGCAGGTCGAGGTGGACGAGCAGCGCACCAACCTGACCCGATTCCCGCTCTTCTTCCCGGAAAAGCGTCCCTTCTTCCTCGAGAACGCGGGGACGTTTGCGGCCGGAACGCCACAGGCCGTGGACCTGTTCTTCACGCGGCGCATCGGCATCGATTCGCTGGGCCAGCCCGTGAAGATCCGCGGGGGCGGCCGGCTGACGGGACGCGTGGGCGGCATGACCGTGGGCCTCATGCAGATCTTCACGGCCGAGCATAAGGGCGTGCAGAGCGCGCAGTCGTTCTCCGTGGCGCGGGCCATCAAGGAGGTCGGTCGTCGCTCGCGCGTGGGTGTCATCGGCGTCCAGCGCCTTGGTCTTGGGGACCGCGTGGGACCGATGTGCACCGGCTGCCCCGCCCTACCGGAAGACGTGAACCGCACCTTCGGCGTGGATGGCCGCCTTGGCCTCGGCGACGCCTGGACCATTGATGCCTGGGCGGCGAAGACGGAGACGCCCGGACGCTCGGGTGACGATTACTCGGGCAGTGCCCGCGCGGTCTACCTGACCCGCAATTGGAACGGCAGCGCCCGCTTCCTGCGCGTTGGCGCCGACTTCAACCCCGAAGTTGGATTCGTCAGCCGCACCCCCGGGTACACCTTCCGTGAAGTGCAGGTCATGCGCATGGTGCGCCGTGAGAGCTGGCGGCATGTGCGCGAGTGGAATCCGCACGTGACGTACCGCGAGTACTACGGATTCGACGGCTTTCACCAGTCGGGACAGTTGCATATCGACGTCAGTGAGGTGTCGTTCAAGAATGGCGGACGTTTCGGCCCCGAAGTCAACCTGTACCACGAGGGGCTGCAGCGGCCGTTCCAGATCGCCAAGGGCGTCACGCTTCCCGTCGGGAGCTACGACTACACCAACATCGGCCTCGACTGGGAAACGAACGCCGCGGCCCCGCTGTCGATGGTCCTGCGCGGCGACTTTGCCGGGTTCTACAACGGGACCCGCTCCGGCGGCACGATGACCGTCACGTACCGGCGCGGCGCGTCCATCACCTCGTCGCTGCTCCTCGACTACAATGACGTCACGCTCGACCAGGGGCATTTCATCAAGTCGATCATCGGCGCGCGTGTCGCGTACTTCTTCACGCCGCACGTGTTCGTGCAGTCGCTGGCACAGTTCAACGATCAGGCCTCGGCGTGGACGACCAATGTGCGGTTTGGCTGGCTGAACACCGCCGCCACGGGGTTGTTCATCGTGCTCAATGACGGGGAGCAGGCGGACAGCTTCTTCAACTGGCAGCGTCCAATGGCGCGGTCGCTGACGGTGAAGTTCACGCGGCAGTTCGGCACGGGACAGTAGCGCTGCATATCGGGCGGGACACCCTGACCGAGTGTCCCGCGCATCGCCATGCACGGGACGCGCATCTTCGCGCACCGGCGGCCGCTTGCCAGCCGGGGAACCCCCGGGATCAATTCATATGCCCCCTGTTCCCTGCACCCTGCACTCATGACCTTGATCGACCTGATGGGCGTTCCCCTCGACCTCGGTGCCAGCCGCCGTGGCGTTGACATGGGACCGTATGCGGTACGCGCCGCCGGACTGCGCAACGCGCTGGCGGTCCTTGGTCACGATGTGCGCGACCACGGGAACCTGCCGGTGCCCGACCGCGGCACCTTTCCCCCCGATGCCCGGGGCGCGGACTTCCTGCCAACCATCGCCGCCATCTGCGGCGACCTGGCATCGCGTGTGGAAGCTTCCGTTCAGGAACGCCACTTCCCGGTCGTCCTCGGCGGCGATCATTCGCTGGCGACCGGGTCGGTGGCCGGTGCGTCGCGTGCGTTGCACGCGCGCGGCGAGCGCCTGGGACTCGTGTGGGTGGATGCGCACGGTGACATCAACACGCCCGAAACGAGCCTGTCGGGAAATGTGCACGGCATGCCGGTGGCGCATCTGCTCGGGCACGGTGACCCACGCCTTCACTTCACGACCGGGGCGGCGGTGCTCGCCGAGCATACCGTCCTCGTGGGCATCCGCGATCTCGATCCCGGTGAACGGGCACACCTCCGTTCCTACGGCGTGCACGTCTTCACCATGCACGACGTCGACCGGCGCGGCTTGTCGGACGTGATGGAAGAGGCGCTCGTCTTCGCCAGCATCGGCACGGGCGGACTGTGGGTGTCGTACGATGTGGACGTGCAGGATCCCGTGCATGCGCCGGGCGTCGGCACGCCGGTGTCGGGCGGCTTCTCGTGGCGCGAAGGACACCTGGTGATGGAAATGGTCGCCGATTCGGGGCTGCTCGTCGGGCTTGACCTCGTGGAGGTCAACCCGATTCTCGACGTCGCCAACCGCACCGCCGAACTCGCCGTGGGACTCATCGCAAGCGCGCTCGGCGAGCGGATCTTGTAGCGAGATTCGGAACCATCGCATGACTTCCGCCGTCAGCCGCCACCTTTCAGGCCACCGCCATGCCACAGTCCGTAATCGCCGCGCTTCAGGTCGGCTCCGCTGCCGGCGGAATGAGCGAGACCCTTTCCCGCATCCTGTCGTTCGAGCGCGAGATCACGGCCGTCGGTGCTCGACTGGTCGTCATGCCCGAGGCACTGCTCGGCGGCTATCCGAAAGGAGAACTCTTCGGCACCCATTTGGGATACCGATTGCCGGAGGGCCGGGACGCGTTCGCGCACTATTATGGCAACGCCATCGACGTGCCCGGGCCGGAGACGGCGGCGCTGGCTGATCTGTCGCAGCGCACTGGTGCGAGCATCGTGGTCGGCGTCATCGAGCGCGACGGCAGTACGCTCTACTGCACCGCCCTGTTCTTTGATGCGGTGCGTGGCCTGGCGGCCAAGCATCGCAAGCTCATGCCGACCGGCACCGAACGGTTGATCTGGGGACAGGGCGATGGTTCCACGCTCCCCGTCGTCGATTCTCCCGCAGGGCGCCTCGGCGCCGCCATCTGCTGGGAGAACCACATGCCGCTGATGCGCACCACGATGTACGCGAAGGGCGTGGAGATCTGGTGCGCACCCACGGTGGACGAACGCGACATCTGGCAATGCTCGATGCGGCACATCGCCCACGAGGGGCGGTGCTTCGTCGTCAGCGCCTGTCAGGTGCAGCCATCACCGAAGGCCCTCGGCGTCCTCGTTCCCGGCTGGGAGGCCGATCGCCCGTTGATTCGCGGCGGTTCCGTGATCGTCGGCCCGCTGGGAGACGTGCTGGCGGGCCCGCTCCTCAACCAGACGGGACTGCTCACGGCGTCCATCGACACCGCCCAGATTGCCGGCGCACGCTTCGACTTCGACGTCGTCGGCCACTACGCGCGACCGGACGTCTTCACGCTGAGCGTGGACGAGCGGGAGAAGCGGGCGGTGGAATTCGTGCGGTGAGCGCCCGGGACCCCTTGCGGAATATTATCTTAGTACTAAACTAATTATCACGGCCAGCGAGAGCTGCTGCTCCCCCACCGCGCCGCACGTCCCGTACCAGACCAAGGAGCCCCCCAATGACCGGTTCCATCCGCCGTTTCATCACGGCCACCGGCGCGATCTTCGCCGCGGCGACCATCCACGCCCAGACTCCCGCCGAGAAGCCCGGGCATCCGGCGCCCCCACATGAAAAGCAGGCTCCCGCGGTTGAACGGCATCTCAAGGTGTTCGACGTCCTTGATTTTGACGTGTTCAGCGGCCAGAAGTGGGACCGTCTTGGCGAAAGCCATGACCAGAACATCGTCGTCACCTGGCCTGACGGTCATGAGACGGTGGGCCTCACCAAGCATACGGCGGACCTGAAGGAGATGTTCGTCTACGCGCCGGACATCACGATCAAGGTGCACCCGATCCGATTCGGCTCAGGCAGCTGGACCACCGCCACGGGCGTGATGACTGGTACGTTCAGCAAGCCGATGCCCATTGGCGACGGCAAGTTCATTCAGCCCACCGGCAAGCGCTTCGCCATCAGCATGGCGACCATCGGCCACTGGGGTGCCAACGGTCGCATGGATCATGAGTGGCTGTTCTGGGACAGCCAGGACTTCATGAGGCAGATGGGGTTGGCGAAGTAGCGCGCATTGTCGTGGTGGCAATGCACAGGCATTGCCACCACGGACATTTCCGTTGCCGGCGGCCTACCGCACCAGCTTCTTGTACTTGATCCGGTGCGGCTGGTCGGCGTCGGGACCCTTCCGCTTCTTCAGGTCCTCGATGTACGCCTGGAAGTTCCCCTCGAACCAGACGGCCTCCGACTCACCCTCGAAGGCGAGGATGTGCGTCGCCACACGATCCAGGAACCAGCGATCGTGTGAGATGATCACCGCGCAGCCACTGAAGTCGAGCACCGCCTCTTCCAGCGCGCGCAGCGTGTCGACGTCGAGATCGTTGGTGGGTTCGTCGAGCAGCAGCAGGTTGCCGCCCTGCATCAGCGTCTTGGCGAGGTGCAGGCGGTTCCGTTCGCCGCCGGAAAGGTTGGCCACGAGCTTCTGCTGGTCGGCCCCCTTGAAGCCGAACGCCGAGCAGTAGCCGCGTGAGTTGATCTCCTTCTTGCCCACTTGGAGCATCTCGCGGCCGCCGGTCATCTCGTCCCAGACGGTACGCTTGCCTTCGAGAGTGCGGTCCTGATCCTGATACGAGATCTGGACGGTCTCACCAATCTTCAGCTCGCCCGCATCAGGCTTCTCAACGGCGTTGACCATCCGGAACAACGTCGTCTTGCCGGCGCCGTTGGGCCCGATGATCCCCACGATGCCCGCGCGCGGCAGGTCAAACGACAAATCCTCGAAGAGCAGCTTGTCGCCGTATCCCTTCTTGAGCTTCTTGGCGATCACCACGTCGTTGCCCAACCGCGGCGCCGGCGGAATGACAATTTCGTTCTGCGTGATTTTTTCCTGCTGCGCCTCGCTCAACATCTCTTCGTAGTTCTGCAGGCGCGCCTTGTTCTTGGCCTGCCGCGCCTTGGGCGACATGCGCACCCACTCGAGTTCCTTCTCGAGCGTCTTCTGTCGCTGTCCGGCCTGCTTCTCCTCGATCGCCAGGCGGGCGCGCTTCTGTTCCAGCCAGCCGCTGTAGTTCCCCTCGTACGGCACGCCGCGGCCGCGGTCGAGCTCGAGAATCCACTTGGCCACGTTGTCCAGGAAGTAGCGGTCGTGCGTGATGGCCACCACCGTCCCGGGGAAGCGCTCGAGGTGATGCTCCAGCCACGCCACCGACTCGGCGTCCAGGTGGTTGGTGGGTTCGTCGAGCAGCAGCATGTCGGGCTCTTCCAGCAGGATGCGGCAGAGCGCCACACGGCGCTTCTCGCCGCCGGACAGCACCTTCACATCGGCATCCGGAGGCGGCAGGCGCAGCGCGTCCATGGCCACCTCGATCTTGTTGTCGAGGTTCCACAGGTCGTGGTGGTCGATGTATTCCTGCAGCTTCCCCTGCTCGTCGAGCAGCGCGTTCATCTTGTCGTCGTCCATGGGTTCCGCGAACTCCATGGCGATGGCATTGAACCGGTCGAGCTTGGCGCGCTGTTCCTGGAGGGCCAGTTCGACATTGCCGCGCACGTCGAGCGTCTCGTCGAGCTGCGGTTCCTGCGGCAGGTAGCCGATCTTCGTCCCCTTGTGCGGCCACGCCTCGCCCTGAAACTCGTTGTCGAGGCCGGCCATGATCTTCAGCAGCGACGACTTGCCGGAACCATTGGGGCCGATGACGCCGATCTTCGCGCCGGGGTAGAACGACAGCCAGATATCGTCGAGGATGATGCGCTGTGGGGGAACCACCTTGCGCAGTCCTTTCATTACATAGATGAACTGTGGGGCCACGGTCGAACGCTCGCTAAAGGGGGTGCGGGGGTAATCATGAAGAATAACCCACCCCCGCTCGCCAAACGTCACCCAACGAAGCTACCGTACGGGGAGGGGTCGTTCCCTGCACTTTGCACCTCACTGTGCCCGTGCCCCTGCACCACACACTTCTTCCGTCCGCACCGTGGACTTCTCCGGCATCGCCGATCGCCTCTCCCAGAGCCCCGTTACCGCCATTCCGGTGCTCTTTGCCGCCGGGGTGCTGACCAGCCTCACGCCGTGCATCTACCCGATGATTCCCATTACCGCCGCGATCGTCGGCGGCACGGGCACAGGCACGGAGAACGGTCGAAAGCGGGTCGTCCTCCTCACCCTGTCGTACGTTATCGGTCTCGCGCTGGTCTATTCGCTCCTCGGATTGCTCGCGGGACTTTCGGGGACGCTGTTTGGGTCGGTCAGTGCCAACCCCTGGCTCCTCTTCGGAATGGCCAACCTGCTCCTGCTCGCCGCGTTGGCGATGCTCGACGTCATTCCCGTCCGCCTGCCGGCCGCCGTCACGGCCAGGTCCGCCACGGTGGGGGAGAGCGGTCGTGTCGGCGGGGCCTTCCTGATGGGCGCCGCCTCAGGGCTCGTGGCGGCGCCGTGCTCTGCCCCGGTGATGGCCGCGGTCCTCACCTGGGTGTCGCGAACGAAGTCCGCGGCCCTGGGGTTTACCTATCTGTTCGCGTTCTCGCTCGGCATGTGCACCCTGCTCGTCATCGTCGGCCTCTTCAGCGGCTCGGTCAGCCGACTGCCGCGCGCTGGCGCATGGATGCTCTGGGTCAAGCGGCTCTTCGCTTTCGCGATGATCGGTGCGGCCGAGTACTACCTCATCAAGGCAGGTCAGGGATGGTTTTGAACTACGGGGCGCGGTGGGGATTGGTGATGGCGGCGATTGTTGCGCTCCTCGCGCCGGGGGCACAGGCACGGGCACAGGATAGCGGCATTGAGGTGGGCTCCAAGGCGCCCGCCGCCGCGGTTGAGACGCTCAGCGGGCAGGCGGCGGATCTCTCCTCCGTGCTCGGCAAGGGTCCCGTGCTCATCCAGTTCTGGGCCACATGGTGCCCCACCTGCAAGGCGATGGAGCCGGCAATGCAGGCCGCACAGCAGAAGTACGCCGGCAAGGTCACGTTCGTGGGCGTCGCGGTGAGCGTGAACCAGAGCCCGCGTGCGGTGCAGGCGTTTGCCGCAAAGCACTCGCCCAGGATGACCCACTTCTTCGACCGGCGCGGCAAGGCGGTGGACGCGTATGAAGTGCCGGCCACCGGCTTCGTGGTCGTCGTGAACAAGGCGGGGGTGGTGGTCTACACCGGGCTCGGTGCGCAACAGGATCTCGACGCGGCCATCAAGAAGGCGATGTGATGACCAGGGCCGTGCGCCGCGGCGTCGTTGCGGTCGCCGTGCTCGCCGGCGTGGGCTACACCACGCCGATCGTGTACCTGATGGCGAACGAGAAGCGCATGGTCTTCCAGCCCGAGGCATTTGGCGGGCGCACGGTGCTGCCGCTCCCCGATTCGCTCGGCCTCGTATCGAACCGATTGACGCTGACGAGCGGCGACGGCGCAAAGATCACGGGCCTCGTCATTCCCGCCACGGACACGGCGGCCCAGTGGCTGCTCTACCTGCACGGCAATGCCGGCAACGTCACGTCGTCGGTGCTTCCCCAGTTCTACAAGCGGTGGCATGCGCTGGGCCTCAACATCCTGGCCATCGATTACCGCGGCTTTGGCGAGAGCGAATCGCGCGCGCCCGACGAGCAGGGGACGTACGCGGATGCCCGCGCCGCGTACGACTGGCTGCGCGTCACGCGCGGCATTCCGGCGGCACGCATCATCATCTACGGGCATTCGTTGGGATCCGGCGTCGCCACCGAACTGGCCCTGCACGTGCAGGCGGGCGGCCTGATCATCGAAGGGGCCTTCACGTCCGCGCCCGACATCGGCGCCGCGATGTATCCGTGGTTTCCCGTGCGCCTGATCGCGTCGCAGCGCTTCGACAATCTCGACAAGATCGCCCGCGTCGCCGTGCCCAAGCTGATCATGCACGCGAGCGACGACCGCATCGTCCCCTACGCGCACGGTCAGCGCCTGTTCGCGGCGGCCAGCGCCCCCAAGGAGTGGGTGGAACTCAAGGGCGGGCATATGCGCGCATTCCTGAATGACAGCGCGCATTTCTGGGGACATGCCGGGGCGTTCGTGCAGCGCCTGCGTACCGACCTGCCGGTGAGCGAGTCCCCGCCACCTGAACGTCCGTAGACCGCGACGACTTGCGATGGGACGGCAAATGCCGTCCGGCGGCGGTCAGGCGCTGCCGGTCAGCGCAATATCGAGCAGGTGCACCGGGGCTTGCGGCGCACGGGTGTGATACACGCGCAGCGTGTCGATCACAAAGGGCTCATCCACGCGCACCGCCATCAGGGCGCGTACGTTGTCGGGCGTGAGCGTGGGATAGAAACTGAGCGTGCAGTGTGGCGTGAACGGATAGCGCGCCAGTTCATACGATAGCCCGGTCCCTTTCAGCCGCTCATGCAGCGCCCGAATGGGGCCGTGTGGGTCGACGGGAAGCACCACGATCTCGCGTCCGATGAAACGGTACGGCACCTCGAACCGCAGGTGCAGCGGTCGCGTTTCCGCGCCAACCGGCGTGAGCGCGGCACGCAATTCCTCCTTCGGCGTGTCGGCGCGGATGGGGCCGGCTCCGGATGATCCGAGCAGCGTGATGTGTGGCGGCAGTTCGTTCGCGAGCTTCGGGTCGAATCGGCGCTGCAGTTCGCGCAGGCGCTCCCCAACGGGTCCCACCAGTTCCGCGGTGATGAAGATGCCGTTGGTGCTCATCGCGGGTCGCGCGGCAGCAGGTGCCGGTCGAGCCAGTTGCCGGGGCGATCGGCGTGGTAGCGCGCAATCACTCGGCCGCTCACCACGCCGATCCCGGCGCCGAGGATGACGTCGCTGGCCCAGTGCTTGTCGGCATGCATCCGCGCCAGACCGGTGAGTGCGGCCGCCGTGTACAGCGCCGGCGCGGCCCAGCGTGTGGTGGAGGGATGCGACATTCGCAGTTCGCGCGATGCGGCGCTCGCGAACGCGAATGCCGCGGTCGTGTGTCCGGACGGAAACGACTGCCGCGTGGCGTCATGCACGCCCGAGAGCAGGCGAAAATTGCCGGGCTCTCCCGGGCTCGCAAATGGCCGCGCCCGCCCGGCGAAACCCTTGATCCCCCCGGTGACGATGCCGCTCAGCACGACGGCCTCGCCGGCGCGCATCCCCAAGCGCGCAACGTTCGAACGCCCGGTCGCCCAGCCGGCCGCATAGAGCACGGCCGAACCGGCGATGACCCCAGGGCTGCCGTACGCATTGAAGAGGTCGGCCCCGTGCGAGAACAACGGCGATTCCTGCACCCACCGCCGTTGCATCAATCGCTGGCCGTCGCGGTCCGCCGGCATCACGAGGACGGATGCGAGCGTGAAGGCGCCGAGCAGCCGGGCATCCTTCCACGTTACAGGAGACGGCGCGTGCGTCGCCGGCCCCGCGGCGGCTGGCGCCGGCGGGGCGATCGTCGCTTGCGCCCCGGCGATGGCGACCCCAGCCCCCAAGGCCGCCGAAACCCGGAGGGCCGTGGCCGCTGAGTTCGTGACGTGTCGCCACGCACGTTGGTAAAGGTCGTGATGTCGCATCAGATTAAGGATATGGACACCGCCGCGGCCGCGCCCCCTGCCGGGCTGCAGATTCGCGACCTCGTTTCCCACGAGGATCGCCGCCAGTGCGTCGCCTTGCAGGAGGCGACGTGGGGGGCCGACTTCAGTGAACTCGTCCCGCCGGCCATCCTGCAGGTGGGTCCCAAGGTGGGGGGCATCACCGCCGGCGCCTTCGACCAATCGGGACGTCTCGTGGCGTTCGTCTTCGGCCTCACCGGCATCCGCCACGGCGTGCTCGCCCACTGGAGCGACATGCTGGCCGTCGTCCCCGAACTGCGCGGCACGGGAATCGGCGCGCGACTCAAGGCCTGGCAGCGCGCCCGCTGCGAGGAGATGGGCGTCCGGGTCATCTACTGGACCTGGGATCCGCTCGTCTCGCGCAACTCCCACCTGAACCTCAACAAGCTGGGCGCGCGCGTCGACGAGTTCGTCGAGAACATGTACGGCGTCACCGATAGCTCCCAGATGGGGCCGCTCCCGACCGACCGGTTCGTGGCGGCATGGGAACTCGACCACGTCATGATCGCCCGCCGCCTCGCGGCGCGGGCGGACGATGCGCCGACGCTGGCGAGCCTGCCACTGGCCGCTGGCGGGCCCGGCGCGCCGCCGCCCGCCACCTGGCTCGATGCCCCCGCCGTGCGCGTGGACATCCCGCGCGATTTCCCCGCGCTGCTGGCGACCGACCCGGCCGCGGCCGCGGCGTACCGCCGCCATTCGCACGCGGCGTTTATGCATTATTTCGCACTTGGCTACCAAATCAGCTCCTTCCACCCGGCGCCGGATGGCGACGGGTCCTACGTGCTCACGAGGCCCCTGACATGATCCGCCTCGACCGCCTCACGCTGCGCGAGATCCGTCTCCCGCTGCGCGAACCGTTCCGCATTTCCTCGGGGTCCGTCTCCGAGCGCCGCATTTGCCTGCTCGAGCTTCACGACGCGAGCGGCGCCGTAGCGTGGAGCGAGTGCGTCGCCGGCGAGTGGCCCAACTACTCGTCGGAGACCATCGACACCGCCTGGCTGGCCATCGAGGCGTACGTGGCGCCGCGCGTGCTTGGCGTGCGCATCGACAAGCCGGCCGACGCGCACGCGCTGTTCGAGCGCGACTTCCGCGGGCACCAGATGGCGAAGGCCGCGGTGGAGATGGGCCTCTGGGGCGTTGCCGCCGCGCAGGCGGGCGTCCCGCTCGCCCAGCTCATCGGCGGCGTCCGGGAACGCATCGCCGTCGGCATCTCGCTGGGCATCCAGGCATCGCCGCAGGCGCTCGCCGACAAGGCGTGCGCGGCCATCGCCGAGGGCTACCAGAAGGTGAAGATCAAGGTCGAGCCCGGCCGCGACGTGGCGTTCGTGCGCGCGGCGCGTGAGGCGCTCCCGAGCGCCGAACTGATGGCCGATGCCAACAATGCGTACACGCTCGCCGATGCCGCGGTCCTGGCCGAGTTCGACGCACTCGACCTGATGATGATCGAGCAGCCGCTCGCGCACGATGACCTCGTGCGGCATGCGGACCTGCAGCGGCGGCTGAAGACGGCCATCTGCCTCGATGAGTCCATCACGTCGCTCGAGCGGGCGCAGGACATGGTGACGCTGGGCGCGGGACGCATCATCAACATCAAGCCGGGGCGGGTCGGCGGATTCCACACCTCGATTTCCATTCACAACTACTGCCAGCGTCAGGGCATCCCGGTCTGGTGCGGCGGCATGCTGGAGAGCGGCATCGGGCGCGCCTACAACGTGGCGCTGG